>JADGCN010000059.1 GCA_015228975.1 Magnetococcales bacterium
AGACGGAGCCGAAGCATCTTCCATGCGCTTTGGCCGAAACGATGATCAAGGCCAACCACCCCTTACGTTGCCAGAGAGGAAAACTGCGGAGTTGGAGGGATGGATTCTTGGAGTGATCTGAGCGTCGACGGTTGGTGGTTTGGTGTGGAATGGACACGTCGGTGCGCGGGTACATTGAAACATTTCCTTGTGTTTTAACGTAATATAGGCGGAGAATGTATTCTAGAGGATCTCGCTCTTTTATAAATCGAATTGAAATCATTCGAAACAGGCGGTTTTTTTCGGTCAGGGGATTCAGTGTTTCCCGAATAGGAATCCGTGGGCCAAGGCCGCCAGGAGGTGTAAGTCGCCAAACGGAATCGACCTTATTCATGTCCAGGGGAATCTGGAGACAAGACGTAAACCAATTCGATTGCACAGGGGTTAAATATGGCGTCAGATTCCATTGGGTCTGCAGAACCGTTCGAAAAGCCCTCTGTGCCCATTTGCTGCATCGGTGCCTCGGCAGGTGGCGTGGAGGCGTTGAAAAGCCTGATCATGGCCATTCCCGCACTTTCCGGCCTGACCTTCGTGGTGATGCAGCATCTGGACCCGGACCGCAAGAGTCTGATGCCGGAAATCTCGGAACACTGGACCCGCATGCCCGTTGTGACCATCAAGGACCATGAGCGGTTGTTGCCTGATCAGGTCTATCTCACGCCTCCGGGACACCTGATCACCTTCACCCCCTTGGGGGTGCGGCTGATACTGCCGGATTCCTCCCATCGGCACTTTTCCCCCATCGATGTGATGTTGAATTCGCTGGCGGAACAATTCGGTCCGCAGAGCATCGGCGTCATCCTCTCGGGTTCGGGACGGGATGGGGCGTTGGGCCTCAAGGCGATCCGGGAAAGTGGGGGAATCGGGGTGGTGCAGGAACCGGGAAGCGCCACTTTCGACGGCATGCCCAGGGCGGCTCTGAAGGTTGCCGGCGCGGACCTGGTACTGCCTCCGGCGGAAATTCCCGGTGCGGTGATCGAACTACTGGCTCATGCCCGGAATCCAACGGCTGCCGTGCCCGCCCCGCCTCTCCCAGTTGCTCCGCAAAACAGGGATGCCCTGCTGGAGACCATCCTGAACCTGGCCGCCGCCCGCAAGGGGAGCGTCCTGCAGGGCTACAAGAAAACCACCCTGCGGCGCAGGATGGAACGCCGCATGCAGCTCAAGAACATCCAAACCATCACTGGTTATCTGGAACTGCTCGAACAGAAACCGGAAGAACTGGATTTGTTGATTCAAGACCTTCTCGTTGGCGTCACCAGCTTTTTCCGGGATCGGGAGGCCTATCAGATCCTGGAGCGTCAGGTGGTTCCCCGGTTGTTCGCCGGCAAGGATCCCTTGCAACCGGTACGGGTCTGGGTGGCCGGGTGCGCCACTGGCGAGGAGGCTTATTCCATCGCCATGCTCCTCCATGAATTTCGTGAAAACGAAGGTCTGACCCATCCTATCCAGATTTTTGCCACCGACCTGGACGATACGGGCCTGGAGGAGGCGCGCACCGGATATTACCGCGAGGAGGTGATACGGGAGATCGAGCCGCAACGCCTGGAACGCTTCTTCACCCGGCATGAACCGTCTTTCCACATCAAACGCGAAGTGCGGGAGTCGGTCGTGTTCGCCTCCCACAACCTGTTGAGCGATCCCCCCTTTTCCCGGATGGATCTGGTGGTCTGCCGCAACGTATTCATCTATTTGGAGCAGGATGCGCAAAAAAAACTGCTTTCGGTGTTCCGTTTTGTCCTCAACAAGGATGGCTACCTCTTTCTGGGTGCTTCCGAGTCCCTGGGACAGCAGGCGAAGTACTTCGAGGCGGTATCCAAAGCTTGGCGAATCTACCGCCATAAGGGCAAGACTCCCAACCGGAAGGAAATCCCCCTGCTGACCGGCAATCCCTTGCAACGGCTCTCCGGGATCGCTTCCCTGTTGGTGACCGGCGGTTCCAACATGGACCGGATCTTCCGCGCCATGCTGGAAAATCACGGTCCCGCGATAGTGTTGACCTCCCTGGTGGGAGAAGTCCTCCATGTCAGCGGCAACACCCGGGCCTTTCTGATGGTGCCTCATGGCGAACCCCAGAATACCATCATCGCCATGGTCAAACCCGACGTCCGCAGCCTGTTGTCGGCTGCCATGGTGCGGGTGGCTCAGGAGAACCGGTTGGCCACCGCGCTGACCCACCCGGACGGAAACGGACATGCGACTCGCATGACCGTTTCCCCCATCTCTCCGCAGCCGGGGGAACGGTTGCTGTTGATCTCCTTGGCCCACGAACCCGGAGAGATCCCCCTTACACCATACCTGACCGGCGAAGCGTTTTTGATCCAGCAACTGGAACAGGAACTGCGGGCCACCCGGGACGACCTGCAACGGACCATCGCGCAGTTGCGCAGTTCCAACGAAGAGTTGATGGCCTTCAATGAAGAGACCATCGCCATGAACGAGGAGTTGCAATCCGCCAACGAAGAGATGGAAAGCTCGAAAGAGGAGTTGCAATCCCTCAACGAAGAGTTGTCCATCGCCAACGCCACGCTGGACGCCAAGGTCGTGGAACTGGAATTGGCCAACGACGACCTTTCCAACCTGTTCAGCAGCACCGACACCGCCATTCTGTTCCTGGATCTGCAGTTGCGCATCAAACGCTTTACTCCGGCGGCCACCCTGCTCATGCGACTGATTCCCGGCGATGTCGGACGTCCGATGACGGATATCGCCCACAACCTGATGGGCATCGATCCGTTGGTCGATGCCCATCAGGTACTCGCCGACCATAGGGTACTGGAACGGGACGTGCGGGATCAGCGGGGACGCTGGTACCTGATGCGCACCATGCCCTATCGCACCGCCCATCGGCAGGTGGACGGACTGATCGTCACCTTTACCGAAGTGTCGGCGATGAAAGCTGCCGAAGAGCGCGACCACGCCACCATGATCTTTTTGCAGGATCAGGCCAGGCTGCTCAGTCGCGCCCATCTGTTGGTCTGCGATCTCGATCACCACATTCTGATGTGGAACATCGGCGTGGAGGAGATTTATGGCTGGCGGAGCGACGAGGCAGTCGGTCGGGTTTTTCATGAATTATTGAGAACCGAATTTCCCAAACCCCTGCCGGAAATCATGGCTGATTTGGCTCTCCACGGGCGTTGGCAGGGCGATCTGGTGCATCATGCCCGGGATCGGGGCAAGGTCACGATTTTCAGTCATTGGCGCCTCACCCCGGAGAGTGGGGGACGTGCGCCTGCCGTCGTGCATGTCAACAACGACACCACCGAGCTTCTCGAACAGACCAACCAGTTGCGCCTGGCCAAGGAGGCTGCCGAAGCAGCCAATCAGGCCAAATCGATCTTCCTGGCCACCATGAGTCACGAAATCCGTACCCCAATGAACGGTGTGCTGGGGATGGCGGATCTGGCTTTAAGGACCCCTCTTACCCAGCAGCAACGCCACTACATTGAAACCATTCACCGCTCCGGACGTACCCTGCTGCGCATCATCAACGACATTCTGGAACTTGCCAAAATCCAGGCTGGTCACCTGGTCATGGATATCACTCAGTTCGACCTGAATGAGGTGTTTCAGGATGTCGAAGGGCTGTTGACCGACATGGCCAAATCCAAGGGGTTGCTCCTGGATTTCAGGATGGCGGATCAACTCCCCGTCCACCTGCTCGGCGACCCATACCGCCTGAACCAGATTCTTTTCAACTTTGTGGGCAACGCCATTAAATTTACCGCTTCCGGATCAGTCAGGGTAATGGTCGAGGCCAGGGAAATCCGCGACACGGATGTTCTGCTGCATTTCCAGATAACCGACACGGGTATAGGCATTGCTCCAGAATTCCAGGCAAACCTGTTCCAGGCTTTCTCTCAGGAAGACCCCTCCTTTTCGCGCAAATTCGGCGGCACCGGGCTTGGATTGGCCATTACCCAACGACTGGTGGTCATGATGGACGGGGAGTTGGGGATGGAGAGCGCACTTGGCATGGGAACGACTTTTTGGTTCACCGTGCGTTTTGGCAGGCAACAGGAGGGGGATCGGCGCGAGTTGGTCGCCTTGCAGGCTGTTCAGCGTTCGAAGACGCCTAACAATGCCCGTTTTCATGGCCGCATCCTGCTGGTGGAGGACAACTTGGTCAACCAGGAGGTGGCGATGGCGACGCTGGAGTTGTTCGGGTGCCAAGTAACGATCGCCAGCAACGGCCAACAGGCCATTACCGCCGTCCAGGAGACATGCGTTCCCTTCGACATCATCTTCATGGACTGCGAACTACCCATCTTGAACGGCTTTGAAACGACCAGACGCCTTCGCCAATGGGAAAACGAGACGGGCAGACCTCGCACCCCCATCATCGCCCTGACCGCCCACGTCCTGCAGGAGAGTCGACGGCAGTGTGTCGAAGTCGGGATGGATGGTTATTTACAAAAACCGTTCAGCCAGAATGAGTTGGGCAATATCTTGAATTCTTGGATACCCCCGGCGGACGGCGGCATTGATGAGGAAGCACCAGCCGGTGCGCATCATGGAGTGGGCCAGGAACATGTGCAGCCCATTCCCTCTTCAGAGTCATCCACGACGGATGCCGTCAAAGAAAATTCTGTACCGGAAAATTCTGTACCGGAAAATTCTGTACCGGAAAATTCTGTACCGCATCCCCCGGTCCTGGACCAGGTTGCTTTGGGCTGCATCCTTGAGTTGGCCAGGAAGGGAAACAAAGACATTTTGGGGAAAATGGTGGATCTCTATTTGGCGCGGACGCCGGAATTGCTGCTTGAACTGGAACATGCCCTGACGCATGGCGATTCCGAGGGGGTACGGCTTGCCGCGCACGCGCTGAAGTCGTCCAGCCTCACCCTGGGAGTCATACGTTTGGCCAAACTGGGGGGGAATATGGAGGATGACCACTCGGACATGGAGTTGGCGCTTCAGCATTTCCGGTTGACTGATGCCGCCTTTGCCGAAGCTGCACAGGCGCTGCAGGAGTTGATCATCGAGCATTCCAGTGGAAATGGCATCATGAAGGAACCTGTGTATCCCCAGGCTGAGAAAAATGGATCATGAATGATCATGTGTTGACGCTAACCGACAAGAATGCATAGAACTGCCCAATCGCAAGGTGTTTTCTCAACACCCACCGCACCAATCGCGACAGGACGATTTCCCGGACCTGACGACCACCCAAACAATGACTCATGATGACCGACACTGAGACCAACCCGAATCAACCGCATCCCGAACAAAAAACAGCCCTCAGCGATCAGGCTTTGGCGACCCAGCCCCGTTACAAGCCATTGCTCAGTGCGCTGATGCAGGAGGAGGTGTTACCCGCCAAGCGGTTGCTAGAGTTGCTGGGTTGTCAACGTCTGGAAGATACCAGCAATCTGCTCCATGTTTGGTTATCGGCGGGTCTGGTGACCAGCGAAGCCATGCAGCAGGCCAAGGAAGGGAAAAAGAACAATGCTTCCATACCTTTATGGAAATTATTGGTGGAACGGGGCCTGATCGGGGAGCGCACCATGGCCATGGGGATGGCCATTACCCTGAACCTGCCCTATACCGAACTTGAAGCGGAACAGATGGATCCGGCGGCCATTCAGCGCATGGACGGCAGAAATGCGGACCGTTGGCAGGCGATTCCCATTCGTTTGGACCAAAACGACCTGCTCATGGCCTGTTCCGATCCCAAATTGGTGGATGTGCCACGCGCCAGCCAGCTTTCCGGTCTGAAAGTTCATCTGTGTCTCGCCCCCGAATCTCTCATCCGGGTTGCCATCGACAACTGGTACGGTGGCGAAACCCGCTCCGAAGCGCAACAACCCATCGGCAAACTGGATCTGCGTGGCATCAATCCCATCGCCGCTTCTGAAATCAATACCCGGCAACCCGTCACTTCCCTGTTTGACCAACTCGTTGTCAATGCCATGGCCAAACGGGCCAGCGATATCCACCTGGTTCCCGACCAACGCTTTTTACATGTTCATTTTCGTGTCGATGGCCGTTTATTGGAAGAAATACGCCTGCCACTGCACCTGAAAAACTCCTTGATTTCACGTATCAAGGTTGTAGCTGGTATGGATATCGCGGAAAAACGCCTGCCCCAGGATGGTCACATCCAGGCGCGTCTGACCGACCGCATGCTGGATCTGCGGGTTTCCGACATCCCTGCCGTACATGGTGAAACCATGGTTTTGCGCCTCCTGGATCTTCAGGTGGGTTTGGTGCCCATGGAAAAGCTCGGCTTCGCCCAACATGATCTGGAGCGTTTTCGGAAGAATGTTGATTTACCCCATGGTCTGATTCTGGTTACCGGTCCCACGGGCAGCGGGAAATCGACGACGTTGCGTGCCGCGCTTGATCACATCGTGCGGCACCAGTTTTGCCACGTCCTGTCGGTCGAAGATCCGGTCGAAGTGCGCATGGATGGTGTTACCCAGGTTCAGGTCAATCCGCGCATTGGCTTCACCTTTCCCCGCGCCCTGCGCCAGTTTTTGCGTCACGATCCCGATGTGATCATGGTGGGCGAAATACGCGATGGGGAAACCGCCAAAATTGCCGTGCAGGCGGCCTTGACCGGACACCGGGTCTTTTCCACCCTCCACACCAACGATGCCCCAGGTGCCATCACCCGCCTGGTTGACATGGGGGTCGAACCTTTCCTGGTCTCTTCCGCGGTCAGCATGGTGGTCGCGCAACGGTTGGTCAGAAGGTTGTGCCCCCAATGTCGCAGCAAACGTCCAACAACTCAGAGCGAAAAACAGCTTTTGTTCGCCATGGGCGTTCCCCAAAGCGAACAGAAGCTTACCGAAACCACTTTTGAAAGCAAAGGGTGCCCCGCGTGTAACCAGACCGGTCATGTGGGGCGTACCGTCATCTACGAAATGTTGACGGTTGATGAGGAAATGAAACAAAGAATTGCTAAAAACGAGGCTTCTTCCATCCTGCGTCGCGAAGCCATACGGCGGGGCTTCCAACCATTGGTGACCAGTGGTTGGGTCAAAGTTGTGCAGGGCACAACCGCTCTGGCCGAGGTGGCACCCTACCTGGAACCGTTTTTGGGAGATACTGTTTAATTCTACTTTGTCACATCCATTCAGGTTAACGAATGTGACAAAGTAGAATTAAGAACACCCCTTGATTCCAGTCTCGAAAATCTTTACAAGAAATTAATACAGCGCAAATCTTTATGAAAAATTAATGCGTCAGATTTAGACAGGAGATGGTGTCCTTTGAATATTCACAGAATTATCAAATTGTTTTCAGTGCTTTCATTTTGTCCTGCCACTGCCTGGGCAAACGCGGCCTCCCCATCCCTGGTGGGTCCATCGATTGTTGGGATCCCGGTGGATTTTATCCTTTTCGCCCTGGTTTTGTTGGGCGTGGCCCTGTTCCACAACAAGACACTGCACGTTGCCCTCGTTGGTGTAACAACCATCCTATTGTACAAAATGATCTTTACAGGTTTTAAACATGGTGAGGGGCTGAGCGGACTGGCATTACATTTTCAGCATGAATGGGTCATTCTCGCCAACCTTCTGTGTCTGCTCATGGGGTTTGCACTGCTCTCCAACCATTTCGAACACAGCAAGGTTCCGGACGTGCTGCCCCGATTCCTCCCAAGCGGTTGGGTTGGAGGTTTTGTCCTCCTGGTTCTGATATTTATTCTTTCAAGCTTTTTGGATAACATCGCAGCCGCCCTTATTGGCGGAACCGTTGCCAAAACAGTGTTTCGCAACAAAGTGCATATTGGCTATCTGGCGGCCATTGTCGCAGCCTCCAATGCCGGGGGAGCGGGAAGTGTTGTGGGGGATACCACGACAACGATGATGTGGATTGCCGGGATCAGCCCTGCCGATGTCTTTCATGCCTACGTGGGCGCAATTGTTGCCCTGTTTGTCAGTGGCATACCCGGGGCGATCCAGCAGAACAGGCTCGCCCCCCTGGATTCCAGCGGTACGGTTGGTGTTCGTGTGGATGGTGTGCGTGTCGCCATAGTGGCTTTCATTCTGGTCATGGCCATCACCGTCAACATGGTGGTCAACATCAAGTTCAACGAAATATCCGATACCTTCCCTTTCATTGGCGTGGCGGTATGGGTTGCCATAGTGGCATCGTCTCCCGTCCGCAGTCCCGATTGGCAACTGTTGCCTGAAACTTTCAAGGGCAGCGTGTTCCTTCTTTCTTTGGTGGTTTGCGCCTCGTTGATGCCTGTGGAAAAGCTCCCCGTTGCCTCCTGGGTTACCGCTTTGGGCCTTGGGTATGTATCGGCCGTTTTTGACAATATCCCCCTGACGGCGCTGGCCATCAAACAAGGTGGTTATGACTGGGGAACGCTGGCCTATTCGGTTGGCTTTGGCGGATCCATGATCTGGTTTGGCTCTTCGGCGGGGGTCGCCCTCTCCAATATGTTTCACGAAGCCAAGTCGGTCGGTCAATGGCTCCGGCATGGCTGGCATGTGATTATCGCGTATACGCTTGGTTTTTTCGTCATGTTGATTGTGGTGGGTTGGCACCCCACAGCCGACCGGTATCACGCCGGTACCAACGCGCAACCGGCTTCAAGCACGACACAGTCACCACCCTCCATCCCCGCGCACCGATGATCCCGTTACAGTTGCCCGTACTTGAAGTCGCCTTGACTCCCCAGCCAATGACGATATGCTACAAAGCTTATGGAACCTGGGTAAATTTCGAGGGCATTCATTCAAGAAAGGAAAACTTTCATGTCATCCGTGACACAAGAGGCGATACTTGATGCGTTGAAGGGGGTCATGGACCCCGATTTACACCGGGACATCGTCAGTCTCGGTTTTATCAAAGATCTCGCCATCGCAGACGGTCATGTCTCATTCAAGATTGAGCTGACCACCCCTGCTTGCCCGGTCAAGGAACTGTTGCGCCGCCAAGCCCTGGATGCGGTCATGGGGGTGGCCAACGTCAAGGGAGCTACCATTGATATGACGGCCAGGGTTCGCAATGCCCCGAGAAAAGCGTCGGACAACCTGATACCCCATGTCAAGAATGTGATTGCCGTGGCATCGGGCAAGGGAGGGGTCGGCAAATCGACCACGGCGGTTAATCTGGCCCTGGCTTTGGCGCAGGCCGGTGCCAAAACAGGCATTCTCGACGCCGATATCTACGGCCCCAGCCTGCCCAAGATGCTCAAGATCGATCACCGACCCGACCAGCAAGAGGGAAAAAAACTATCCCCGATCGAGGCGTATGGCTTGAAGGTGATGTCCATGGGTTTTTTCATGGACGAAGATACCCCGGTGGTATGGCGTGGTCCCATGGTGGGCATGGCCGTGGAACAATTGTTACGCGATATTGAGTGGGGAGAACTGGATTATCTGGTGATCGACCTGCCGCCCGGGACGGGGGATGCCCAACTGACCCTGACGCAAAAAGTCCCCATTACGGGTGTTGTCATCGTTTCGACACCCCAGGATGTGGCATTGGCCGATGTCAAAAGAGGGATCAACATGTTCCGCAAGGTGGATGTACCGGTTCTGGGCATCATCGAAAACATGTCCTATTACCTGTGCCCGAGTTGTGGTCATCGGTCGGAAATCTTCTCGCATGGTGGCGCCAGGAAACAGGCGGAAGCCTTCGGCCTGGAGTTTTTGGGCGACATTCCATTGGATGGGGCGATTCGCGAGGACGCCGACTCAGGTATCCCCATCATGGTGGCCCATCCCAATAGTCCGCAAACCCAGAAATATCGGGAAATCGCCGCCCGCATTGCCGCAATCATCGCCACAATGGGACTGACCGATCAAGGATTCCCACAGATTATCGTGGAATGAACGGACGGGTTCCATTCCGGGCCGGCAATATGAGGGTCTTCAAAGTCCTGCCGCATTGATAAAAAATTAGAGCCCATGAAAAATGTTGGCATTCTAGCCTTCCAACTGCCAGTAAAGCATGTTAATAATAGATGTGAAGTTGCAATTAGGATAAGTTGAGAGCAAATCAAGGGCAAGTTGAGACAACAATTCAATAGAGCTACCCCACCATGAACAGTAACTTGAGTGAACGCATCAAACAAGCCAGGAAGCATGCCGGTCTGACCCAAAAGGAACTTGCCGACAAGGTTGGTCTGAGCCAGACCGCCATTCACAAGATCGAGTGCGGTCGATCCCGTCTGTCCCGCAAGACCGTATCCATCGCGTTGACCTGCGGCGTTGATCCCATTTGGTTGGATACCGGCCTGGGCGAAATGGCTCTGGCGGGCGGTGCCCATTACGCCTCGGTGCCAGGAGGTACCCTGAAGGAGGGGGAATCCTATCGACCTTTTCCCCTGATCGCCCGCATTCCTCTGGTTTCCTGGGATGACATGGCCAAGTTTTGCGGGGAGTCCAAGGATAACTTCAATCCCAGTATCACGGCGTGGGTTCCCGTCTCACCGCGGGCCAGCGAACGCTGTTTCGCCCTGAAGGTTCCCGATGATTCCATGGAACCAGAGTTTTATGAGGGTGAAATCATCGTCGTCGATCCAACCATGCCAGGATCCCACAACCAATTCCTCGTGGCACGGGAAGGAAGCAACCGACCAACCTTCAAACAGATGATTCATCACGGTGACCAACAATACCTCAAACCCTTGAATCCCAGGTATCCCTTGATAGAAGTCAGGGGTTCCCTCCAGGTGTGTGGTGTTGCCATCTGTAAATACAAGGAATACGACCAACACTAAACCGCAACCAACACGGGAAACGTAGTTTTCCAGTGTCATTCCCGCGAAAGCGGGAATCCAGAAAGTCAGGGGAGGTAGAAAAGTCCTCTGGATCCCCGCTGAAGCCTCGTCATTCCCGCGAAGGCGGGAACCTCGAATGGCTTTAATCGGGGGCGAGGATGACAATAACTACACATCCCAAGATAGCTATGGTTTAGAATAACCGCATGACCCAATTGGGTTGCCGGTTGCCAGATTTTCAGTACAAAAGAAAGATCACAGTGCCCATTTTTATGCACAACCACCATCATGGTTGGCTAAAAATGAGGCAGAGAGAGGGGGCCATGAAACACTTACAACAACAACCAAAAAGCCCGTCACAAAAACGGGCTTTTTGGTGTGCTTTTTGGCGTTGGGACGGAGTGTTCTTGCGTTAGTGTCTTTACCCACCCCCGACATTCAGAGACCACTCCCGAAATTCAGAAGATGCCCGGGGTGTTTCAGGCGCTCAAGGCCAGAGCGGTTCTATTGCCGTCGGACACACCTGCATACGATGGCAACTGCTCCAATACATCCAGTCTGGGCTTGGACACATCCAACCTTGATTTGGGTTGGGCCTCGACAAACTCCCATGCTTGGCGTTGCCGGAGCAATTTTTTCAACAAACTGTTGTTGAGACCATGTCCGGAACGGACGCCCTTGAAATGTCCGAGAATGGGGTGCCCCAGAAGAAACAAATCCCCAATGGCATCAATGATTTTATGGCGGACAAATTCTTTTTCATAGCGCAGACCGCCCTCATTGAGAATGCGGAAATCACCGATGACGATGGCATTGTCCAGGGAACCCCCTTTGGCCAAGCCATTGGCTCGCAACGTTTCCAAATCTTTGAGGAAACCGAAGGTACGGGCGCGGCTGACATCCTTGATGAAGGTGGTCTCGGTGATATCCAAGCCCACCCCTTGTTTGGACAGCAAAGGATGCTCAAAATCCACGGTAAACGTGACACGAAAATGGTCACAGGGTTCAAACGACACTTTTTTGTTTTCGGTGGTGACCGAAATGGGCCGTTTGATCCGAATGAATTTTTTCGGTAAGGATTGCTCCACGACACCGGCGCACTGAATCAAAAACACGAAAGGTGCCGCACTGCCGTCCATGATGGGAACTTCGGGACCATCAAGATCGACGTAGGCATTATCCACCCCCAAGCCCACGAACGCGGCCAGCAGGTGTTCCACGGTGGAGACCTGAGCCCCATCGGCGTTGGCGACCGTCGTACACAATCGGGTATCGGTCACGTTTTCAACCCGGGCGGGGATCAGTGCCCCATTCAGGTCTGTGCGATGAAACACGATCCCTGTATTTTCCGGGGCGGGGCGCAGGGACAAGTAGACTTTTTTGCCTCCATGCAGACCGATTCCAGTGCAACGGATTGAGTTTTTAAGCGTTCTTTGAAAGTACATGCGGATATTTCCTTAAAAAAACGATTCCAAGAAATGAGGAATCGGTTTCCCTGTGAGACCGCTCTCTCTCGGAGTACTGGGACTTGCCTGCTATCCTATTAGCAATCTGGCAGAATCTTTGACTCTCGGCCTCTTCACACTCTCTTTTCGCACTTATTATGCCAACTCAGGGAAATGGTCACACCCCCTAATCAAAGTGATGCATACCAAGAAAAACTGAAAAATAACAGGGTCTGCAGATGGCTTGCATGGGAAAAAGGACCAAATGCATGTCTTTGAGGGTGATCACGCCCTCAAATTCGTCCCTGTCAATTGAGACGAAGCGTCAAGAAATTATCGTATGCAATAATCTTGACACATTCTGTGTATCCATGACAGCAGCCGTGTCCCCTCCCACCGGCCAACCATGAACAACCCGGAGACCCGGGGCGAGGTATCCTGAAACGATACCTGCCCGCAGGGAGTCCGGCTTCATCACTCCATCTGACGCCTGATAAATGTAGGCACGTCAAACGAATCTTCGTTATTAACCTGGTCCAGTGGGCGGTTGAACTCCTCGCGGTCCGCCACGACACGACGCCTGACTGGCGCGGGACGCGAACTGGGGCGCTCCGGCTGATCATGAGGCACATCGTTGGAAGCCTGGGAACTCAGTCCAACCGATCTGCCAGGCTGAATTTTTTTGACTTGCTGTTGTTCTTTGACTTTGGATTGCGCGACACTTTCCGCGTTGCCAATACCGGTAGCCACGACGGTAACCCGAACGGTATCTTCCATGGAGTCATCCAGCACGGCACCAAAGACGATATTGGCATCTTCGTGAGCCATATCACGCACCACGGTAGCGGCCTCATCCACTTCCTGCAACGCCAGATTATAGCCACCGGTAATATTAATGAGGACACCTCGGGCACCGTGAATGGAGATATCGTCCAGAAGGGGACTGGAAATGGCATTGACCGCCGCGTCGACAGCCCGATTATCCCCGGAAGCTTGCGCGGCCCCCATCATGGCTTGCCCCATCTCTTCCATAATAGTACGCACATCAGCAAAATCAACGTTAATTAAACCGGGAACGGTGATCAAATCGGTGATGCCTCGTACTGCTTGTTGCAAAACATCATCCGCCTTGCGAAAGGCATCCAGGATGGTCGTATTTTTTCCCACCACCGCCAACAATTTTTGGTTGGGAATGGTGATGACGGTATCGACAAACTGCCTGAGCGACGCCAGTCCATCCTCAGCGAATTGCAAGCGGCGCTTCCCTTCAAAACCGAATGGTTTGGTGACCACCGCCACCGTCAGGATGCCCAATTCTTTGGCAATCGAGGCGATGACAGGTGCGGCCCCGGTCCCGGTTCCACCCCCCATGCCTGCGGTAATGAACACCATATCGGATCCGGTAATCGCCGTTTTAATCTGTTCCCTGCTTTCCTCGGCGGCGCGCCTGCCTACTTCAGGCTTGGCACCGGCTCCGAGTCCCCGGGTTTCACTTTCTCCGATCTGGATGCGCACCGAGGCCATGCTGCGGGCCAAGGCCTGGGCATCCGTATTGGCCACGATAAACTCAACTCCCTCCAAACCCGATTGGATCATGTTGTTGATGGCATTGCCACCACCACCTCCAACACCAATAACCTTGATACGGGCGTCCATCGCTTCCTTGTTTTCAAATTCAATGGCCATCAGTCTTTGCTCCCCTCGAACCCGGATTGAACCAGGTAAACATCCAATTTAGAAAGCATTTCTAAACCCATCGACAAGACGCTGGAACACATTTCTACCCGCCCTGGTTTCGGTGGGGGTAAAACGATGGGACATCTCTCTTTCGTTAAGGCTGGCGAATTGTACCAGTCCAACCGCAGTGGAGTAAATGGGACTTGATACCACATCGGTCAAACCACCTATTCCCTGGGGTAAACCGCGACGAACGGGTTTGTTGAAAACCTCCTCGGCCAATTCCACCATTCCTTCGGTGATGGCTGAGCCGCCGGTGAGGACAACGCCGGCGGTGATTTGTTCTTCGAAGCCTGAGCGGGCGATTTCCCGGCTGACGAGGGTAAACAATTCTTCGACACGGGGTTCGATGATTTCAGCCAGGATGTGGCGTGCGATGGCCCGGGGTTTACGCTCGCCGATGGACGGGACATCGATCATGGCTTCCGGATCCACCAGGGAAACCAGGGCACAGCCATACTTGCGTTTGAGGGCTTCGGCTTCCCGTGTCGGGGTCCGGAGACCAACGGCGATATCATTGGTGATATGATCGCCGCCGATGGCGAGAACCGCCGTGTGTTTGATGTGACCTTCGGAAAAAATAGCGATGTCGGTGGTGCCGCCACCAATGTCGAGCAGACAGACGCCCAATTCTTTTTCATCCGGGGTCAGGACGGTTTCGGCGGAGGCGAGTTGTTCAAGGATGATATCGCCAACGTCCAAACCGCAGCGGTTGATGCATTTGATGATGTTTTGCGCCGAGGCGACCGCTCCGGTGACGATATGCACCCGGGCTTCCAGACGCACACCCGACATGCCCAGTGGTTCTTTGATGCCATCCTGGCCGTCCAGGATGAATTCCTGGGGAATGACATGGATGATTTCCCGATCCAGGGGGACGTTTTGCGCCCGGGCGGCATCGATAACCCGTTGAATGTCGGCGGCGGTGACCTCGTTGTTTTTGGTTGCCACCACGCCATTGGAATTGCCGCTTTTGATATGGCCCCCGGCGATACCGGCGTAGACCATGTTGATCTCAACGCCTGCCATCATTTCCGCCTCTTCCACGGCCATACGCATGCTTTCCACCGTGGAATCGATATCGATCACCACGCCTTTGCGCAGGCCCCGGGAAGAATGGGTGCCGATGCCGATGATATCCAGCCGACCATCCGGTTGCAGATCGGCCACAACACAGCATATCTTTGTGGTGCCGATGTCCAGGCCGACAATCAGGTTTTGATCCTGTTTGGGCATAGTGTATCCCGATAATAACGATGATGTACTCCGACCGAAGTCCCCCAACACGGCGGTTAAAACTTCGGCACCCCCATGGCCTAACGTGCGATTCTGTCACAAATCAAAACAAATATCCATGAAGAATACCAAATACCGCTTGCAAAATCCCCGTGCCGTCCCTTAAAGCTGGCGACGAACCGCCACTTTTCCGGGTATGCGTAACTCCACCTGCCGAATCTTTCGATCCAGTATCCTGTATTTTTTTTGCAGTTTCATCAATAGTTCCAGTTCCTGGTCAGCCCTTTCCGAAATCAAAAGCTTAACACCCCTCTTGGTATAGAGGGACCAACGTTTGCCAGCATGCCCCACCGCCTCGGAAATCATCTCTTTGAGGCCGGGGAAGCGGTCCAAAAGATTGATCAGCCACACCACTTCACGCGGGCCGTCCTTGTGGGGCGGGGGCCGAACCACGGGCAAAAGCAGGGCATCACCTGTGGCGTAAGGTTTGATGGGCTGGCCGTACTCATCCAACAAGACCAGTTTCTCCCCTACCAATCCCATGCACACGGGTATTTTTTCCGTGATCTCGATAACCAGGGTATCGGGAAAGACACGTCTGACCCAGACGCTTCTGACCCAAGGCAAGAATTGCAGACGATCCCTGACCGTTCTGGGATCGACCCACAGCAGGTTGGCTCCCGCCTGCACGCCAATCCGATCCAGGGCTTCCGCCTTGGTGGTTTTGGCAAACCCATTCAACTGAATCCGTTGCAGGGCGAACCGGCCAGGCTGATTGGCCACCCACCATCCCAGGGCGAGAGAGGCCACCAGGAAAAGGATGCTCAACAATATTAATATCCGATGCAGCATCGATCCAGCCGGGCTCCAGACAGAATCCGGGCAGCCAGGGCGTCAAATGTCATACCGGCAGCTTGGGCCGCCTTGGGAGCCAGACTGGTTGCCGTAAGACCTGGTGTTGTGTTGATCTCAAGAATCCACGGGCGCATATCCATGTCCACCATAAAATCCACACGGTATAATCCGCGGCAGCCAATGACCCGCCCCGCTTCCAATCCCAGGCGTTGCACTTCGGTCAAAACCACGGAATCCACATTGTCAGGCGGGATCTTATAACAAGTTTGGCCCGGTGTATATTTATTATCGAAGCTGTAAAATCCTTTTTGTGGCTGAATCTCAATGACCGGTAACGGATGATCATCCAGAATCGACAGGGTCAACTCGTAGCCTGTGACTGCCTGTTCCACGAGGATGATCGCCTCTTCGTGCCCCGACTCGGACATTTGCGCCGATTGGCGTAATACGTCCTCCAACCCTTCGAGTGATGAAACGCGGAAAACGCCAAAAGAGGATCCCGATGTCGCCGGCTTGACGAAAACCGGTGCTGTCACCCAATCCTCCCGATGGTCCACCCTGTGAACCTCCCCGTCCGACACCCGGGCCAAAGACCAATCCGGTGTTGGCAAGCCGGCGTCCCGCAGCATCCGCTTGCACAACACCTTGTCCATGCAAATGGCCGAAGCGGCAATCCCGGAACCGGTATAGGGGATGGCGAGTGTTTCCAAGAGTCCCTGCACCGCACCGTCCTCGCCGCACGGTCCATGCAAAGCCAAAACGACCGTTTGAATCTTTTTGGCCAGCAAATCGGGTACCAGGGCTCTCCAGGAGTCAATCACCATGGGCACAACTTCAATGCCCTGGCGAGCGAACGCTGCAACCAGCGCCGAGCCACTGCGTAAACTGACGTCCCGCTCCCGGGAAACACCCCCCATGAAAACGGCAATGGGGCCTTTGGGTGAAGGAGATGAGTTGTCCATAAGGTGTTGAAGTCCTGATCAATAGAGAAAAAATTGTTAACAGTACCGCACCATGGGTTCCAGACCCAGGCGACCGAGGTACTCCACTTCACTTTCCAAACGAATGCCCGAATGATCAAAAACCGCATCCCGCACCTTGCCGACCAGTTGCCGCATATCGGTTGCGGTGGCTTGTCCCATGTTAACGAAAAAATTGCAATGTTTGCTCGACACCCGGGCTTGACCGATACTGGCGTCACGCAAACCAGCGGCTTCGATCAATTGCCAAGCCGGGGGTGCCGCAACGGGATTTTTGAAGGTACTGCCGGCACTGGGCTGTCCCACGGGTTGCGCCGCCAGCCGATGCCGGTTGTAACGTTGCATGGTTTGGCGGATACGTTCCGGATCTTCCGGGGTCAGACGCAATCGGGCGGAAAGGACCAACCAGCCCGGGGGAATGCGGCTTTGCCGATAGCTCATGGCCAACGCGTCAGGGGTCAAGGAATGTTGCCGCCCCTGGGGGTCCAATAATTGCGCATCAATCAGGATATCTTTCATTTCCCTGCCATGCGCACCGGCATTCATGACCACGGCCCCACCTATCGAACCCGGGATCCCGGCTAAAAACTCAGCGCCGCCCAAACCGAGGCGTCTGGCCGTATGCGCCAGAGTCCGGGTCAACGCCCCAGCCTGGACGGACAACACCGATGCAGGGGATTCTTCAACCTGAATACGGTTCAAACCAGACGTCAAGTCCAACACCACGCCGCCAAACCCCTCATCGTTAATCAACAAGTTGCTGCCGCCCCCGAGGACGAATCGTGGCGTCAAAGGATCCAGCCGCGTCCAAAACCAAAGCAAATCCACAACATCCTTGAAGGTTGCCAACCAACGCGCCCGACCACCGATGCGCCACGTTGTGCGCGATGCCAGGGGAACCCCCTCTGCAAGCGAGCCGGGTAACGGTGGTGGTGGTGGAAAAGGACATTCCATAGGGACCTCAGGATGATGTGGCCCACGAACCCGCATAATCCCGGGCACGGTGCGTTATGGAACCAGCCCCGAGAAATACCAGGACATCTCCCGGTTGCAGCAATCCCTCCAGTGCTTCGCGCCAATTCTCCCCAGCCGGTAATGCCAGGGCGGGTACGCCCGAATGCGCAGCAATGCCTTCCAGCAAGGCCACCATTTCACCTTGGGGAAAATGACCTTCCAGGGGCCGCTCCCCAGCGGCATGGACTCGATCCACAAAAACCAAGCCGACCTGGGTGAAAGAGCGAATGAATTCATCAAACAAATGCAGCAAACGCGAATAGCGGTGGGGTTGGAATATGGCCACGATCCGGCGTTCTGCGGGAAAGACCTCACGGGCTGCCTTCAGCGTGGCCATGATTTCCGTGGGATGGTGGGCATAGTCATCGACCACCGTGCGCATTGGGGAATCGAAGAGGATATCAAAACGCCGCTGCACCCCTTTGAAATGATTCAAGGCGTTGACTATGACCGGCCATTCAATTTCCAATTCCAGGGCCACGGCGCTGGCGGCCAGGGCGTTCAGGACGTTATGCGTTCCCGGTTGTGCCAGGGACAATTCGCCCAGGGGAACCATGGTCCCGGAAATCGGCGTCTTTCTCAGAACGCCAAAAATGCTGCGACCACCCCGGCGTTCCAGATGAATGGCCTGAATATCGGCCCCTTCCGCCAAACCATAGCTCACAATACGTTTGTCACCCAACAGGGGGAGCAGGCGTTTGGTTTCGGGATGGTCCCGACACAGTACCCCGAGGCCATAAAAGGGTATCTTGTCCAAAAAGCTGTGAAAGGCCGCTCGCAGGGCCTCGATGGTGCCATAATGCTCCATGTGTTCCGGTTCGATATTGGTCACCACGGCAATGGTGGGAAAAAGCTTGAGGAATGTACCATCGCTTTCATCGGCTTCGGCTACCAAAAAATCACCGCTTCCCAATCTGGCATTGGTGTTGATCGCCTTGACGATGCCACCGTTGACAATCGTGGGGTCCATTCCCGCCTCGCCGAGGATGGAGGCCACCATGGATGTTGTGGTTGTTTTCCCGTGGGTGCCGGCGATGGCGATGCCATATTTGATCCGCATCAATTCCGCCAGCATTTCCGCCCGTTTGGCTACCGGAATACCGTAATTCCTCGCCGCTACGATTTCCGGATTGTCATGCCGCACTGCCGAGGAATAAATCACCACATCCGCACCGACGACATGGGTGGCATCGTGATGATTGGTAATCGTCGCCCCTTTTTCCGCCAATTTTTGCGTCCGCACGTTTCCCACGGGATCGGAGCCTGAAACTTGATAGCCCAGATTGATCATCAGTTCGGCAATTCCACTCATACCGATGCCACCGATGCCAACAAAATGCAGTCTGCGTATTTTTTCGTACATGACTCTCTTCCACACCCCTGGGCGATTCGCAAAGCCCTTATCCTGACTTGTTTTAATCCTCACGTCCAGTTTTTTTTCGATATGGCATTGTTTTTTACTTGAAAATTAAACCGCAACCAACGCGGGATACGTAGTTTTCCTGCGTCATTCCCGCGAAAG
>JADGCN010000005.1:0-20616 GCA_015228975.1 Magnetococcales bacterium
TGTTCCCCACAAAAAAAAGTGCCATCCAGAGGTAGCGCGGGATCAAGAACTCTGAAGTTATTCCAGGTTTGATTTGGCTGGGATGCGGTTTGCCTTTTCATCGCAGCAATCCACCGCATTTTTTTGGTCTGGGAGTACGTTATCGCACGAGGACAGGCTCTGGAAAACAAGCGGGTGTCCCTACAGCGAAATTCATGACCCCTCTTACTTTGTGTTGACCGACCGTGTCGACCGGCCAATTTTGGAATTGTCGGCAGCTGACACCAGGGCTTGACATATTTTATTAAGTGTTAAATGATACATATGTTTATGCGTTCTTCATAGGACTCAATTGACACGAACTGAAATTTTTGGGTTCCGTCGTCACGCCCGGAATGCTTGTAAGCGTTATAAGAATTCGTTTATTAACGTTTTTTTCGTAAATGTCCTTATGTTCTTCTCCAGTGTTCGGCCCACTTTTTTGCCCCCTGTTCACCCTGGCTCCCGAAGCGCATGGATATTTTTTTATTGTGCGCTACTCTTCGTAATGTCCCTCAAGTTCAGCATCACAGTTCTTCCAATGCTGGAGCGACCCATTCCGGTTGAAGCTGACGACAGCTTCGTTCGCATTTTTTTCAGTCAACGTAATTCAGAGTGTTTCTTTCAGCATTGTCCGGCCATGGAGAGCCTCAGGCGCCAAGCGATGTTTTTTTCTAGCAATCTGGCGACTGATGATTATGAGCTTTGGGATGCATGGAATCGAGCAAACATGCTATCAGACCCGTTGGCTTCCTTTTCCATTTTAGGTCTTTCTCGCTTGGGACTTACTCTAGTCGATAGCCATAATTTCTTGGGTATTTTCTATACACTTGTGGTAATGGCAGCTATAAGCTATTGGCTCCTGGTAACATATGGTCCAGGTCCAGCAGGGGTGGCTTTAATTTTGCTCGCAGTCATGGATATTAATTTAATGTCCTTTAATCCTAATGAATTCGTACTTGGTTTGAGTTTGATTGTCTGGGCAAAAATGCGACGGAGAGGGCCAGCATCCGCATGGTTTTTATTCTGTATTACTTTTTTGATGTCTGGTTGGCACTTGATTGGAAAAGCATGGTCGGTTGTCAGTCTTATAATTTATTGGTGGTATGCCAGACGGCCATTGACAGGGGCAGAAAAAGTGTGGGTGACGGGAGTGATTATAATAATCCTAATGTCTTTCTGCATGCCGTTATTGTTGGTTTCTGGGACAGGGGTGCTATCCATCGATGGGGTCTGGACCCATTCCCCGATGGAACTTTTTTCCTGGCATTTACCTGTCATCACAAAAATATTGAAAGATTTAATTGCATTTTTCAAAAGCACGGTGTTTTTGCTGGTGTTGATTATTATTGGTTTTTTTTCTCTTACCGTACAGGAGCGGAGGGAGAATATGTTTTGGATAGTTCTGTTCTCTTTGCTTTTGACTGCATCTCTTGTTGATTATTTGCCACTCCATCCAGGTCACCTATTAGTCCGTATTTGGGTACCCTTCATAATTTTTCTAACTGGTCTAATTTCACATGGTCTTTATTGCTGGGCGAACCCTGTTCGACTTATGATCGTTGAAGCCTGGAAAACAGAATATAGAACGCAAGATTCCTATCGCAACTTATTCATCCTGACCATAATTTTGGTATTCTCACTTGCTACGATAGACCAGCTAGTTTTTAGCATCATTTCTGGGTTAAAATTGAGTGAAAGAGTTGTTTATAGATATACCAAACGTCACGATTATGATTTGTCCTCTGCTCAGCCCGCGAAGTTATTATCTGGTAGTGTTTCTTGTAAAGATGTTCTTTATGGTGACATGACTCTGCTTTTCTATTATTTTTCTTATGGAGCTTATAAGTGCGGTGCGTTGCAATATACTGCGAATGCAAACAATCAGAAATGGATAAGTGAGCAACAAGATGTAACTCATCTCGTAACGTGGAATCCGATAAATGTTAATTACGGGAACTTGATTATGACCAAACACACTCCTATTGCAATTCACTTGGATGATGGACTGAAGGATGGTGTTTGGAGTATTGGTCTTCACAACCCCAACCGAGTCCCAGTTCGACTGCAATTGTTTCAACGAGTCGAACGTTTGGATCAAGAACCCCAGTTACTGGAAAAAGAGTTACCCGCCGGATGGTTGGGTTGGTGGCGTATTGGTGGCAGCAGCACCTTTGCGGGGCAAGGCTTCATTCTGGCACCCGTCGGGTCTCATACGCTTCATCTTACAGGTATGCGGATCATTCAATCGGGTGAGCAACCTGGACTGCGTTGGCCATGGGATCAAGGGGTTATGCTATCTGTTGCCGATGCCAAATTTAAGGAGGGACGGCGGGATATCCAATTTTTGAGTTCGCAGTTATTGCCGAACTTCAACAAGAAAATCACGATTATCGATGATACTGGTAGTTCTTTGCTTGCCGTCTTGCAGTAAACTTCTGGATCGGGTATGAGCCGACTGAGATAATCGTTTGTCCGTGAAACCTTGTTCCTCTGATGTGCGAACAACAGGCTGGAGGTTACAGTGGTTTTTTCGCCACGATCATGCAACTACTGCCTTGGAGGATGGTTTGGCCATTGTGGATGCGTTTTAGTTCCCAGTTGAGCAGAGAATTGAGCCATCTACCCAGTACGCCTGATGGTACCTGATTAACTGCTTTTAGACGTTTTTGTGTGCCGCTCTTGATCAATCCCATATGACCGGGCAACGCCTGAAGAAGAAAAATTGGTATGATAAGAAATAAAAACAGATGACTGGCAAACGATATTTCAAACCCGGATTGGCGTAGCTTGGCGCACAATGGTTGCAAACAATATCTTCGAAAATGGCCAACGTATATATCGTGTGCCGACCACAGCCATGAACCGGCTGGCACAAGAAGATAAAGATATCCACCTTTTTGCATCGATTCATAGATTTTCATTAAAAAGGCGTCATCATCCTGGATGTGTTCTAAAACATCCAACAGGCTGATAGCTGGTAAAGATGCGGCGTGAAACCCCGCATCTTCAAAAGATGCGCAAATTACGTTTTGCACTCCCCGCATGCGGGCATTGGTAGCCCCAATGGGACCGGGTTCCACAACAATCACATCCAAGCCAGAATTCTGAATGGCATGAGCGGTCATGCCATTGCCACCACCAATGTCAACAATGGGTCCTGTTGGCGTAAAACGATGCATAAGTTTGACAAGTACGCGACAACGATGTTGGTACCAAAAAGAATGATCTTCAATGTCAATATAATCCTGATGTCCAGTTTCTGGATAGGAGACCGGAGTATTTCCCTTTTCCGAACATTGCCAGATTCCATTTTTGTCCCGATAGAGACGGGAAGAAAATTGTGTAAGGTTGAGCATCTTCAGGACTCATGGAGATGGCTTGGCGTCTTGCCCCCAAGATTAACAGGAAGGGGGTTACGTTCCAAACTTGTTGTTTCCGGAAAACCCGGAGCCACGCAATTGCTTACCGAGCAAGTGTCAAGAACAGTGTTCATTGGTTTTTGTCCGCAAACTGACCAAGACATTTCATTGACCCATTCCGAACGGACATGGACAAGTCCGGCTTGTTTGAGCAGGGCTTCAGCCTCTTCTCGGCGATAGTACAGGGCGATATGAGGCAGCATGTGATCGAAAGTGATATGTTTGATATGACGAAATGTTGTTTTGCGCAGTAGGTCATGATAGGGCAAACGGCCCCAGCCCATTCGTAGGAGCAGCAAGAGTATAGCCGCAAGCACCCAGGCAAGGCCATTGGTGATTCCGATAGGGAGGCGGCTGAAAAGAAAGCGGCGTATTGGGTTGAAAAGGTATACGATCCACCCGTTATTTTCTCTGCCGTACAGCCAAACCAATACTCTTCCCCCTGATTTTGTTGCCTTGACCATGTTTTGTACTGCTAATTCGGGGTGTTCCAGATGGTGGATGACGCCAATGCTGAAAACGATGTCAAATTGTTCGGTAAATTTGATTTCATAGGCGCTCATCCAGCGGACATCTACTCTGTCCATCCACTGTTGGGTATTGCGCCGAGCAGTATCCAGACTTCGTTCATCTACGTCGATGGCAATTCCGGGTCCAGCGCCCTTTTGCATGGCCCAGACCGTATTGCGGCCCATGCCGCAGCCAACGTCTAGAAAACTGGCACCGGGCCAAAGACTTTCGGGCAATGCCGAGGTCCAACCTGCGAATTGTGTCGCCTGAAGTGCGCTTAACTCGGTAAAAAGTGACCAGGAGTAACCGAAACGGTCTGGCGAGCCCGATTTTGGAGAAGGTGGGGAGGATTTGCCTGAGGTATTGCTTTGGTTCATGCTTGTTACTTCAAAAGCGTGTGTTAATGGTTTGCAGACTGAGCCAGCTCCGCAAAAATAGACGATGGTCTGCCATTCCAAGCCGATGACCTTGCCCTTTTTTTGTCGTCCATCCGCAATTCACGTACTGGTACCGAATGTTAGGGGCTGGTGTCATCGGGATGAGAAAAATTGGTGGTTGTTTGGACGAGGTAGGCGCTGCGTCCCTGGGATTCAAAGTAGGTACGGACCAGCATTTCGGCGACCAGTCCCAGGAGAATGGCCATGATGCCGATCATGAAGGCCATGACAGACGCAAGCGGTAACGGCGTGCTAATGAGTGAAGTGTTTTCAATAAACTTCAAATAGAGCGCGTATCCACCACTCAGAAAGGAGAGCAGCAGCGCGAGCAGCCCGAAGCTGCCGAACAGATAAATGGGTTTGACGAAGTATCTATCGAGAAACCTGACCACGATCAAATCGAGAATGACCTTGACGATGCGATTGAGTCCGTATTTGGACAGTCCGAATTCTCTGGCATGATGGGAGACTTCCAGTTCGGTGACCGAGGCTCCCATCCAATGGGCGTATATCGGTATAAAGCGGTGCATTTCGCCATACAGTTTGACTCCATGAATGACGCTGCGACGGTAGGCTTTGATGGTGCATCCATAATCGTGCAGAACAACACCTGAGATTTTGGAAATTAGCCGGTTGGCTATGCGACTGGGCAGGGTACGAACCAAGGAGTTGTCTTTGCGCTCCTTGCGCCAACCCGACACAACATCATAGCCCTCATTCAGTTTTTCCAACAATCTTGGGATGTCTTTGGGGTCGTTTTGCCGATCCGAGTCCATGGGGATGATGATTGATCCTTGGGAGTGTTCGATGCCTGCCATGATGGCGGCTGTCTGGCCGAAATTGCGGCGGAATCTAATAATTTTAAAGGATGGATTCCAGGCTGCTACCTCCTGTAATCGTTTTTGTGAGTGGTCCATGCTGCCGTCGTCGATCAAGATGACCTCGAAAGGTAAGGTGATCGATTCCAAAACCGTCAGCAGGTCTTGGCAAAGGGGGACGATGTTTTTCTCCTCGTTATAGACGGGGATGATCACGGAGAGCATCGGTGTCTGGGATGGTAGCGAGAATTTCAAGATGGAGGCCTGATTTGCTGGTTAAGGATAGACCAATAGAAAGATATAGTTTTATTATTTTTCGGAAATTTCAAGTATTTTTAATACTTTGTCGTATTTTGGGTGATTTTCGACCGGGACCGGCACCTGTTTACTTAAACTCTCATCAACAAAGCAGGGTCTGATAAGGTCTCTTATCAGATCCTTATCATAAGCCGCCACACATGTTTTGGCACCCACTTTAAATAATGGTGTTTGCAGGATTTTGTCGTGGATTTCTTTTAGGCTTAGGTCCCACACGTTACCATAGGAAACGGGCATAAAGAAGCAAGGGATGGCATCGCCATATGCGGTAATTCCCAGGTAGGCAATTCCAGCCGGGCAACCATAGCCGAAGTAATTTGCATTTAAATGAGTACTCATAAAAGAGTGTCGGCGCACCAATTCATCTAACTTATATTGAAGTGAGATATCAAGAATTTTATCCTGATAATTAAATAAGGCTGCTCCTGTAGGAACAACGGGATTAACTGATAATGGAACCTCCAGTTTTTGTGCAAGAGCGATAATACGATCGATTTCACCCGATGCAAAATGGGAAGAATCGACGACTGTTTTGATCGCCATGCCAATCCCCATGGATTTCCCAAGCTTTATCGCATCAATTGCCCGTTCCAGGTATCCCGGGAACCGGGTGACCTCATCATTGACTTTTGGATCCGTGGAGTAGATTGTTACAACTATTTTGCCGATATGCGATTCCTTAAGTCTTGATAAATTGTCTTTATTTAATAATTGTCCATTGCTGGCAACCATGGCCATCATCCCCTTCTGCCAAGTATATTCAACATAGCTGAAAAGATGCGGATCCAGCAAAGGCTCTCCTCCCAAGAAACAGATCAGTGGCACGTCCATGGAAGCCGCCTCATCAATCAATTTTTTAACCTTTTCCGGGTTGAGAAGGCGGCTGCGACCTCGTCGATCATAATATGTGTTGGAACAAAAATCGCATTTGGCATTGCATGCGTGAGTTATCATTATTTCAATATATTGGATTTTCTTTTTTCCAAAGAATTTTACCAGAACAAAGCCCTTAATAAGTTTTATAAAGAAACCAGGTTTGCTGTTTCGCAAGCCTGAAATAATAAAGTTTTGAAAGGTGCGAGTCCAAATGGAAATGGAAACCGTGAGTGAGGAATTATTCATTGATTTTCATTTCTTAAGAAGGTTTTCGGCAGATACAGTAAAGCGACGGGTTTGCATATTCTGCCAGCCCAATAAGGTTGAACATTCGGTCGATGGAACTTATTTTCATCATGTCATGCAAGAAAAAACGCACGCATTTTTTTAACAGGCCGTTTTGCATCTGCTTATATGCCGATGAGGTCAGCAGCATATCATTTTGTAACCAGATTTTTTCGCAAATTAGAGATGAACTGGAGATTACTTCCGATAAAGAGTGGCATGTTTGCACATTACAATGAATTTTACTGTTCTTATTCAGTTCAGACCATTTGCCAGTTAATGTCAGAAAAATTAGAAACATTCGGTGTAAACCAAGCGTTGGGAAGGTATGTATAATCACCTTGCCATCTTGTCTTAACCAACGACCGATATTACGCAAGCCGTCATGGAGAACATCATGTGGCAAGTGTTCCACTATATCAGTCATAAATATAATGTCGAAACTGTTGTTCTTGTATAAATTTGCATTGCTTATATTTCCTTCGATAACTCTGTCTACGACGTCGACATTTAATGACTTTGCAAGTAAATTCCTGCTTACGTTAACAGCTGTTGGAGAAAAATCAAAACCAAAACAATTCGTATAACCATTCTGAAAGAGTTTTAATAAAAGATTGCCTCGCCCACAACCTACATCAAGGCACATGAGTTGTCTGGTTTCGCCCTGTGGCATCAGGTCCAGGAATAAATCATACAGATCTTTTCCCTCACCGGGGTCGGTTTGTTCTCCTCCACGCATATTTTCATAATAATTTTGATTGTATATCTTTGGGGACGTCATCCCAACTCCAGCACGAAGGTCTATAATGGAAAATGGTTATAAAACCAAAACCTGGACAGGCACGTACAGATCAGTATGCCCGATTTTCGTTGAGTTGCCAAGTGATTTTTCCCATGGTTCCATGGTGGCGGGAAAACGCTATCGAGAATCTATCGCGCCGATCCATACCGGACCCACTAAATTTTTAATTGGACGATAAAATAAATTATCGTTGAATGTGCTACAAAATCAGTACAATAATTGCATAGTTTGAATAGGACCGTATGGTTGGCGTGGAAGTTTTTTCCCACCTCCCATTCCGACTCGCATCATTATCGGCGAGGCTCCAGAACAGGATAGTCACAATGCTCCATCCTTTGCCACATTCCGAACCCAAAAGCAGCCAAGTCGCAGCCAAGAGCGGTATGACCACGATTCATGCCGCCGCCGACCAGCCCTCGGTTGAATTGCCGGATGCCTCGTTTCTTCTCGAGGGGGGGTATGCACGAGAAGGGCAGGATTTGATCATTACCAGCCCGACCGGGGAAGTGGTACGTGTCGAAGGTTATTTTTCCTTGCCGCATCCACCACCACTGGTTTTGGCCAATGGGTCGGGAATCACGTTCGATACCGTCAAGGCGCTGATCGCGATCGACCAAATGCCGGTGATGTTGGCGGGGCCAACGGAAGCTGCGAGTGGTACCGGGGGGGAAATTCAGGTTGTCGGGAAAATTGAGTCGGTGGTGGGCTCTGTGGAGGCACGCGGCAAGGATGGGGTGGTGCGTCCTTTGAAGGATGGCGATCCCATTCAGGTGGGTGATCAAATCAGTACCTCCAAGGGTGGTTTGGCCAAACTGGTTTTCAAGGATGGCACGGTTTTTCAGGTTGCCGAGACATCACGCGCTCTCATCAACGAATATGTGTTCAACCCGACCGAAGGCAAGGGGCAGTTCACTGCAACGGTTTTAGCCGGGGCATTTCGTTATGCCAGTGGTGAAATCGGTCATGTTCACGAGGGTCGCCATTCGACCATCAAAACGCCAACGGCGACGATCGGCATTCGTGGCAGCGAGTTGATGGGTGAGGTGGATCCGACCGGTGGTACCACGGTGGTTCACAAAACCGGTACGTTGGAAATTTCCGATATTTTGGGCAAGGGTATGGTCACGCTGACGCAACCCGGCATGGCGACGGCGGTTCGTTTTGGGGGTGGGGCGCCGCAGGCCATCTTTCAGGCCCCGGAACAATTGATCCAACACTTTGAAAACAAGGTGTCCAATCAATCGATCATCAAGGCCAAGGAGGTGGAAATCCTCAAGAAGGCCAATGATCCCGATCACACCAACAAAGACGGCACAAATGCTCCCAAGGAGGGGGATCAGCACGACAAGGATGGAGCGAAGAAGGATGGGCACGATGCCCAGTCTTCGGATGAACATGCGTCCAATAAGGCGGCGGATGGTGACGCGCATGGCAACAAGGATGGTAAGGATGATGCTCTGGCCAAGGATGGAGCTGGCGACAAGGCGGACAAGGCGGCTGATGCTGGTGCGGCAAAGGATTCGGCCTTATCACTGGTGCCTCCCGATCCTGCAGTGGCCAAAGCGGCAGGGGATGCGGGTGCGGCAAAGGACACGGCCTTGTCTTTGGTCCCCCCCGATCCCGCTTCCGTGGGCAAGACCGGAGTTGACGCGGCTTTGCTGAAAGGCAACCCATTATCTTCCGCGGGTGCCCCTGTCGCGGATCAACAGATGGTCCTGCAACCTGTGGCCCCCCCGACTGATCTTCATATACAGGATATCAAGGCGGTTTTGTATCCGACCAGCAATCTGCTTGCTAGCGGTAACAATCTCCCTGTTTCCAATGTCATCAATCCTGTTGTGACCCCGGTCTATAATGATCAGAAAAATGTCAGTTCTAACAATGTCTTGCAGGATTCAATCGCCAAAGATATTTTGAAAGTCTCCAGTTATATCAAGACGGTTGTCAACACCCCGGTGACTCCGACGACGAACGAATTTATTCCGCCACCTCAGGTCGTAGTCAACCCGAATACGTCACCTTCGCAAACGACCCAGCCAACGACCCAGCCAACGACCCAAACGTCACAAACGACGCCAACGACCCAACCGGCACCCATAACGCAACCGGTGCAGGTGGCATCGAATGAGACGCCGACGACCAGCACACCGACCATTAACCCTGAGCTGATCCGCAAGGGTGTTTTCGTGGACGCCGCGGTCGGGGGTGTTACGTATAAAACGGCCACTTTTACCGGTTTGACGAATGCGGATGGTTCATTCCAATTCCTTCAGGGTGAAAAAGTTATCTTCAGTTTGGGCAATGTGATTCTGGGGGAGAGTCAGGCGCAGGAGGTTGTGACCCCGGCGGAACTGGGTGGTGGTGTGAATTCGGATACCACGGTAAATATTCTAAGATTTTTGCAGAGTTTGGATGCCGATGGCGATCCCAGCAACGGTATTTCCATCAGCGAAACCGTGCGGCAGGAAGCGAAGACGCAGACGATTGATTTTTCGGTGTCCAAGGAGGCGTTTGCGGCGAGCCCGGTAGTGACCCAGATCGTTAAGAGTGCGGGTCATGAACAAATGGTGAGCATTGAAAAAGCAATCAGTCACTTTTTGGTGAGTCAACCCGCCTACACGCCTATTACCGCCATTGCTTCTTCGCTGGATCAGTTGAATGAAAATCCTGATACATCGCATGGTCCATTGAAGATCGCCTCACTGACTGTCACTGGTTCGGCTGCGAATGTGGTGCATTTCGCGGTGACCGGGGGTAATGATGCGGCGTTGTTCCAGATTCAAGGCAGTGATTTGTATCTGAATGCCAATGCTGTGGTAGATTATGAGCAAAAGGCTTCGTTGCAGGTCGATATTACCGCCATATCGGACAACTTGCCGCTCAATCCGTATTCGTCGTTGTTCACTTTCAAGGTATTGAATGTCAACGAGGCCCCAACGTTGACGTCTGTAACCGTACCTGTTGCCACGGTTGCCGAGGATGCCACGGCGACGATCACCCTGGCTGATTTGCTGGCGCACGGTAATGCGTCGGATGTGGATAGTCCGGTTGATACGTTTGTGGTGCGTTCGGTGACTTCTGGTCAGTTACTGATCGGAACATCCCTGGAAACGGCGACACCGTGGATTGTCGGGACGAACGATACGGTGGATGCCACGCATCAGGCCTACTGGACGGGGGCACCCAATGCCAATGGCATTCTGGATGCGTTTGCGGCTGTGGTCCGGGATAGTGGCGGACTGGAATCTGCGGTTCCGGTAGTGGTCAAGGTGGCGGTGACGCCGGTCAACGATGTACCGGTGTTGACCGCTTTTACCGGGTCGCTGGCGACGATTCCAGGGAATACCCAGGCGACGATCACTTTTGACGATCTGTTACTGCAAGGTGATGCGACGGATGTTGATGGGACGATCCAAGGTTTTGTCGTTAAGGGTGTGCCGATGGGTCAGTTGTTGATTGGCACCAGTCTGGAGACGGCATCGCCTTGGATGGTGGGGTCGAACGATATCGTGGATGCCACGCACAGCGCCTACTGGAAGGGAACCCCCAATGTTCACGGTACGTTCCAGGCGTTGAGCGTCGTGGCGCAGGATGATGCGGGCGGTGTATCGCTGACTCCGGTGATGGTGTCCCTGGATGTAACGGAAGTAACGCCGGTTAATAATATGCCGGTTCTGACCTCTTTCAATGGGTCGGTGGTGACGGTTGCGGAGGATACCCAGGCGACGATCACCTTTTCCGATCTGTTGTTGCATGGCGATGCGACGGATTCGGATGGGACGATCCAAGGTTTTGTGGTCCAGGGTGTACCAACGGGTCAATTGTTGATTGGTGGCACTCCGGAGACGGCGACACCATGGGTGGTTGGTGTGAATGATACGGTGGATGCGACGCACAACGCCTATTGGAGTGCGGCCCCCGGTGCGCATGGTCTTTTTAACGCGTTGAACGTGGTGGCCCGGGATGACAATGGTGCTGTATCGCCGACTCCGGTATCGGTCTCTTTAGAAGTGACGTCGGCCAATGATGTTCCGAAGCTTACCGGTTTTACCGGTTCGTTGGCGACGGTTGCGGAGGATACCCTGGCGACGATCACTTTTTCCGATCTGTTGTTGCATGGTGATGCGACGGATTCGGATGGGACGATCCAAAGTTTTGTGGTCCAGGGTGTGCCAACGGGTCAATTGTTGATTGGTGGCACCCCGGAGACGGCGACACCATGGATGGTTGGTGTGAATGATACGGTGGATGCGACGCACAACGCCTTCTGGAAGGGATCTCCCAATGTTCACGGTACGTTCCAGGCGTTGAGCGTGGTGGCGCGGGATGACATGGGCGGAGTGTCGCTGACTCCGGTGATGGTGTCGCTGGAGGTAACACCGGTCAACGATATGCCAACGCTGACCGGCTTTACCGGGTCGGTGGTGACGATTGCGGAGGATACCCGGGCGACGATCACTTTCTCGGATTTGTTGCTGCATGGCGATGCGAAGGATACGGATGGGACGATCCAAGGTTTTGTGGTCCAGGGTGTACCAACGGGCACATTGTTGATTGGTGGCACCCCGGAGACGGCGACACCATGGATGTCTGGATCGAATGATACGATCGATATGACGCAGAACGCCTATTGGATTGCAGCCCCCGGTGCGCATGGTCTTTTTAATGCGTTGAACGTGGTGGCCCGGGATAACAATGGCGCTGTGTCCCCGACTCCGGTATCGGTCTCTTTGGAAGTGACACCGGTCAACGATATGCCAACGCTGACCGGCTTTACCGGTTCGGTGGTGACGATTGTGGAGGATACCCAGGCGACGATCACTTTCTCGGATTTGTTGCTGCATGGCGATGCGAAGGATACGGATGGGACGATCCAAGGTTTTGTGGTCCAGGGTGTGCCAACGGGTCAATTGTTGATCGGTACGTCCCCGGAGACGGCGCTACCCTGGATGATGGGGTCAAACGATACGGTGGATGCGACGCACAACGCTTATTGGACCGCAGCCCCCGATGCCCATGGTATTTTCACGGCGCTTTCCGTGGTGGCGCAAGACAACAATGGTGCCTTGTCGTCAAATCCGGTGTCGGTGACGCTGGAGGTGACCCCGGTGAATGACATGCCGGTTGGTTCACTGACCATCGCCGGTAATACCATCCAAAATGCGACGTTGAGCGTCATCAACACGCTTGTCGATCCCGATGAGACGGGAGCGATGAACTTTAGCTACCAATGGCAGGCGGATGGCAGCACCATCATCGGGGTCACGGGCGATCACCTGCTCTTGACCGAGAATGAGGTGGGCAAAAAGATCACCGTGACGGCGTTTTATACGGACGGTTCCGGTCAATCAGGACAGGTCAGTAGTGCGGCGACCGACACGGTGGCCAATGTCAATGATGCGCCTATGGGGTCGGTGACCATTCAAGGCTCGATTGCCGAGGGGCAGACGCTCATGGCGATCAATACCTTGACGGATGCTGACGGCATGGGGACGGTCAGTTACCAATGGATGGCGGGTGGTGTGGCCATTGAAGGGGCTACCGGGAATACCCTGTTGTTGACCGATCTCCAGTTTGGTCAACCCATCAGTGTCGTGGCCTCGTATGTCGATGGTCATGGTACAACGGAAAGCGTGAGCAGCACCTCGACGGAGCCGGTAACGCCACCGACCCAACTGGTTTTCACCATCACCGGCAATGAGGACACTCCCATTTCCTTTTCGCCGATTCAGACGCAACTTTCGTCTTTGGCTGGCAGTGTATCGGGGGATGTCTACGTGATGATCTCCGGGGTGCCCACGGGAGCCACCCTTTCCGCTGGCACGAGTAACGGGTATGGAACCTGGACCTTGACGCCGCAGGAGATCCTCAATGGACTGACCATTACCCCGCCGAGCAACAGTGCCACGGATTTTGATTTGAACGTGGCTGTCATGCCTTCGGGGTCGGAGATGTATTATGGTTCGCCTTTGGGGTATGGAACGGTTCATGTGGAGGTGAATGCGGTTGCCGATACCCCCGTGATTCTCCCGTCCTTGGAGACGAGCCTGACTTTTCAGGGCTTTGAAACAGGGATTGGAACCACTTCCACCTTGGGTAACGTGCAGGTTGTTGGCTCCACGGGTTATGCGACGCCCACCCAGGGCAGCCAGCAAGTTCAGCTCAACAACACGGGTGTCAGCCGCTCGGAGATTGAAACCTTTTTGGGCTTGGCTTCGGGTGGGTTGACCTCAAATGACGGCACTGTGACCAATGGTTCGGCCATAAAAATGAACATGGCCCTCACGGCTGGCGGGGCGGTACACCTGGATTGGCTTTTCAAGACCAACGATTATCTGCCCTACAACGATTTCGCCTTTGTTTCCATCTGGGTTCCGGGTGATGCCACGGCAACGTTCCAAAGGTTGTCCGATGTGTCCCAGATTGGCAATTATGGCAACTCGGGCTACCACACGTTTGACTATACGGCACCGACAAGTGGGATGTATACCATCGGGTTGGGTGTGGTCAATGTGCGCGATACGAGCGTCGATTCGATCGCTTATGTGGACAATATCCGCAACGCGGGTGGGGAGGTGACGACTTCGTCCATTCCCTTGAGTTTCACGGCATCGTCGAGCGATACCGATGGTTCTGAAAGCTCGACATTCACCCTGTACGGGGTGCCGGCAACGGTTACGTTGTCTCAAGGAATCGATCAAGGCAATGGTACCTGGTTGCTGACAGCGGCACAAATGAGTGGTTTGACCCTGACCCCTCTACCAGATAGCAATGCTAATTTTTTTCTGACTGTGACGGCCACGAGAACCGAGGCGGAAAACGGTTCGACGGCATCGGCTACCGATGCAATTTGGGTGGATGTCACGGGTACGGAGGGTACCCTGGAGCCTGGTGGTGTCGGGAACGCGGGTCGGTTGACGGTCGCGCATTATGGGACGAGTCTGGTTTTGGATCCCACGGCTGTGGTGCATCTGGAGTTGGGTGGGACTGTGACAGATACCCAATATGACCATCTTGTTATCCCGGGCAAAGTGGTGTGGGATGGGACGGTGGCGGTGGATCTGATCAATGGATTCACTCCAACGGTTGGCGATCAGTTTCAGGTTGTCAGCAGTGGTCAATCCCTGGGTGGGGCGGGGCATGTTCAGGGTGTGGATCTGGGCAACGGGATGGTCTTGGAGCCCTTGTTCACAGAGTTTGGCTTGAATTTGGTGGCACGGTCCGTGACATACCAGGGTACCTCGGGGGATGATGTGGTTGCGGGTGGCGGTGACAAGGATATCGTGATGGCGGGTGGGGGAAACGATACGTTGACCGCTTGGGGTAGCGACATGCTGTTCGGAGGCGATGGCAACGATGTGTTCACAATGTCTGACACCAGTTTCAGCATGATTGATGGGGGTGCTGGTATCGATACCCTCAAGGTTGGCCTCTCCTTTTTCGATATGTCGGCGGTATCGGGCTATCGTCTGTCGGGGATTGACATTATCGACATGGAGGCGGGGTCGGGTACGCACGTTATGAAGCTGTCGCCGGCGTTGGTCGGTCATCTCCCCGATGCGGGTGGCGTATTGCGGGTTTGGGGTGATGCCAGCGATTCCCTTGCGATTGGTACGGGCTGGGGGACGCCCGCCACTATCAACAATGTCGACGGCCACACCTATAACGAATATACGCAGGGTTCCATGACGCTCCTGGTGGATTCCTCCATCCAGGTCGCCACTACCGACAACTTTTTGCCGACATTGACCGGGTTCTCAAGCGCAGTAACAACGGTCAATGAAGATATGCAGGCTACGATCACTCTGTCGGGACTTCTGAATCATTCGGACGCCGCCGATTTGGACGGTCCAGTGACTGGATTTGTGGTCAAGAGCGTTGCAAGTGGTCAACTGATGATTGGCGGGAGTGCGGGAACGGCGACCACTTGGGTCGCGGGTGTGAACGATACGGTGGATGCCACGCACGACGCTTATTGGACCGGGGATCTGAATGCCTATGGATCACTATCCGCTTTCAACGCTGTGGCGTTGGACAATCTGGGTGGACAGTCTGAGATACCGCAATTGGTCAGCGTGGATGTCATGTCGGTTAACGATGCGCCTGCGTTGACCGATTTTTCGGCACCGGTTGGTACGATTGGCGATGGGGCCGAGGCGACCATCACTTTGCAGGATATGCTTATGCAACCCTATCCCAACGCGGTAGATATGGATGGAACAGTGACCGGATTCGTTGTCACGGCAGTCGATCAGGGTACCCTTAAAATTGGCACCAGTGCCCAAGATGCGACCAATTGGGTGGCGGGTGTGAACGACATGGTGGATGCCACGCGCAATGCCTATTGGACGGCTCCCGTCAATGTTTTGGGGAGTAATGTTGGGGCGTTCCACGTCATTGCCGTGGACAACCAGGGTGGCTTGTCGACGGCTACCGTTTCGATGCCGATGCAGGTTACTCATAGCGTTTCGGTTTCCAGTCTGGATGGCACAGCCGGTTTTGTGGTGAATGGGGCTTTGGCGGGCGACAAAAGCGGTCACGCGGTGAGTGCTGCTGGCGACTTTAATGGTGATGGTATCGGTGATTTTCTCATTGGTGCCCCTGGCGTTGGCGAGGGGGATTTCCTGATGAGAGGGGCCGCTTATGTGATCTACGGTGGCACTTCGGGATTTTCTTCCCCTTTGAATCTTTCCACGCTGACTAGCGATGACGGATTGCAGTTGGATGGCGCTTTCTCTGGCGACCAAGCGGGTTCATCGGTCAGTCGAGCCGGAGATTTCAACGGCGACGGCTACGACGATATTGTGATCAGCTCCCCTTATAGTGTTGGGATTGACTATACGGATTCTGGGGAAACGTATGTGGTGTTTGGCAGCGGGACTGCGAAATCGTCACCGCTGGCGCTTGCCACACTGAGTGGCAGTAACGGATTTCGCTTGGCGGGGGTTGACACTGACAATAACAGTGGATTTTCGGTCAGTGCTGCCGGGGATGTCAACGGCGATGGGATAGGCGATCTGTTGGTTGGTGCCCCACATGCGGCGGGTGGCGTTGCCAACTCCGGGGTGACTTATGTGGTGTATGGCTCGCAGACGGGGTATTCATCCCTGACTCAGCTTGTTGGTTTGGGGGATTTGACTGCATCAACCGGTTTGCGCGTATCGGGGATTGCGGCGGGCCAAATGTTAGGGGCTTCGGTGAGTCAGGCGGGGGATGTCAATGGTGATGGGGTGGGTGACTTTATCGTCGGTGCCCCGCACGCAACGGGTGCCGTGGCCGATTCCGGTGCGGCCTATGTCGTATTTGGGAAGGGGGCCGGTTTTGGCACCACCACCAATCTGGACGTCTCCGCTATGATCGGCAGCGAAGGCTTCAAGTTAAACGGTTTCTCTGCTGGCAATGGGTTTGGTGGCTCGGTGAGCAGTGCGGGCGACTTTAATGGCGATGGCTATGATGACCTTATCATCGGTGTCGCTGAGTCTGGTTCCAGTATCATTCATGGATTGAGTTATGTTATTTTTGGTGGGGTAGCAGTCCCTTCTTCGTTGGATATGGCTAACCTAGGTAGCGGCAACGGGTTTGTTATCACTGGGGCGTCTAATGATTTAGGTGATATTTCCGTGAGTTCGGCTGGCGATATGAATGGCGATGGCTACAGTGATCTCATCATCGGGACCAATTCGGGAACCGCGCATGTCCTGTTTGGCAAACCTTCGGGATTCAGTTCTGCGTGGGAGTTCCTAGGCATTATGGACCCTGCCGCAGCTTTCCAGATTACCGGTTCGACAGGTCCGGTTGCGGTGAGCGCTGCCGGGGATGTCAACCATGATGGTCTCGATGATGTTATTATCGGTGCGAGACAGTCTGGTGGAGTCAATAGTGTTGCTTATAGAGATGTGTCAGGCTCCAGCGCGGTTGTATTTGGCAATTATTGGAATACGGCAGGCGCAACAGGCCAAACGGTGACCGGAACCTCGGCTGCCGATCTTCTGCACGGTGGGGCAAGTGATGATGTCCTGGAGGGCAATGGCGGAGCGGACGTGCTGATCGGTGGTGCGGGTAATGATATTCTGGCCATTGCCGATGCTACTTTTCAAAGGATTGACGGCGGTAACGGCGTGGATACCCTGAGGTTTGACAGCGGCGACTATAATGTGGAGCCAACGCCCATTCTGTTTGGTCGGATCCATAACATCGAGGCCATCGACCTGCTCTACGGTGATGCTGGCCGCGATCTAGACTTGACGGCGATCAATGTCAAACAAATGATCGGCTCGGGACATCAGTTGCGCATTCTGGGCGATGGTCTGGACTCGTTGTTCCTGTCCGATTTGGGTTGGAACCTGCTTCAGTCCGCTCCCGTCTCAATTGATGGCCACGATTATGAGGTCTATCAAAAAGGAGGGCTTTCTCTTCAGGTTGACGCGACCATCAACACCTCTATTGCCGTGGATCCTGTGGTATTGGACTTAAACGGCGATGGTATTGGTTTGACGGATCGGGATCACGGGGTCCATTTTGACATGAACCTGACGGGAACACCTCAGGCCACCGGTTGGGTGAACCCGAGCGATGCCTTTTTGTCTTTGGACACGAACCATGATGGCGTGATCAACGATGCCAGCGAATTGTTCTCGGAGCGTATGTTCAAGGACGTTCATTCGGGGATGGAGGCGTTGGCCAAGTTTGATGCCAACCAGGATCACCTGATCAATGCCAATGATGCGGTGTTCAAGGATATGCTGCTCTGGCAGGATGCCAATCACGATGGCGTTTCTGGAGTGGGTGAGTTGTCAACGCTGATGGACAAGGGGATTCGTTCCATTCAGTTGGACACCACGACCGATGGTCATTGGCAGGGATCGAACCAAGTGTTGACCAATGGACATTTTACCTACACCGATGGCCATGATGGTCAGTTGTCGGAGGTGGCCCTGCAGTCGGGTGGTCGGGATGGGGCTATCCATACGGGCGATGCGTTTGGCCATCTTTTGCAAGGTCGTGAAGCGATTTACAATGATTTGTTCTCTTCCCATGGGGTTGGTGAATCGGGACAGCCGGGTCAGGGATTTTGTCCCGTTACAAAGAGCAACACTGGACAACAAGTGTTTGAGGGCTTATTTCATGGCAATCAATCTGGCGGCGGGGTGGGGGCATCCTCTGAGGTGGTCCCGGGTGGGCCTTCTCTGCACCAAGCTCTGGCTTCCTTTTTGCATCCTGACTCAAGTTCTGTGAGTGGACCGGATGCATGGGGCCGCTTTGATGCGCAGGGTCAGGGCGTGGTGTCTTTGGTTTCCCTGATGAAGTCTGGGACGCATGGAGATCACATGGCATTCCTGGACCCTGGCGTAAATGCGACACAGGATCATTCCCAGGTGGAACACGACGCCATTGGGAGTGTTCCAACCCATTGGCTCGACGGGGCGCCCCCCGTTGACGACGTCTTGCACCATCCGGTTCATGCGTTGGGCGGCTAAAGGGCATCTGAGTCCACCTTGGCATGAGGTTTCTATGAAGGCGTTGCATTGTCTTGGGAGTGTGTTGGCTATATTTTCGTTTGTTTCCGGGGTATATGCTGAGGAATCCTTGCCGGAGGTGCTGACCAAGGTTTTGGAGAGTAACGAAAAGGTAAAGGCTGCGGAACGAGATTTGGCGGCTGCCGGGTATCGCATCAAGGAAGTATTTGGTAACGCTTGGTATCCAAACTTGCAAACTACCGCCAACTATGGCCGGGAACGGCAGGATAACAAGCCGTTGGATGCCAATACCGACATGTTCCCCCGGGAATTGGACATCAAACTGTCGCAGAAACTATGGGATTTCGGCAAGTCCAATGCCGATGTCCGCATCATGAAATTGCAGTACGATCAACTGGAACAAGCCTTGGAGACGGCGCGGCAGACGGTCCTTTTGGATGCGATCACCGCCTATCTCAATCTGAAGCGGGTGGAAACCGCCTTGGATTATGCCAAGCGCTCCGAAGCCAATATCTTAAAGCAGACCGAGATCGAAAACACCAAGGTGCAGGCGGGCCAGGGGTATACCACGGATGTGTTGCAGGCCAAGACACAACTGGCGGGTGCCCAGGCGCGGCGAATCCAGGCCGAGGGGGCACTGGCCCAGGTGAACAACCGGGTTCAGGCGGTGTTCAAGAGGGAAATCCAGGGTGTTACCCTGGCCGAGGACTTGCGCATTCCCACCCATTTGCTGCCCAAGGATTTGGACGAAGCGGTAGCGAAGGCGAAAGAGGACAATCCCCAGGTCAAAAGTTTGGCATTCCTGGCAGAGGTTTTGGCGGATAAGCAAAAAGCGTTGAAAGCGGAACGATTTTTTCCGGTGATCAATGCCAGTGTGGAACAAAAGTTCAAGGATTCGGTAGCCGCCATCGAAGGTTATCAGCGGGAGATCCTGGCCAAGGTGGAACTGACGCATCAGTTGAATCTGGGGATGACCGGCAAGACGGCCCTGGAAGCGGCGGAACGGGATGAGGAGGCAGCGCGTCTGCGCCTGGAGGATTCCCTGGTACAGATTCGGGAGCAGGTGAGCAATGCTTGGCGCAACCTGGAAACAGCCAAAGCCAATGCAGCCATGTTGCGCAATCAGGCGGAGCTGGCGGAACGGTTTTTGGAAGTGGCCAGGCAAGAACGACAGATGGGTAAGCGTTCCCTGCTGGATGTACTCAATGGGGAAACGGCGCTGATCAATTCCCGTAGCGATGCGGCGGCGGCGGAGGCGGACATTTCCATTGCCGCCTACACCCTGATGAAGGAAGTGGGACACCTGACCATCAAGGAAATGTCTGAGTCATCTTCTTCAGCCATGCACTCTGCTTCCGGGAGTCACAAGGGTTCGGCCACGGCATCGGATGTCCCCAAGGTTGAAAAGGTTTCCAAGGAGGAAAAGGGGGCCAAGGGTGACAAAGAGGTTACATCGGAAAAGAGTGTGAAGACGGGGAAGAGTGTCAAGTCTGACAAAGCTGCGAAGGCGAAAGCGGTTCGGTCTGACCCCCCATTCAAAGAGGACATCCTTCCGAAGGTTGAGACATTTCCAAAGGCTGGGGATGCCTTGAAGCCGATGAATGCCACGAAGGTTGATGTGGCCCCGAAGGCTGAAGTGGCCCCGAAGGTTGA
>JADGCN010000005.1:20715-53156 GCA_015228975.1 Magnetococcales bacterium
ATGTGGCCCCGAAGGTTGATGTGGCCCCGAAGGTTGATGTGGCCCCGAAGGTTGATGTGGCCCCGAAGGTTGAAACCGTTGCCCCCCGGGCGGATGCGGTGTCGCAAGCGGAACATGGTCCACAGGCGGCTCCCACCCTGCCACAAGCGGTACCTGCCAACAAGGTGGAGACGATGTCAGACCGTGGTATTCCACCGGAGGCGTTGTGGGTTCCAGAGCCTGATAGCAGTACTCCTGCGACGACAGTGGCTCAAGGTACTTCCATGAAGTGGGAGACACGGGTCGAATCGGTGCCATGAGGGAGATCTTCCGGTTTTTGGCCTCCAGGCCGATACTGGCTATCGAATTATTGCTCGCTTCCTTGTTGATCAACCTGCTGGGGTTGGCATCGTCGTTGTATGTCATGCAGGTACTCAATCGTTATGTGTCCAGCGGTGTGGATGCCACCCTGGTGACGCTGACGGTGGGTGTGATCGTGGCGGTCATTGCGGAGTGGGTGTTGCGACAGTTGCGCCGCAGCTTGGCGGGTGGTGTTGTCCATGCGCCCATCGGTCGGTTGATTGCCGGATTTTTCAACAGTTTGCTCGGGGTCAAACTGGTTGAACTGCTCAAGCTCCCTCCCGGGGAGCAGCGGGAATTGGTCAATCATCTGGCCACCGCGCAAAAAACCTACACCCCGGCTACCGTTGTTGCCCTCCTGGATCTCCCTTTTGTTGGCTTGTTCGTTGGTGCCCTGTTCTTGATCCACCATTGGATTGGCATCATCGCCAGTCTGTTTTTATCGGTGGTGTTTTTGCTGACTTTGGTACACCAGGGGCGGTTGCAGCAGCCGACGCAGCAATTGGCGCAAAAAGCGGCGCGGTCGGGGGCGTTGACGACATCGGTGATGACGGTGGCCGAATCGGTACGGGCATTTCGCGGGGCCCCTTTGTTGCGGCAACGTTGGTGGGCCGAACAAGCAAGTTTGCACCGGGACCAGACCCGATTGACCAATCGTCAAGAAGGTATTCAAACCCTGACGCAAGGCATTGGCGCTTTGATGGGTGTGGCGGTGATTGCGGTGGGCGCCAAGTTTGCCAACATGGGTTTGATGGATACGGGATTGTTGATTGGTGCCAATATTATTGCCGCACGCGCCATGGCACCCCTCCTGAAATGGGCGCAGTTGGTTTCCCAACTTGCGAAGGCACGCCAAGGTTTGAAAATTCTGTCCCAATTTGGCCGTTTGCCATTGGAAAAGCAGGACGGGGTGGTTTTGCAGCAATGGGTTGGCAAGATTGAACTGAAACAGGTTGCTTTTTCCTGGTCTGAGGCCAGGGGATCGCTGTTTTCAGGGATTTCCGCGACGGCGGAGCCGGGCAAGGTGTTGGCGGTTGTCGGGCGGAATGGTTCGGGCAAGACGACGTTGTTGCGTTTATTGGTTGGCGTTTTGCTGCCGGAACGTGGCCATATTTTGGTGGATGGCTACAATCTGGATCAATTGCATCCCGACTGGTGGCACCAACAGATACTCTATGTCCCTCAGGAACCGTTATTTTTGGATGCGAGTTTGCGGGACAATTTGTTGGCCATGCGCCCCGGCATGGATGAGGAGGCGTTGAACCATTTGGTGGATCGGGTTGGTTTACGGCGCTTTGTCAATGAAACGCCGCAGGGTCTTGACCTGGTGCTGACGGAGGGGGGGCAACGATTATCCCCGGGGATCCGGCGGCGCCTGGCCCTGGCGCGGGGCTTGGCGGCGGAAGGTCGTTTGGTCATTCTGGATGAACCATTGGAGGGGGTTGATAATGAAGGACGGCTGTTGATCGTCGATATGATGCGCCGTTTTGTCGCCGAGGGGCGGACGGTTGTCATTGCCTCGCACGATGCCGGCATGGCCAAGCTGGCGCACCAGGTGATCGATCTGGATGCCACCCTTAAAACGGAACAAGTGGTTGTCGAGCCAGCGTCTTAAGGGGGGCGTGTCATGAAGGAATTGCCGTTTGGTGAATTGGATGAGGGGGGGCGTTTTCGGGCGCATGCGATGCTTCTGGGTGTTGTGGGGGTTGTGGCGGCTCTGTTGATCTGGGGGCACTTGTCCGCCTTGGACGTCCTGAGCATCACCCAGGGGGAGGTCATTCCCTCCAGCCAAATCAAAAAAATACAACATTTGGAGGGAGGGATCGTTCGGGAGATTTTTGTCCACGAGGGGCAGACGGTGGAGCGGGATCAACCGTTGCTGGCGTTGGAATCGGTCTCTTCGGGTGCTGACGTGGGTGAGTTGCAATCCCGTATTCTGGCGTTACAGGCGGAAATCCGCCGCCTGGAGGCCGAAGCGGAGGGGCGCAAAACGTTGCGTTTCACACCGGAGGAAAAGGAAACGTTGGGCGAACGGGTGCGCCAGGCGGAAGAGCTTTTCGCTGCGCGCCGTCTCAATTTGCAAAATACCTTGGAAGGTCAGTCGCAAACCATTGTCCAGCGCCAAAAAGAGCTGCAGGAGATTCAGGCACGGCTGCGACATGCGCAAAAAAAATTGACCCTGGTCAAGGAACAGGTGGATATCAGCGACAAGTTGCTCAGGAGCGATATCAATAATCGCTACAACCATCTTGATTTATTGAAAGAATACAACACGCTGCAAAGCCGCATCGAAGAGGATACGGCGGCATTGGATCGTGCCGAGGCCATGGTTAAGGAAGCCAACCTGAACCAACAACTGGTGACCAATAAATACAATGAAGAGGTGGGCAAACAGTTGGAAACGGCGCGTCGGGATTTAAATGAATATCAGGCGCGCATGGGTAAGTTTGCCGATAATGTACGGCGTACCCAGGTCAAATCCCCGGTGCATGGGGTGGTGAAAATGCTTTACGTTGCTACATTGGGCGGGGTGGTCAAGCCGGGTGAAACCATTGTCGATATCGTTCCGGAGGATGACAAGCTGGTGGTGGAGGCCAAACTTTCCATTCACGATATTGGCTATGTGGCGGTGGGGCAGGTTGCCAAGGTCAGGCTGACCTCGACGGATGCGTCACGGTTTGGTCATCTGGCAGGTCGGGTGGTCCAGGTCAGTCCCGACACCTTTGTCACCAAGGAAGGGGCACCGTTTTACAAGGTGCGGGTGGAAACCGATCAAAGTTATTTTACCAGTCGGGGACAGACGTATCATCTGGTATCGGGGATGGTGTTGCAGGTTTCCATCCTGACGGGTAGCCGCAGTGTCCTGGAATACATATTCTCGCCCATGTTCAATACCATGCATTCGGCGCTCGGGGAGCGGTAGAGGGGATCACAACCCGGCGGCGGCATAGATCTTTCGCAAGCGTTGGCGCATGGCGTTGAGCTTGCGGGCCTCTTCGGGTTTGATATGGCTGGCGTTTTCCTCGGATGGGTCGTGAAAGTAGGCGCGTAATAAAGCTAATTTTTGTCGTTCCTTGGTGGTCAGGGGGGCTTCTCCGGGTCTGACGAGCCGGAGTTCGGCGGCAATGTCCAACAGCCGTTCCCCAGTGGTCAGGGCGGGACGGGGACCCAATGTTGTGATGATCATTTCGCCACCGCCGCTGCCGCGAATGGTCGCCAGGGAATAACCACTGGTGCTGCCCGACCAGACGATGGTGCGATTGCGTTCGTTGAAGGCGTCCAACGGGACGACATGTTGCGATTGGGAACGCCCTGCGGAATCCAGTACATAATGTTTCTGGTTGATGCGCGCCACCAGAATGACATGGGCTGGGCGGCTTCCCGTGGGGGCCAGGGAGACCAGACGCATTTCTGATGCGGGTAGGCCACCTTCTTCCAGGAGTAAAAACTTGGCGATTGCGTAATCCTTGCAATTCCCTCCCTGGGTGAAGGTTTCCAGGGGGCTTTTCCACTGGGGGAGGTCTCTGTAAGTGACCTGTTTGTTGATGAATTGGTGTGCCCGTTCCAGTTTTTCCACCCCTTCGAGGGCGCGCAACTGTTTGACCGTTTCATCCCAATGTTCGGGATGACGTTGCTGATGGCGTTCGGCAGCCGCTTTCAATCGGGCTGTGCGCCCCGAAGGATCGGTACCGTTGCCTGATGTGGCGAAGATGGCCTCACCGGGTGACGATTCCGCCGCAATGGCTCCGGGGAACACTGGCAGCAACGTGAAGAAAAAAATCAATGCGTAGGGTATCATGGAATGGCAATATTCGTTTGCATGATGATCAAAGCTCCCTGGGTGCTTCCGGGTCATCTTTCTCGTCGATTGTGAATCTATCGGAAAAAACATCCCATACCACAAGCGCGATATGTTTTGTCCACCTGGAATTGATCGTGTCGATATGGTATCAAGAATGGATAACCATGGGATCGGCGAAGGGCGTGAAGAATTGCCAAATTTATGAATAGCAATGGAAAAAATAATAAGAGAATTCTATTGGTGGTGGTCGCGACCCTGCTGGCATTGTTGGGACCCGCCATCGCCTGGGGTTTGAGCGCCAAACTTTTGCCCGAAGGGGTGGCACGGCTGCGGGTCTACGAAAATGTCGGCAGTACCGATGGATGGTTTTCCGATAGCTCTGATCGACAACCCCTGGGGCAGTTGGGTCTGGATAAACTGAAAGCCAAAGGCATTGCCCCCAGTACCACCAACGTCTACAACATTGGCAACTCCGCCCGTTATCGTCTGTGGCGCACCGATGTGACCTTGGACTATGGTTTGAACGCAGATTGGGACGTTGGTGTGTGGTTGCCTTTTTACAACCACACCACCCGACAGAGTGCCACGCTGACCCAGGGGGCGGCTTGGTCGGCCCTGACAGCGGCGCAAAAGGCCAGCATTTCAGGTGCTGTAAGCACTCTGGACAGCACCGACCCCACGAATTCCGATTTCGGTGACGTGTTCGTCGGCTTCAAACACCGGGTTTTTGGGCTTAACAACGATCCCTTCCGCTTTGCCTTGGGGGGTGGGTTTCGCGCCCCGACCGGACATGTCGCCAATCCGTTGGATGCCAACGATGTTGCCACCGGCGATGGTCAATGGGATGTAACCTTGGCAACCTGGACCGATTTTCAGGTGAACGACCGTTTTTTCATCAATTTTCTCTCTCGGCATGATTACGGCTTGGCGGATTACCGCGATGCTGTTTTCCCCACCAATGCCAGCCAGGCGGGACGGATGCGGTTTCAGCCCGGGATAACCCATCATCTGGAATGGGCACCCCAGTATCAATTCCCGTTTGAGAAATGGGATCTGCTGTCGGAAATAACCCTGATTTATGATCGCCAGGAGAAGGAGAAACGCCAATCCTTCGATACCGCCGCCGCACGCTATTCCGGACCACTCGCCGCCACAAACGCAACCGATTGGGATCGGTGGATGATCAAACCCTCGTTGGGGGCTCGATTGTTCAAATATGGTGTGCCAGGTGATTTTTACCTCAGTTATGCCCATACCATGGCGGGCAAAAATACCGCCGACCTGGATTTGCTGGAGATGCGTATGGATATCTATTTCAAAGGCTTGGATCAATAACCATTGCCTGTCCGCTACCAGGATCGGGAGGGACGTATCTGCGGTCGCAAGGGGCTGAGGGGGCTTTTCTTCACGTTTTTCGGGGTATGGCTGGTTTTGATCCCGCAGGTCGTCATGGCGGGCGATGCCAATGCGGAGGGGGTCTTTCAGCTTTCCCGTTTGATGGATGGGGTGTCGGCCAGCCGTTATATTTTGGCATTGGAAGACCCGGGCCGCACACTGACCCTTGAAGAGGTGCGCAATCCCGTCTGGGCACAACGTTTCGCCCCCTTGCCGTCGGGCCGCGCCAACCTGGGATTGAGTTCCTCCGCGTGGTGGCTGAAGTTGGAGGTGGTCAACGATTCCAATTACCCGCTGCGTTGGTTGTTGGAATCTCCTCATCCCCAAAGTCATTTTATAGATTTTCATATTATTAACGAGCAAGGCGAGGGCAAAGAGTTTCAGCTCGGGGTCATGCGCCCGTTCAGTCACCGCCCGGTCCCTTCCGAATCCTTTGTCGTCCCGGTGGAAACCCCCCCGTTTGGGCGCAGTCACATCCTCGTCCGTCAAAGTTACGAAAAAGCCGGCCTGATGGACACCCAACTGCGCATTTGGTCGCGGGAACATTTCACTAATCATCGCGACCTGATCGGATTGCTCGAAGGGGCTCTTTTCGGCAGTCTGATCTATATGTTTTTGTACAATCTATTCATATTCTTTGCCACCCGGATGGAAGAATATTATTGGTATGTCCTCTATCTGCTGACCTCTGCCATTGCCGGAGCGGCCAACCTTGGCCTGGGGCATCGTTATTTTTATACTTCTTCCCAGATACTCTCCAGCAATCTTCACATCGTGATGTTTGCCTGCACTTTGTTTTTCGTGATTCAGTTCAGCCGATGTTTTCTCAAGTTGAAAAAACATTTACCTCGTTTTGACCGCTTTTTCCTGATCGTCAATATCGCCATCGTACTGGATACGATCCTTCTTTTCATGGGCATGAGGGCACTGTCGTACGCGATTTTTCGTATTATTGTAAGTATGGTGCTTTTGTTTCCCTTTTTGAGCATTTGGGTCTGGTATCAGGGGGAGAAGCAAATCCGCTTTTATGCCATGGCCTGGATCGTAGGCGCATTTTTTTTCAGTTTTTCCCTGGGTCATTGGTTTGGCTTGAACGAATTCAGTATTTTAAATACCTGGGGACAGCGCATTGCCATCTGGTTTGAAGCGATATTTTTCTCCCTGGCATTGGCGGACCATATCAATCTTTTGCGTCAGGAGAAGGATATCGCGCAACGGCGGGAACAGGAAACCTTGATGCATGCCAAGGAGGAACTGGAGCAGCGCGTCCAGGAACGAACCCTGGATCTTGAGGGGGCGAAACTCCAGGCGGATGCGGCCAATGCCGCCAAAGGGGCTTTTTTGGCCACCATGAGCCATGAGATTCGCACGCCGATCAACGGAATTCTTGGCATGGCGCATTTGGCCCTGCAAACCCTCCTGACCGGCCAACAACGGGATTATCTCAACAAGATTCAGGCCTCTACCCGATATTTATTGGATATCATCAATGATATTCTTGATTTTTCCAAACTGGAAGCGGGTCGCTTGGCTGTGGAGCGCATCTCTTTTTCCCTGGATGATGTTGTGGAAAGCCTTTCCAGCCTTTTTACCGCGAAAGCCCAAGCCCAGGGGTTGATATTAAATATGGCGATGGATCCAGGGATACCTGATCGCTTGATGGGCGATCCCTTGCGGTTGAAACAGGTGTTGGCCAACCTGATCGGCAACGCCGTCAAGTTTACCGAAACGGGAGGGATCGACGTACACATTGGCCTTGAGTCCCGGGAGGGGGAGCGGGTGACCCTGTCTTTTTCGGTACGGGATAGCGGTATTGGCATGACGGAAGAACAGCAGACGCACCTGTTCCAGGAATTTTCCCAGGTTGATTCCAGCATCAGCCGCAAATATGGTGGTACGGGTCTGGGCCTTTCCATCAGCCAACGATTGGTTACGCAGATGGGAGGGTGCATCGCGGTGCGGAGCGTGCCCGGGGAAGGCAGCACCTTTGGTTTCACCTTGTCCTTTGACCTGGCTGCCGGGGAGGTGCCCGCGCCAAAGTACGACTATGACGAACCAGCACCCGAATTCGCCCCGGCCCACCTCCTGCTGGTGGAGGACAACCCCATCAATCAACAGGTGGCGCGGGAATTGTTGCAGACGACCGGCTTGACGGTGACCATTGCCAACAACGGTGTGGAAGCGGTGGCGGCGGTGGAACACAATCGCTATGATCTGGTGTTGATGGATGTGCAAATGCCCCAGATGGATGGTTTCCAGGCCACCACCATCATTCACAACGACCCTCGTTTCCAAGATCTTCCCATCATTGCCATGACGGCCCATATCCTGGGGAGTGATTTGGAAAAGTGTCGCGGTGCCGGCATGTGTGACCATGTGGGCAAGCCGATTGAGCCAGCCGATCTTTACCGCACGTTGGCGCGTTGGCTCCCCACCCGGCCAAGGCAACACCCACTCCAAACAACGTTAGCGTCTGCAACCCCGGAGGCACCTCAAGCAGAAATGGAACCCATTGCCGGCATTGATCTTCCGCAAGGGCTGGCCAGGGTTCGGCACAATCACGTGTTGTTTCGCAAACTGTTGCGGGAATTTTATCAGGACCACAACAGCACGGCATTTGTTCTTGCCGAGGCCATACGCCAGGGTCGTTTGGAGGATGCCCAGCGCATAACCCATACCCTCCGTGGGGCGTCTGGCAATTTGGGGGCCGACAAACTGAGCGAGGCCGCAGCCCATTTGGAAACCGCCCTTAAAACGAACACCGGCATCGACGACCATTGGAAAAAATTTCAGTGGGCCATGGAGGAACTTATGCAAGGTTTGTCGCTACTCAGGGAGGGTGATGTGGCGGAAACCGGCTCCGGCACCGATCACGCCACGGACCGGGAGACGTTGTCGCCCCTGCTTGAAACCATGAAACAATCGTTACGCGAGGCCAATCCCCAATCGATGGATTGGCTGGTTCCCATGGAGCAGGTCGTGGGTCGCGATTATAGGGACGTCATGGTCCGATTGCGGCAGGAAATCAATGCCTTCCAATTTGAAGAAGCCTTGGTGCTTGTGGAAGAATTGGAGCAACGAATCGGGGTATCGGGATAACGGCATGACCATGAATGCGTCCAAACCAAGAATCATGATCGTTGATGATGAACGCCTCAATATCAATGTGTTGAATGACATATTGAAGGATGACTATCAGATCAAGGTGGCCATGAATGGGGAGCAGGCTTTGCGGCGCGCCATGTCGGATCCCCAGCCCGACCTGATCCTGTTGGACATTCAGATGCCCGGCATGGGGGGCTACGAGGTCTGTGCCAAGCTCAAGGCCGATCCGCTGACCAGTGACATACCGGTGATTTTCATCACCAACCTGAGCGACGATGATGACGAAAAAAGGGGATTGGATATGGGGGCGGTGGATTATCTCCTCAAGCCCATGCGTCCCGCCATCATTCTGGCCCGGGTGAAGACCCATCTGGGACTGAAGCAGGCCCGTGCCACTCTGGCGCAACGCAATGCCGAACTGGAACGCATGTTGGTCTTGCGCGAGACAGTGGAGAATATTTCCCGGCATGATCTCAAGGGGCCTTTGAGCGCCATACTCGGGGCGACGCAATTGATGCTGGAAGTCGATTCCATGTCGCCGGAACACAAAAAATTATTGGCCATGCAGGAACGCGCCGCCTATAAAATATTGGAGATGATCAATCGTTCCCTGGACATGTTGAAAATGGAGCAGGGGACCTATCCGTTGCAGCCTGTCGCGGTTGATCTTCTGAAAGTGATTGGTCGTATTTTCACCGAGGTACGGTATCGGACACCTCACATTTTCGTGCAAGGGCAACCGGTAGTGCCGGGACAAACGTTTTGCGTTTTGGGTGAAGAGCTGCTTTACTATTCCATGCTCTCCAACCTGATTAAAAATGCCACTGAGGCCAATCACAACCAGGAGTCCATCACCATTCGCCTGGAGTCCGGCAATCCGGCGGTTGTCAAAATACAAAATTCGATCATGGTCCCCGAGGCCATTCGGGACAATTTTTTTGAAAAATATGTCACCTCGGGAAAACGATCGGGAACGGGTCTCGGAACCTATTCGGCGCGCCTGATCGTCACCACCTTGGGTGGATCCATCCGCATGGACACCTCCCCGGAAATTGGCACCATCATCACGCTGTTTTTGCCCGTTTAGTTCCAGGTATCGTTCATCATTACCTCTTCCAAGGCACAACGCCATGTTTCCAAAAACACCCGCGATCACGTGTTACGACCCCCTGGCCGATTTTTTGGGGGCCGGGGGGGCACCTTTCACCTATACCTTCGACGATGCCGTCAAATTGTCCGGTCATGCCTGTCCGACGATTGCCGGGGCCTTTTTAATGGCCAAGCGGGCTTTGGAGCTGCTCTACCCCGACACCATGCCGCAACGCGGAGATATCGCCATCACCGTTCCCGATTCGGTGGATGCGGGGGTGATCGGCCCCATCACGCAAATCCTGACACTGGTGACCGGAGCAGCCGCAAATAATGGTTTCAAAGGGTTGGGAGATCATTTCAACCGCATGAACCTGATGCGCTTTCGTGAAGAGGCGGCCATGTCGCAATCTTTTCTTTTTGAAAGACTCTCGACCGGAAAGCAGGTACGTTTGCAGTATAACCCGCATGCTTTTCCTCCATCCCCCAAAATTGCGGAACTCCTGCCGCTTTTACTTGCGGATCGTGCCACAACGGCGCAAAAATTGGAGTTCGCCCGAGTCTGGCGGCAAAGGGTATTGGATATTTTGCAGGATGGCGGAACCCACACCGTGTTTCAAGTCTGAGGAGACCCACCCATGTATCTCAAAGGAAAACGTGGTTTGGTATTCGGTATTGCCAACCAGGCCAGTATCGCTTTTGGCTGTGCAAAGGCCATGGTGGATCAGGGGGCAGAAGTTATTGTAACCTATGGAACGGCCAAAGCCGAATCTTTTGTCACGCCCCTCCTGCCGGCTTTGAACCATGCCACGGCCCTGCTGTGTGATGTCACCCGGGATGAGCATCTGGACGCGGTATTTTCTTTGGTCAAGGCGCGTTGGGGAACGTTGGATTTCATGATTCATTCCATTGCGTTTGCTCCGATGGAGGATCTGCATGGACGGGTGGTTGATTGTTCCAAAGCCGGTTTTTTGACCGCCATGGATATTTCCTGTCATTCGTTCATCCGTCTCGCCAAACTGAGTGAGCCGCTGATGACCGGGGGTGGTTGTCTGCAAACGATCAGCTATTACGGATCGCAGCGGGTGGTGCAAAATTATAACATCATGGGTCCCGTCAAGGCGGCTTTGGAGTGTATCACCCAATACATGGCGGCAGAACTGGGCCCCAAAGGGATCCGGGTTCACGCCCTGTCGCCCGGACCATTGCAAACCCGTGCCGCATCGGGCATCAAGGATTTTGATGTGTTGATGGCGAAAGCGGTGGAAAAAGCGCCGCTGCAACGGTTGGTCACCATTGAGGATGTGGGGGCAACGGCGGCGTTCTTGGCCAGCGACGCCGCTCGAGGACTGACGGGTAACATTGTTTATATCGATGCCGGCTACCACAGCGTGGACTGACTCCCATGGCGCACATCGAAAACAAAACCATCGATGAAATTCAGGTTGGCGATAGCTGTTTTCTGGAGCGACGCCTGACACGCGACGATATCCAACTTTTCGCCATCATGTCCGGGGATGTCAATCCGGCGCATTTGGACGATGATTATGCGCAGAAAAGCATTTTTCACGAGGTTATTGCCCATGGCATGTGGGGTGGTGCCCTGATTTCCACGGTTCTGGGCACGCAACTGCCCGGTCCTGGGACGATCTATCTCGAACAAACCCTCAAGTTCAAGCGTCCGGTGACGTTGGGGGATGTGGTGCGGGTCACCCTGAGGGTATTGCAGAAAAATACGGAAAACAGGCGGGTCACCTTTGAATGTTTGTGTACCAACCAGAAACAGGAGGTGGTGATCTCCGGCGAGGCCACCGTCCTGGCGCCCAGCCATAAAATTTCCCGACCCGTGCCCCATTTGCCAGAAATTCGCATGATGGGACAAAAGCATTGGACGGCCTTGCTCATGCAGGTCAAAGAGATGCCCGCCGTCAAGGCGGTTGTTGTCCACCCCGTTTCCTCCATGGCCCTGGAGGGGGTACTCATGGCGGCCCGGGCGGGCATTATCGATCCCATACTCGTAGGCCCCAAGGAACGGATTCGTCAAGCGGCCATGGAAGCCAACCTGGATATGGATACCCTGGAAATCATCGATACGCCACACAGTCATGCCTCGGCCAGTCGAGCGGTCAGCATGGCGCGGCAGGGGGATGTGCAGACCGTGATCAATGGCAGTTTGCCGGTCAAGGAGTTGTTTCAGGCGGTATTGCACCCCGAGACGGGCCTGCGAACCGACAAACGGGCCAGCCATGTGTTCGCCTATGATGTCCCCACCTACGATAAGATGATTTACATCACCGATGCCGGGATCACCCCTTTTCCCACCTTGGAGAATAAAAGGGATATCATTCAAAACGCCATCGATCTGGTGCGCAGAGTGGCGCATGTGCCGCCCAAGGTGGCTATTTTAGCCGCTTCCGATGAAATCAGCGCCGCCCTGCCATCGACCATCGATGCCGCTACCTTGTGTAAGATGGCGGAGCGCAACCAAATCAAGGGTGGCATTTTGGATGGACCCTTGGCTTTTGATTCGGCCATTTCCCCTTCAGCGGCCAAATACAGCAAGCTTAACTCACCGGTAGCGGGACAGGCGGACATATTGGTGGCCCCCGATTTGGAATCGGCCCACCTGTTGGCCAAGCAGTTGGAACATTTGGCCGATGCCAAGGGGGCTGGCATCATTATTGGCACCCGTGTACCGGTTATTCTCCCGACCCATGCGGAAGATGCCTTTGCGCGCATGGCTTCCTGTGCCCTGGCCACCTTGATGATTGCCAAAGCGGTCTGAGTGTTTCCGAAGTCCACCCTGGAACGGGAACCGATGCGGGTGGAACACAGGGTTGGCTTCGACGTGGGTCAAAGCTGTTATTGAAAATCATTGGCAAGAAAAATAATTGTTTCCTGAACGGTGATCCCGCACAATAGGGACTTGAGAGGGGAGGGATTCGTAAGGATGTGACCCTTACGTCTGCAGGGGGCCGATCTTTATGGCTCAAGGATTGGCATCATGACCATTTCAGGATGAAGCATCATGTCAGATCATGAAGAACAGCAGGAAAGACTCGAAGCCATATTAAAAATATTGGACAAACTGAAAGTGCAAACCCGGGATGGATTGACGGAGAGTCCCGCGATGGATGAGCTTGTCCGGGAAATTGAACATTTGAACGGATCGAACGGATGGCGAACGAACTTTTCCTTTGTAGATGAAGCGGGTAAAAGGGAACAGGCCCTCAAGGTGTTGATGGCTTTTGTTGAAAAGGAGCGGGAATCACCCACCTTGCACTGACCAATGAGGCAAACGCTGTGCATGATCGTGAATAGGGCTTACGATGACTCCCATCCATTCCCTGCGCCCCATGGCCCGGTTACCGGTTCCACTCCTGGCGCTCTGTTTTTTTTTCATGGCGGTTCGTGCCCATGGGATGGAGACCCCGACCACCATTCACCTGCTGAGTTATCACAACCATCCCCCGTTTGTGACCGGTCCCGAGCAGGGGCTGACCTTTGACGTGGCCAAATCGTTGACCGAATTGGCCGCCGGAAAGTGGAAGTTTCAAGTACGCATAGTGCCGCGCAGCCGCCTTGATCTGGAGTTGAAACCATGGATCCAGGGACAATGTACACCACCGACCTCGGCCCCTTGTGGTGATGATTGGAGCGTCCTGTGGGTGAATCCCTCCTGGGGATTTGGCGGCCCATCGGAAAACGGTTTCCACTGGTTGAAAATGTTTGAGGATTCCAACGCCATTATTTCCCTCAAGGAGTCCCCTGTGGACTATCAAACGCCGGAATCCCTGCGTGGTTTGCGTTTTGGTGGCATCCGGGGCCACCAGTATGTGGGCATTGACGATCTGGTGACAGCGGGTGGCATTCAACGTATCGATGGCAATCACGAGCGCGACAACATTATGATGTTGTTGCTGAAACGCTTGGATGTTCTCCTGCTGCCGACATCCACCATCCATTACTTTTTGACCAAAGATGACGCTGTTCGCGAATCAGCCCCCAAGATTCATGTTGCGCCGGTCCGGCATCAATATTTTTGGCGGCATTTCCTGATCCCCGCAACCCGGAAAGATCTGGAAGATTTGTTCCAGCGCTGGTTGGACAAGGGCAATTTTCAAAGTATTGACAAATGAGCAACCCGACCCGAACCGTCGCCATCAAACACTCCATCAGCATGAAACTGCTCAAGATGGTGTTCGGCACGTATTGTCTGGCGACCGTGATTTTGACGGCGGTGCAAATGTGGATCGAGTATTCCAGGGAAACTAAAGAAGTTGTTCAAACCCTTGTTACTTATCAGCCGCTGTTTGAAAAAACGTTATCCAACAATGTCTGGCATGTTGATTTGGCCCAACTGGATGTCACCATCCACAGCATCCTGCAATTGCCGGAAGTGGTAGGCGTCAGCATCCTCGATCCCCACAACCGTTTTATTGCCCGAAAGGGATTGATTGACATCAAAGAGCGCGACACCATCGCCATAGACATGGTCAAAGTCCCGGAAACGCCACCCCGGTTTGCCGCCAACCTGTTTGATCACCACTTTGATCTGTTAGCCCCTTCGGAATCGGGAGTACAGGAAAAACTGGGTCGGGTGATCTTTTATTCCAATTCCGATATCGCCTTTTCCCGGGTTAACAAGTTATTCTGGTCGATTATTTTTTTCGCCAGTATCAAAACGTTGTTTTTATGGGTTGTCTTTTTATATTTCGGCAATCGCTTGGTAGGCAAACCGTTATTAAACTTGGTCCAGGAAACGGCGCGTTTTTCCATGGATCAAACAGGCAAATCCTTGCGGGTTGTTGATGGGAATGTCGATGAGATTCAACAACTTGATCAATCATTTGCCGCCATGGAAGCCCAGCTCCGGGAGAGCATGGATTCCTTGTCCCAGGGCTATGCCCGACTCGATGCCGTTGCCGCCATTCTGGAAATATCCTCCGGTTCCAAACCCATTAACACATTGTTCCATCAGGTTTTGGATGAATTGGTCAACAGGGCGTGGCTTCCGGTTCAAAATCGAAAAATCCTGGGGGCGTGTATTTTCCTTGTCGATCCCAATCAGGAAAGACTGGTCATGCAGGCCCATGTCAACATGCCCGATGGGGCGATCGAATCGTGTCAGCATGTGGAGATCGGCTCCTGTCTGTGTGGACAAGCCTTCAAACGAAGAGAAATGGTTCAGGCCCGCAATCTCCATGAAAAGGAGTTGAGCAACCGTCACAGTCATTCCCTGGACGACAACGATTATTATGCCATTCCCATCTGTTCCAGCGACAGAAGTCGTGTCATCGGTGTCCTGACGGGCTATTTCCAATCCTGTCATGGTCGCCATACCAGCGATGCGGATTTCCTGGGGAGTATCGCCAATGCCTTGAGCAGTTTGATTGAGAGAAAGTTCGCTGAAGATGCGTTGAAAACCCACCAGGATTACCTCGAAAACATGGTGGCAACGCGTACCAAACAATTGGCGCATGCCGAACGATTGGCTTGTTTGGGAACTTTTTCCGCAGGCATGGCCCACGAAGTCAACAATCCCAATTCCTTTATCGCGGGAAATATCGATTTCCTCAAACAATTCTGGATGATAAGTCGTCCCATCCTCGATCAGAACAAGCATCTTGATCCCACGGGTCGTGTTGGTGCGTTTCTGACGGAAGTTGATGCGACACTCGACGGCATGCTGGACGGCAGTCGCCGTATCTCTAAAATTGTCGATAGCCTCAAAGCCTATTCTCGGGGCGGAATGGAAACCGACAAGGTGGAATGCCGGTTGCTGGATCCGGTTCAGGATGCTGGCAACCTGTTGAAATATCGTATCAAGAAGGGATTTGCCTTAAAAATTGATGTGCCAACCACTATGATGGTGATATGTGATCGTCAGCAAATGACGCAAGTCTTTGTCAATTTGTTCAACAATGCCATGGATGCGATGGAAAACATGGATATCACAGGGGCGAAACAGATCACCGTCCATGCCGAAATGTTGGATGACCATGTATGGATACGGGTCAAGGATCAAGGACCCGGGATTCTCCCGGGGGCACAGGGGAAAATATTTGACCCTTTTTACACCTCCAAGGGTAAAACCAAAGGGACAGGTCTTGGACTTTCAATCGTTCAAGGAATTATCGAAGACCACGCCGGGCAAATCACGGTTTTTTCCACACCGGAAAAGATGGAAGGTGCTGAATTTCTTATTATCCTGCCCAACCGGGAAAACTATCAAAAAATTTGTGATCGAAGAAAACTCGGTCGTGTAGCAGAATGAAATAAAGAGACGGTTCATGGCGTAAACTTAATCAATCCGCAACCATTTTTGAACTTTGGAATGGTGGCAGTGGAACGCAGGGTTAATCTTCAGTACCCACGACAACTCCCAGATCTGGTAAAGAAGGTCGTATGAGTACATCGGCAGGAATTTTAAGCCCCTCGTGAAGGCGGCGGATCATTTCCAGCGAGAGGTTCCGTTTACGGTTGAGAACTTCAGTCACCCGTGCCCGGCTGCCGATAAATGGTTCCAGTTCCTTGCGGCTCAAACCCATTTGTTCCATTTGGAACTTGATAGCTTCAATGGGATCCGGGAGATTAATGGCGTGGTGTTTAGCTTCGTAGGCTTCGACTAGAGTAACGAGAAGGTCCAGGCGATCTCCTTCCGTTGTATCAGGGGCGGCATCCATGAGTCGCTCTATTTCTGCTAACGCTGCATTGTAGTCCAGTTCGGTCTTGATGGGATGAACGTCCATCACACGGTCTCCGCATCGATTTGATCATATTGGGCATGGGTTCCGATAAATCGGATATACACCACACCATGTGGATAGTTTATCTTCACCAACAATCGATACTTGTTGCCGGAAATGTTGAAAACCACACGGTTTCCCTTGATGAAATATGGGATCAACACATTTTCAGAATCGCTGAAGGTTGGTTTTGATTGGATAATTGGCATCCCTTTGACGGCAACCCGGTATCGATCCCTGGTGACAAAAGAACACCCCGGAAGAAAATCTGTCCGGGGTGTTTGAACATGGATCCAGGGCAGGGCGAGACCACCCTTCCTGGACCAATAAAAAACGATCAGGGTTGACCCATGGCCAGATTGTAGAAGGCCTTGGCACCGGCGTAACGCGCCTGGGCACCGAGTTCTTCCTCAATGCGAATCAATTGGTTGTATTTGGCGATCCGGTCGGAGCGGTTCATGGAGCCGGTCTTGATCTGGCCGGCGTTGGTACCAACCGCGATATCGGCAATCGTGGCATCTTCGGTTTCACCGGAACGATGGGAAATGACGCAGGTATAGTTGGCACGTTGCGCCATTTGCACGGCGTCCATGGTTTCGGTGAGGGTGCCAATCTGGTTCACCTTGACCAGGATGGAATTGGCGATCCCTTCGCGAATCCCCTTGGCCAGGATTTTGGGATTGGTGACAAACAGGTCATCACCCACCAACTGCACCTTGCTGCCCAAGGCCTTGGTCAATTTGCCCCAACCGGCCCAATCGTTCTGGTCGCAGGCGTCTTCGATGGAGATGATGGGGTATTTGTTGCAGAGTTCTTGATAGAAGCCGACCATTTCGTCGGGGTTGAACTTGCGTCCTTCGCCGTGCAGGTTGTAAATGCCGGTATTCTTATCGTAGAACTCCGAGGAGGCGCAGTCCAGGCCGAGCATGATGTCTTCGCCCGCTTTGTAGCCCGCTTTGCCGATGGCTTCCATGATGACCTTGAGGGCATCTTCGTTGGAGGCCAGGTTGGGGGCGAAACCACCTTCGTCACCCACGGCGGTGTTCAGCTTGAGGCCTTGCAACACCTTTTTCAGGTTATGGAACACTTCCGCGCCCATACGCACCGCTTCGGCCACGGATTTGGCGGAAATGGGGAGGATCATGAATTCCTGGATATCGACGTTGTTGTCGGCATGGGCGCCACCGTTGATGATGTTCATCATGGGTACCGGCAGGGTGTGGGCATTGATGCCACCCAGATAGCGATAGAGCGATTGCCCGGTTGCTTCCGCACCCGCTTTGGCCACGGCCATGGAGACGCCCAGCAGGGCATTGGCGCCCAGACGGGACTTGCCTTCGGTACCATCGACTTCCATCATGCGGGCGTCGATAGCGCGTTGATCGGTGACTTCCATGCCGATGACCGCTTTGGCCAGTTCGCCATTGACGGCTCCGACCGCTTTCAGGACGCCTTTGCCCAAATAGCGGGATTTGTCGCCGTCGCGCAATTCAAGGGCTTCCCGTTCACCGGTTGAAGCTCCCGACGGCACCGCTGCGCGGCCCACGGATCCGCAATCGGTCATCACATCCACTTCAACAGTCGGATTGCCCCGTGAATCAACGATTTCCCTGCCTTTAACCTGTATAATTTCACTCATGTTTATTAATTCCTTTTCCATGTCAGATCGGGTTTACGTGCCGCACGTACATCGTCCAGCCTGCCTAGCCCCCCTCCGGGAATGGGAACGTGGTGGGGAGCGCCTTTAACCAGTCCGGGATCGGTTTGCGCTTCGTGGCGAATGGCTGCCATGGCTGCGGCAAAACGATCCAGTTCTTCTTTTGTTTCCGTTTCGGTTGGTTCAATCAACAGACACTCTTGCACCAACGCGGGGAAATAAATCGTTGGTGCGTAGAAGCCATAATCCAACAACCGTTTCGCAAAATCCAGGGCTGATACGCCCCATTGATGCGACTCTTCTTTGAGGGTGACGATAAATTCGTGAGTTGCCCGACGGTTGGGAAAGGCAATCGTGAATCCGGATGCTTTTAAACGCGCCATGAGATAATTGGCGTTGAGGGTGGCGTGGTCGGCGACGCGACGCAATCCGGGTGCCCCGAGCATGCGCAGGTAGACATAGGCTCGCAGCAGAACGCCAATGTTACCGGCAAAGGCGGAGAGGCGACCAATGGAAAGGGGTGCTTCGGAGCCGTCGAGCCAGCGGTAGCCTTGATTGTCGTCCGTGCGTACCACCCTGGGGACGGGCAGATAGGGGAGCAATCGGGCGGACACCCCGACGGGACCCGCTCCAGGGCCACCACCCCCGTGTGGTGTGGCAAAGGTTTTGTGGACGTTGACATGGACGGCATCGAATCCCATGTCGCCGGGCCGTACCCGACCGGTGATGGCATTGAGATTGGCACCATCGTAATACAGCAATCCCCCCGCCTGGTGAACCAGATCGGCCATTTCCCGGACACGCCGTTCAAACACCCCCAGTGTTGAGGGGTTGGTCAACATGATACCGGCGGTTTGCGGTCCCAAAGCCTGTTTCAGGGCGGCGATATCGCAATCGCCCTGGGCATCGGTGGGGATTTCCCGCACCGTCAGGCCGCACATGGCAGCGGTTGCCGGGTTGGTGCCATGAGCGGCATCGGGGATCAGCATTTCCGTGCGGTTTAAATCGTTGCGATCCTTGTGGTAGGCTCGGATCATCGCCACTCCGGCGAATTCACCCTGGGCACCCGCCATGGGTGTCAGGCAAACCCCTGCGGTACCGGTGATTTCTTTAATGTATTCCCCAAGCTCGTACAAACATTGCAACACCCCTTGTCCCTGGGTCTCCAGACCGAGGGGGTGCCGCTCCAAAAATTCTGGCAGCATGGCCAACGCATGACAGACCCTGGGGTTGTATTTCATCGTACACGAGCCCAGGGGATAAAAATGGGTATCCACGGAAAAATTGTGCTGTGACAAGCGGGTGAAATGCCGCACCACCTGCAATTCCGACACTTCGGGCAACATGGGTGGTTGTGTCCGGAGGAAACGATCCGGAATGGTAGCGGGTTGGGGAAGGTTCCCCCCCTTGACGGCACCCGACCGATGGTTTTGTGATTCTTCGAAGATCACGGCGGGTCGCGTGCCGGATGATTGGATTGGTTTCATGCCATCACCTCACGCAACGTGGCTACAAAACGTTCCCTGTCTTCCGAGGAGAGTGTTTCGGTTGTGCAAATCAGCAATGTGTTGTCTATTCCGGGATAATCCCTGGCCAGGGGGTAACCGCCGGCGATGCCGCGTTGCTGAAGTTTTTCCAACACCTTGGTAACATCGGTTGGCAGCCGCACCGCCACCTCATGGAAAAAAGGTTGGGAAAACACCCGGGAGACACCGGGAATGGCGAGGAGCATGGTCAACAGTTGGGTTGCATTGTCGTGACACGCCAGGGCGATGCGTTTCAGTCCGTCCGGCCCCAACAATGACAGGTGGATAGCGGCGGCAATGGTCATCAACCCCTGGTTGGAACATATGTTGGACGTGGCGCGTGAACGACGGATGTGTTGTTCCCGGGCTTGCAGGGTCAGGACGAATCCGCGTTGACCGTGGTGATCGACGGTGCTGCCGACAATACGCCCTGGCAGTTGCCGCACGTTCGCCGTGCGACAGCACATGAAGCCGAATCCCGGTCCACCGGAGGAAGGGGGTGCCCCCAAGGGTTGCCCTTCTCCGCAGGCGATATCCGCCCCTTTCGCACCCCAGGCCCCGGGGGGGGTCAAAAGCCCCAGGGCGACGGGATTGACTACCCCGATCACCAATGCCCCGTGCTGATGGGCGATGTCGGTCAAGGCGTCGCATTCTTCCAATCCCCCGAAAAAATTGGGTTGGGGAATGACCAGGGCGCAATAGCCGTCGTCTCGATGGGATTCCAGGGATTGGGGATCGGTGATGCCGGTTGCGGTATTGAAGGGGAGTGTTACCAATTCGATGTCAAGGTCGCGCACCAGGGCTTGGACTGTGGACAGAAAGCGTCGGTTCAGCGTTGCGGGGATCAGGACGCGCCGTTTTTTCCCCGGTCCTTGCAGGCGTACTGCCATCAGTATCGCTTCCGCCAGCGCGCTGGCACCATCGTACATCGACGCGTTGGAGGCTTCCAATCCCGTCAGGGCGGCCATCATGGTTTGAAATTCGTAGAGAATCTGCAAGGTTCCTTGACTTGCTTCCGCCTGATAAGGGGTATAGGCGGTGTAAAATTCACCCCGCGACGCCATCTGCCAAACCACGGCGGGGATGTGATGGGCATAAGAGCCGGCACCGATCAAACACAGGTCGGATCGATCCCGTGCCGCCCGCTGTCGCATCAGCCGGGCTACCTGCCACTCTTCCAGGGGTTCGGGCAATTTGAGCGGCTGACAACGCAATTCCGGGTCAATCTCTTCAAACAGCCGCTCCACACTTTCCACCCCAATGGTCGCCAACATGACCTGGACATCGTCCGGGGTGTGGGGGATAAAAGGCATAACGTCTCCGCAAAAGGTCGAAATCAGGATGAAGCGTGCCCATAGAACCAATTATCGCTATTAACGTCAAGGCGATTTTAAAAATTTTGCCAAACTTGGCCAATTCCGGGTAGGATACCCGGTGCCAATCGAAAGGAAGTTTTACCTTTTTCGTGGCGCTCTCTTTCTTCCCCAAACGTCCCCTGGTGACTTAGGATCCATGCTTCCAACACTCCGCAAACATAAAAACCAGCTTGTTTTCGTCGTATTCGGCATCCTGTTCACCCTGGTGGTGCAGATCGGCTACAAACAGTTTTTGGAAAGTCGACAACCCCCAGTCAATCTGGAAAAGGTGGTTCTGGCCAAACCCAGAGGGATGGGGGCTTTCGATCTGATCGACCACCAGGGTCGCCCTTTTCAAACGGATCGATTGCTGGGGCCCTGGACATTCCTGGTTTTCGGCATGACCCATTGTTCGGCTGATTGTCCCGGGTCGCCGACTCTTTTGGACGAGGTCAGACGCATTTTGCCGAACAATCCCCGCCTCGTGCCGGCAACGCAATGGGTGTTTGCCACAGTGGATCCCCGTCGGGATCAGCCCGAGGTGCTGCAAGGTTATCTCTCGCGTTTGACGAGCGGCTGGACCGGTGTTACGGGATCCGACGAGGCTGTCCGCCATTTCGCCGAAGAATTGGGTGTAACCCTCGATTTTTCCCGTCCGCAACCGGCGGGACCGATTCCACCCGCCACCATCATCCTGTTCAACCCCAAGGGACGCTGGCATGCCTCGTTTGGTCCCGATTGGCAAGATCCCCGTGCCATAGCCGAAACTTTTCTACAGATTGTCCAAAGGTTTTCAAAGCGGTGATCCAGAAAACCAGAAACACCATCGCCGCGATCTCGCTGTCTCCTTCCAGGAGTCGAAAAATTACGATTTCCAAGATAGTCTCTGTTTGACCAATTGATAAAAATAAATGTTTTCCTTGCAGAGAGCTGTTGACAACCCGTGCCCGATTGAAATTTTCCCGATGAAAAACACACGTATCAGCCCTTTCAGGTTGCACATGGGACTGCCTGGAAAACTTTGAGAGAATGGGGCATACTGAAACGGTGGATTGGTTTTGACAGCGTTGACGGATCCATGGCGAGGATGATCCCGATGAAACTCATGATATATTGCAGGTACTGCCTTCTGATTGTTTTGTCCCTGACGCTCCCTGTCACGAATGGTTGGGGAGACGACACCCTGGATATTGGCGCATGGCGCCTGGAGGCAGAGAAAGGTAATGCGGAAGCCCAGAACAACCTGGGACTGGCCTACGAACATGGAGAAGGGGTGAAGCAAGATTATCGTGAAGCTTTGCGCTGGTACAATAAAGCGGCTGCGCAGGGCCATGCGGAAGCCCAGAACAACTTGGGAGAAGTCTACGAAAATGGCCTGGGCGTCAAACAAGATTTCGCCGAAGCAATCAAATGGTACAGAAAGGCTGCCGAACAAAACGATGCCGAAGCCCAGAACAATCTGGGATTGGCCTATGAAAATGGCCTGGGCGTCAAGCAGGATTTCGCCGAAGCGGTCAAATGGTTCCGAAAAGCCGCCGAGCAGGGAAACCCCGATGCCCAGAACAGCCTGGGATTGGCTTACGAAGGTGGCCAGGGGGTGGAACGCAATATGGGGGAAGCGGTCAAATGGTATACAAAGGCCGCTGAACAAGGCAATGTTGATGCCCAAAACAATCTGGGTGTCGCCTATGAAGCGGGCCAGGGGGTGGAACGCAATTTTGCCGTTGCTGCGCACTGGTATCAAAAAGCCGCCGAACAAGGGGATGCCGATGCGCAAAACAACCTGGGCGTAGCCTATGAAACGGGAAGAGGTGTTCCGCAAAACCATGGGCTGGCGGTGCAATGGTACCGAAAAGCGGCGGAGCAGGGTGACGCTGAGGCGCAGAATAATCTGGGCATGGCCTACGAAAAAGGCCTTGGCGTGCCAAAGGATCATGCCGAAGCGGTCAAATGGTTCAGAAAAGCCGCGGAGGATGCCGACCCGGAAGAGCTATAACCTGCGCAGATTTTAAGGATAGAGTTCCAGTCCCGAGGGGAAACGAATCTCATGCAGGGTGCCACGACCGGGACTGCTGGTACACTGAATGGTCCCCTGCAAGGTTTGGGTGACCAGATTGTAAACGATATGCATCCCCAGGCCACTTCCACCCCGCCCCCTGGCCGTGGTAAAAAATGGCTCAAAAATGCGTTGCCGATCCTGTTCCTCCATGCCGTGGCCGTTGTCCGAATAACGGAATAGAATGTCCTCCTCCTGTATCTCCGCCTGCACAATAATTTCCCCATCGGCAATATCGCGAAAGCCGTGCATGAGGGAATTAATGATGAAATTGCTGAGAATTTGTGAAAACGCCCCGGGAAAACTGTTGACTTCCAAAACCTCGGGACAACGGACGGTCACCGTGTGATGGGTTTTCTTAAGGTGGGGACGGAGGCTGACGAGCGTCTGCTGGATGCACTCGTGCAAGTTAAACAGGCGCTGCTGCTCGTGGGATCGATCTACCGCAACCTGTTTGAAACTGCGTACCAGCTCTGCGGCGCGATTTAAATTTTGCAAGATCATCTGGGTCGAATCCACCACATCCTGGAAATAATGATCCAAATCACTCTTGCGCAGGGTACCGCTGGCAAATTGCGCGGCACACCGTTGACTCTCCTGCCGCAAATACGAAGCCGCTGTCACCCCCGACCCCACCGGGGTATTGATTTCATGGGCGATGCCGGCAACCAAGTTGCCCAAAGAGGCCATTTTTTCCGATTCCACCAATTGTGCCTGCGTCTCCTTCACCATGGTCAGAGTGCGCTGTAACGCCTCATTGGAAGCTTGTAATTCATCCTGTCGCTCCGCTTCCCGGGAACGGGATTGGACAATTTCCCGGATCATCCACTGAAAGCGCTCACCCATAATCATGAGTTGATCACCAGAAACCACATCCTGCCTGGGCAACTGGAGTTCGGTCACCGCCGCATCAATCATCCCTTCGGCAAAATGTAGCAACCTTCGGGTCATCAACAACACGAGAGAAAAAAATACCGCTGCCAAGGCCCCATAACTCATGGCGCGTTGTCGCCGCTCGCTCGCAACGATTGAAGAGCTTATACGGTTAATATCATCTTTTGGCACCAAGGTTGCGAAATATACCGGCACATCTATGGAAAAATTGTAATCCAGGAATCTTTTTCCAAACAGTTCATAATCTTTCTGCAATTGTTCCAGAGACCAACCTACTTGAACCCGTTCGGGTTGGCTGCTGGCAAACACCTGATTGCTATCCCCGTTGATCAGGGCGACAATACTGTTCAAGTTGGGACGGGTTTGAAACATGGTCAGAAAATCATTATCCAGGGCAACCACAAAAACCAGAAAGGCCTTGGAACCGATCGTCGGACGCTGCCCATTGACCCCGCTGGCATTGATCAGATATGTCGTCCCCTTGGAATCGGCCAGAATGTGGGTCGATTCATCGGATGCCAGCATACGCGGGAGAAGTGTTTCTAAAATCTCCCGGGAAAGCGATGGTGTTCCCTCCTCCTGTTCATAAATCTCGCGCAACCGTTTTTGTTTATCCAATAGCAGGATATGAGGGGCTGCAACCAAGCCACGCATCACCGATTGCGGCGGCAGCCACTCGGGTCGCATTTCCGCCACCCAACGGGTGGTGTCACCCGGGGGGATCGTCCATCTGTTTTGTGCCGCCTCAACCCATTCGCTGAAAACAGTCAAAAAAGAAATCAACCGCACCGATTGTTCCTGTTTGCGAATGTAACCATCAAACAGGATGCGATCATGCTGGGCCTGAATTTCCAAACCTTTGAGCTGTTCCTGACGAAAGATCTGAGTGATCTGTACGGTTTGCCACCAGTCTGCCAAAAACCAGAACGTCCCCCCCATGCTCACCGACACCAACAGCGCCTTGGTGGTCAGTGTTGTGCGCCGCCACAATCTTTCTCCCAATCCACGCAAACCAGACCCAGTGCCCGACATCACGGCTCTCCGACAACCTCATCACCATTGAATTTCCACCCATGTTTCCGCAAAACACTGGCCGGTATCAAGTGAAGGCTTGGATCAACCGTATCGGCGTGATCGATCAGGTACTGAACCAACTGCTGTGCCTTGGGATTGGCCAAATGGGAATCGCTCCAGGTAGACACGTTGTACATCCAATAAAAGGGATACTTCCCGGAACTGACCGCCTCCACATCGCCCGGATCCTGTTGATTTATTTTAATGGTCTTAACCAGGTTTTTCATTTTGGGATCGTTCAGCACATGCCAGTTTTCCACATATCCAAGCGATCCCCGGTTATTGCCAACACCGATCACCATATCGATGATCGTCCCAACCTCGTTGATGCGCGGACCAAACATCTCTTCGTTATCCAAAATCAAGCGCCAATGTCCCGGTCGGGTTTTGCAATGCAAGCGGGTGACGGGACGAATGAGAACATCCTTGGCAAACTTTTCCTCAAGTCCCGGAATTTGCGCCCAGCGGGTTATTTTACCACGGAATATTTCACGAACCTGCTCCGCACTGAGTTGATCCACGGGATCGGCATGGTTCACCAGAATGGCCAGGGGTGAAATACCTACCGTATGCCAGCGCAAACCGGGAAGGCGGTCAACTTTGGCGGTGGGGCAACAGGAGCCACCCACATCAATTTCCTTCTTGAAAACACCCTCGGCGGCGGGTCCACAGGTTCCCTCCCGTACCACCACCTTGATTTTTTGCTCTTTTGCAAATTTTTCTACCATTGGAAGCAAGCCTGGATAAATATTTTGGTCCAGCAGCAAGGCGATCTCGACCCCCTGATCCTGATCACGATAGCGAATCGTTTGTTGCCGCCAGGACTCCGGTTGGTCGTTCAGTTCATCGGGATTGGAAAACGGTTGCCCCTTAAATATATTGGGTATGGATTCCGCCGCGATTCCCGGGTTAACAAATGACAAACACCCATGAAAAAGCGATAGAAACATAAAAAATTTAAGAAGTTTCATATTGATCCCCAGGAGTCTGTCCATAAACATGATTTTACGCAATATAACGACAACGACGACTGAATATCACCAAATTCTCGGTACAAACGCCTGTTCGTTGGCAAACCTGAGGGTATCCCCCGCCTGCACAATGACGAACAATCCCTTGCCAACGGCAAATTGGATGACAGGATCCTCCATGACCATGCCGGCTACCGCGCCAACGACCCGCTTGTGGGCATATTCGGGGAAAAACTCTTTAAATTCTTCCAAACGCGCCAGATGATCCCGCACATCCTCGACCATCATTTTACTTTTGACCTCCACCAAAGCAGCCGCATCGGTGTTGAGGACCAACAAATCAATTTCCATGTGCCGATTGCCAGGGAGATCCGCTTCTACGCGGCGGCTGACCTTGTGAATGGGAATGCCTCTTTCGGCAAACAAGGTTTTGCAAGCCGGGGCGACCAATCCTTCCACAAACTCCCCCAACCGGCCACCCAACCGGCCAATTTGCCGACTGACCTCCTTGATCATGCGATCCGTCTCCTGCATCTTGCGGTCCGTCTCCCGCATCTTGCGGTCCGTCTCCAGGAAAGCTTTCCAGACATCCTCCAAGGTCACTGAATCAGACATGTCAACTCTCCCCAACCGTGTCCGGATTTTTCCAGGCAGTTGCACAAACGCCAACACTGTCACCACAATAAGTTCCACCAAGATAATGGGCAAGCCATTTTTGGTTCGTTTCACGTAATTTTCCCGTTTTCCAACTGGTCTTTGTTAACCTTGAAGCCTCTTGGGATTGAGAGGGAAAATCCCTTGACCATGGCGCAGGTGACGAGGATATTTTTTGCCGTAATCCATCTGCGACCAGAGTCGGGGAAACGCAAACAAACGATCTACCGAAAAGAGAATCTATGGGCGTCATTTACAGCACTCTGAAATTTTTGCGTTTCCATGAACAAATTGAAGCCCTGCGCGAGCAAAGGGTCGTTGCCCCGGTACATGTCCGCATCAAGCCAACCAACCGATGCAATCATGATTGTTGGTATTGCGCCTATAAGGCTGACCAGCTACAGCTCGGGCAAGACATGGTGGAAGCCGACACCATTCCCGAAGAAAAAATGCTGCAAATCGCCGATGATCTGGTGGACATGGGGGTCAAAGCAGTCACTTTTTCCGGGGGTGGGGAACCCTTGCTCTACAAACCCCTCCCACGGGTGATGGAACGTTTGGCCAAGGGTGGCGTCAAAGTGGCCGCCCTGTCCAATGGTGCCAACCTGAAAGGACATCTGGCGCAAACTTTCGCGCAGTACGCGACCTGGATACGTCTGTCTCTCGATGCCTGGGATGATGAGAGTTTTGCCAAGGCCCGTGGCATCAAGTCGGGCGAATTCAGTCGCACCCTGGAAAATATGCGTCGTTTTGCCGACATGCAATCCCCATGCGTCCTCGGCATCAGCTATATCATCACCAAGGATAATTTTGAACATATCGAAGAAGCCTGCTCCCGTTTCAAGAATGCCGGGGCCAATCATGTCAAACTGTCCGGTGTTGTGATCTCCAACTCCGGCAAGGAAAACAATGCCTACCATCGTCCCATCCAGGAGGCGGTCTCGGCCCGCATCCAACAAGCCCTGAGGCTGAACGACGACCATTTCACCGTCATCGACCATTACCACGAACTGGAAGAACGTTTCGATAAATCCTATACTTTTTGCCCCTTCCTGTTGTTTCGACCGGTCATCGGCGCCGATCTCGGGGTCTATACCTGTCAGGATAAGGCCTATAACCAGCAAGGATTGTTGGGAAGCATCAAAGATCGCTCCTTCAAGGAATTCTGGCTGTCGGAAGAAAACCGGGCAAAAATGCAGGCTCTCAATCCCAGTATCCATTGCCAACATCAATGTGTTGCCCATTCGCGTAATCTGGCGATTCTCGACTATCTGGCCCTTGATCCTGACCATGCTGTCTTTGTCTGACAGGAGGGAAACGCCTCCTGAGATCCGTGCATGGAAACCATTGGGAGACCATCGATGGAAAGCGATCCGACCAAGCTTTTGGAGCAGGCCTTTCACGCAGCCCAGACGGGTCAAACGGCAAGCGCGGAATCGTTATGCCGGCAGATACTGGCCATTGATCCGCGGCATGGCAATGCCTTGCACCTTTTGGGCATCGTCCTGCACCAGACGGGACGTAGCGTCGAAGCCGTCGATCCCTTACGATTGGCCGTACAGTGTCAGAACGATTTTGCCCCGCTCCATGCCAACCTGGGCTTGGTGCTGCAAGGATTGGGACGCGTTCAAGAAGCGGAAGGGTGTTTCCGCAGCGCCCTGCAACGAGACCCGAACCAACCTGCGGCACTGGCGGGCCTGGGGGGAATTTTGTTGTCACAAGGCAAGCCCGGGGATGCCAAAATACTCTTTCAAGCCCTGGTGGCCCTGACGCCAGATGATTGTGTCGCCGTGTTCAATCTGGGACTGGCGCAACAACAATTGGGAGAGTTCGACGCCGCACGCCACTGTTATCTCCATGTCCTGGAGCAAAAGCCCAATGATCCGGGTTCCCTGGCCAATCTGGGTGCGTTGTACCAACAGAGCGGACAGAAGGAAGCCGCCATGGCGTGTCATCGAAAAGTGCTGACCTTGCAACCTGACAACGTCAACACCCTGTGCAATCTGGGGGCACTCCTCATGGAAAACGGGGCGTTGGCCGAAGCGGAAGGGCATTTTCGTCACGTCCTGGCCACCCATCCCGAGCATCCCGAGGCATTGTGCAACCTGGGCGTGGTCTTAAGTCGACAAGGACACTACGATCTGGCGGAGGCGCAGTTTCAAAATGCCCTTGCAATCAAGCCCAACATGCCCCAGGTCTTTTCCTTGTGGGGGGTATCGTTGTTGCAACAGGGGCAACCGGAAGCGGCCATGGCCAAGTTACGCCAGGCACTGGCACTCAAGCCTGACATGTTCGAGGCGATTTCCAATATGGGTAATGCCGCCCAGGAGATGAATCGCCTGGAAGAGGCATTGGACTTCTACCAGCAAGCCCTGGCGCTGCAACCCCGATATCATGAAGCCCTGACCAACATGGGGGTGGCGTTGACCAGGCTTGAACGACTGGATGAGGCTTTTCAATGCCTGAGCCAGGCCTTGGACGTGCGCCCGGATCATCCCGAAGCGTTGATCAGTCTGGCCGTGGTGTGGCACAAGCGTCGCGAGTTTGACCAGGCGATTGTCCTTTATGAGCGCGCCCTGGGACTCAGGCCCGACAACCCGGAAATCCTCTCCAATCTGGGTAATGCCTGGCAGGATAAAAAAAAGTTGGATACCGCCTTGATCTGCTACAACCACGCCTTGCGCATCAAGCGTGATTATCCCGAAGCCTTATCCAACAAGGGCAATACGTTGCGCCGCCAGGGCAAACTTAAAGAGGCCATGGAATGTTACAACAAGGCCATCGTCCTCAAGCCCGACTTTCATGAGGCCCATTCCAATCTGGGAGTGGCCTGCATGGAAATGGGACACTATCATGCCGCTCTGGATTGTTTCGCCCAGTCCAAGCGCCACAACCCTGATTTTGCCGATGCCTGGTTTAACGAATGCCTGGTTCGTTTGTTGACCGGAGATTTTAAAAACGGTTTACCCGGATACGAATGGCGCTGGCGCATGGCCCATTTCGGCAAGCACGCCTACCAGCAACCTCAATGGTCGGGGGAACCGTTGCACGGTCAGGGTATTGTCATCCATTGCGAACAAGGTTTTGGTGACAGCATCCAGTTTGTCCGTTTTTGCCCCATGGTGCAAAGCAGGGGGGGGCGGGTGACGCTCGTGATTCCATTGTCACTGAATCGGTTGTTTAAAACTGCGGCTGGCATTGATCATCTGGTGATTCAGACCCATCCCGTTCCCCCCTGCGCCTGGCAAATCCCCCTGCAAAGCTTACCTTTGGCTTTGGGTATTGAGGTTGAAACCATCCCCAACGCACCGGCCTATCTCCATGTCGATCCCGAAGAACGCGTGGCATGGAACAAACGCCTGGAAAAAATAGAAGGTTTCAAGATCGGCATAACCTGGCGAGGGAACGGCAACCATGTCAACGATCACAATCGTTCCATGGATGTAGAACTTTTTGCCCGCTTGCTGCAAGCTCCAGGATGTTGTTTTTTCAATCTGCAAAAAGAGATCGAGCCACAAGAACGGGAAATATTGTCAAAAAGCGGCTCATTTTATGACTTCAGCCAGGAATTAACCGATTTCGCCGCGACAGCCGCCTTGATCCAAAACCTGGATCTGGTGATCACGGTCGATACCTCCATGGCCCACCTGGCTGGCAGCATCGGTCATCCTACCTGGGTATTGCTCCCTTTCAGCCCCGACTGGCGTTGGCTTCTCAACCGTGACGATTCCCCCTGGTACCCGAGTCTGCGCCTGATACGTCAACAACGGGTAGGCCAATGGCAAGAAGTTGTGCAGCAAGTGATAGAAAAACTCCCCGATGTGATCGCAGGGGTCGAACCGATCCTGTGGCCAGTGCCCGAACGACTGGAAACAACTTGAAAGGTATAAACCGCAACCAACACGGGAAACGTAGTTATTTTGCGTCATTCCCGCGAAGGTGGGAATCCGGAAAGTCAGGGAATGTAGAAAAATTCTCTGGATCCCCGCTTTCGCGAAGATGACAATAGCTACACATTCCTTCGGCTGGAATTCTGAGACCGTGTTCAGTTCCGTCAATTTGGCGCATAAAACCAATTTGGAGATGCGCAATTCCTGGCGTCAGGAACACCGTCCTCTGTTATCGGGCTATTTTTATGGTTGCGTTTTTGGCGGCAATCGTTCATTTTGTGCCGGCATCGTGGCGCAAATGGGCGAAAAATCACAGTGTCGTGCTGCAACGATCGTCTTAGGATAAACCATCTTTTGCAACGAGTGAGGGTGCTTTCATGTCGAGACGCGGACTGGTAGCTGGAAACTGGAAAATGAACGGGCTGACCGGAGCAGCCGATACCCTGGTTGGGGGAATCCTCAAGGGACTGGAACAAAGAAAAGGGAAAAATATTTGCGAAGTCCTCGTCTGTCCCCCGTTCACCGCCATTCAAGCGGTGGGTAAAAAAATCGCCGGGTCGGCTGTAAAACTCGGTGGGCAAAACATGTCGGAACACAAACCCGGCGCGCACACCGGAGAAATCACCGGTCAAATGCTCACCGATATCGGTTGCACCTATGTGATTCTCGGCCATTCCGAACGCCGCTCCATGTACGGCGAGGATTCGCAACTGGTCGCACGTAAAATGGTTGCCGCCTATCGCGACGGCTTGACCCCCATCGTCTGCATCGGCGAAACCCTGCAAGAACGCGAATCGGGAAAAACCCTCGATGTCATCCGCGATCAGGTCTCCGCCATCTTCCCCAATCTCCCCGCCGATGAAGCCAAACGGCAACAGCTCGTCCTGGCCTACGAACCGGTGTGGGCCATCGGTACCGGCAAGACCGCCACTCCCGAACAGGCGCAGGAAGTGCATGCCTTCATCCGCAAAATGCTGGTCGACCAATTGGGTAATGACACGGCCTCCAAAGTCAGGATCCTCTACGGCGGGTCCGTCAAGCCCGACAATGCGGCTATCATCTTTTCCAAGCCGGATGTCGATGGTGGTCTCATCGGTGGTGCCGCTCTGAAAGCGGAAGATTTCCTTGGCATCATCGACGGCTTTCAAGGCTGATATCCGATGTTTGCTGAATGTTACTCTGGCAGTTTTCGTTGAACCCGAGGATGCGCTGAGTCCAGTATGCTCTTAATTATTACAGTTGTTCATATCCTCGTATCGCTGGCCCTCATATTCGTGGTACTCCTGCAAAAGGGGAGTGGCGCGGATATGGGGGCTGCGTTTGGTGGCAGCTCGCAAAGTGTCTTTGGGGCACGCGGGTCTGGAAGCTTCCTCGGCAAGCTGACGGCCACCCTGGCCACTGTTTTTATGATTACCAGTCTTTCACTTGCCTTTGTCAGCACCAAGAAGGGGGCGACGACATCGGTTATGGGAATCCCGGCGAACGGGACCAAGGCGACGGTTCCCGCAACACCCGGCAAAGAAGCCCCGGCCCCCGAAAGTGAGCCGATTCCGCCCAAGAATCAAACGGCCCCTATTTCCGTGGCCCCCAAGGATGCCGCTTCCAAGCCGGTACCCACCATGGACGATTCTCCGGCATCTTCGGGTTCCGTTGTACCACCCAAGCAACCCGTTGTGCCCTCCAAGAACGATACGCAATCGCAAAAGCCGCAAGGTACTGCCGATCCTTCACAGGGGACGCCAAAGGAGGCTCCCAAGTCTGCTGAAGCCAAGCCGGTTCCCGCCAAAGAAGCTCCTGCCAAGGATGTACCCGCCGAAGCGGCTAAACCTGAAGCGGCTAAACCTGAAGCGGCTAAACCTGAAGCGGCTAAACCTGAAGCGGCTAA
>JADGCN010000005.1:53254-63764 GCA_015228975.1 Magnetococcales bacterium
AAGCCAGTAGCAGCCAAGCCTGATGCGAGCAAACCGGAAGCTGGCAAGCCGGACGCCTCCAAAACGGAAGCTGGCAAGCCGGACGCCCCCAAACCGGATGAAGCACCGGCTGCCAAAACACCAGATTCTAAGACGAAAGCGGCTGCCAAGCCTAATAAAGCTGGGGAAGCGAAGTCTGGTTCCAAAGCACTTGGTGACCAACCCAAGCCGGATACGGGCGACTCTGAGTAGCGCTACCGATTGCCGACCGACGTGTTCTCCAGAACTTTTGAAATTCTCTGATTTGTTAAATGGGGGACTGTAAGAGTACGGCCATGTCTGCGACCGTTGTTGCCATGGGAAACAAGGCAATTGCACGGGATTTTTCCTGTATTCTGAGATTTTTGATTTTATGTCTGGTGGTCTCCTTCCTGGAATTGGCCCTGCTTTTGGGCATTTTTTGGGATTATGGCCGCAACCCCCTGGAAAAACCCTATTGGATGATGCTATTGCATGTCCTCCTGACCCTTGTGTTGGGATTTTTGGCTTGGTATCGCCAAAGGAACAACCCGGCTCCGTGTCTGAATGGTTTTTATGTATTGCTCGCGGTTGCCACTGGCCTGATGGGCTACATTGGCATTCTGGGGATATTGCTGGCGTTGGGTTTGTATTTGGAATATGCCCGATCGGCCACCTCTTTTGAATCGTGGTATGCCAGTTTGTTTCCAGCCGATCAAGCGAGTGCCGCCATGGCACTCATGGAACGCCTGGATGCCCGGGGTGATGCCGCCCAGGTGGCGCTGACGCCGTTTCGCGACATCCTGACCTACGGGACCCAGGGGCAAAAACAGGCGATGATTGCCAAGATGTCGCGTCATTTTAAACCCTCTTTTGCCTCGGTTCTGCGCGAGGCGGTCAATAATCCCGACAATTCGATCCGGGTGCAGGCGGCCAGTGCCATTGCCCATGTGGAAAACAGCTTCATGGCAACGTCCATCATGTTGGAGCGCATGTTGGTTGGCAAGGGGCATGATCGAGATCTCAAGCTACAGGTGGCACGGCATTATGATGATTTTGCCTTTACGGGTCTGTTGGATCCGATGCGTGAGGAAGAAAATCGCAAAAAGGCGATTGCCGGCTATCGAAGTTGCTTGGCCATGGATCCCAAGGATCAGGGGGTGGTTCTGGCTTTGGGACGGACGTTGGTGCGTTCCGGTGAACTGGCGGAGGCGGTCGAATTCTTTGCCAGTGCCATGCAACAAGGGCATGAAAGCAGACAGATGGTCATCTGGTTCATGGAAACGCTGTATCAACTGGGACGCCATGATCAGCTCAACAGCGTGGCGCGACAGTATCGGGGATTGTTGACGGGGGATGAGGATTGGTTGATCCCGATTCGCGATGCCGTTGATTTGTGGTCGGGTTGGTATAATGGCGATGGCTTGCATCGGGTGGACATATTCAGCTATTTGACCGTCGAGGAGCGCTCTGCACTGGCACGGGCTGCGACCATTCGCGAATTCCAGGAAGGGGATATCATTGTGCGCCAGGGGGAGGTGGGGCATGAGATGTTCGTCATTCTCTCGGGATTGGTCGTGATCTCGTTCACAAATGCCCAGGGGGTGGCGGTGGAGATGGCGCGTATGGGCGAGGGAACCTTTATTGGGGAATTGTCCCTGCTGACCGGGGCCAGACGTCAGGCGGATGTTTTGGTTTTGACGGAAAAATGCCGGGTGATGGAAATTACGAGCCCATTGATTCAACCCTTGTTGCAGGGCAAACCGGGGTTCCTGGAGGCCATTGCCCGGGAAATTGCCTTGCGGCAGATGCAACGGGAGGCGATCAAAGAAGGGCGAATCCATAAAGGGGATGACCGGTTAACGGAGTTGCGAGCAGCGCGCATTCGCGAGCAGATGCGGCAACACATGGGATTGTCATGACGTTGCCAGGGTCGAGATTGCCTCTTGTGTTGCGGCGCTGGTTGCAGGTGCCGGTGGTCACGGTGGTTGATGCGGTGGATGTCTGCCTGATTTGCGAAGGCACCTACCCCTACGTGGCCGGTGGGGTATCGAGTTGGGTCCACGAATTGATCAAAAGTTTGCCCGAACTGCATTTCCATCTCCTGGCCCTGTTGCCGCCGAAACAAAAATTGCAGACGCGTTATGAATTGCCCGACAATGTGACGGGCATTACCCATGTGTTTCTGGCACCCCCTAAAGGGGAAATGGGACGCATCTCTGACAAAAAGATGGAGCGCGTGTTGCACGCGGTGGAAGAAGCGCTGTATCGCTTTCAAACCGAAGGGGGCGTGGAGCCTTTAAACACGTTGCTGACCCTGCTCAAGCCCTATCGGCAGCGCTTGCACCCCGCTTGGCTGGTCAATTCCCAACGGGGTTGGGACATGTTGTTGCGGTTGTATGATCGTTTGTTGCCCGGGGGGCCGTTCCTGGATTTTTTTTGGACCTGGCGCTATTTGGCGGGCAATTTGTTGACCCTTTTGTGGTGTGATCTGCCCAGGGCCAAGATGTATCATGCGGTTTCCACGGGGCACGCCGGACTGCTCTTGGCGCGGGCGCACCTGGAGCATGGGCGTCCGGTGATTGTCTGCGAGCATGGCATCTACACCAACGAACGCCGCATTGAAATCACCATGGCCGATTGGTTGTATGAGGATCCCCATGCGGGCTACCGTTTGGATGTGGGGACGGGTGATTGTCGCAAGTTATGGATTGATGCGTTTCAATCCTATTCCAAGGCGTGTTATCAAGCGTGCGAGCAGATCATCACCATCTATGGGGGCAATCAGGATTTTCAAAGGGCGGATGGAGCCGATCCCGCCAAGATGCGGGTGATTCCCAATGGCATTGATTGGCGGCGCTATGAAAACCTTCCGTCCGACAAGGGACAACGTCCGCCGACCATTGCCTTGATTGGCCGGGTTGTACCCATCAAGGACATCAAAGGATTCATCCAGGCGTGTGCCTTGTTGCGGCAATCGATTCCCAACGTTCGCGCCCTGATCATGGGTCCCACCGATGAGGATGCCTCTTATTTTGAAGAGTGCCAGAATTTGATCCACCATTTTCGCCTGACGGAAATGATCACCTTTACCGGGCGGGTTTCCTTGTCGGAATATTTGGGCAAGATTGATGTGAATGTGTTGACCAGCATCAGTGAGGGGCAACCGTTGGTGATTTTGGAGGCGGCGGCGGCGGGGGTGCCAACGGTGGCGACCGATGTGGGGGCGTGTCGCGAGATGATCGAGGGGATGCCGGATGAAAATCCCCCCTTGGGACCGGCGGGGGCGGTGACCCGGGTATCCAATCCGGCGGAGACGGCGCGTGAGTTGGTACGTCTGTTGACGCAACCGTTATGGTGGCAGCAATGTTCCCAGGCGGCGCGCCAGCGGGTACGGACCAGCTATGATCAGGAGACGTTGACCCAGACCTATCGCGCCCTCTATACGGATCTTTGTGCGCGGTCTTGAGTGTCAGGCGGTGTTGGTTTCTTTTGAAAAAGCCATGCTGGCTGATATGACAACAGACGACTTGGAAGGTTATCGAAAATGAAAGTTAAGATTGTTTATACCACGGAATCAGATAACCTTCCAAGTCGTGAATATACGTTAAAAAGGAAAACCAGTCATTGGCGAGCGTTTGTTTTCCGGGGTGCCTCCCGCAACCGCCGCCAAGCGAAATCCCAGATCCGATTGTTTTGTCGTTGTGCGCGCAAAGGAGCGACTGGTACAGCGCAGTTTGGTGGCACCATCCTTCCAACTACCACCGCGAACGGTCTTGAAGACTTCATCGTCAAGAATTTTGGGATTTTCTTCCCTGTGTTTATGATAGCCAACGGGGTGGTAGGTATCCAGGGTCCATTCCCTGACGTTGCCACTCATATCGTAAAGACCCAGTCGATTGGGTTGACGGGTGGCTGCGGGTTGCGTTGCCTGTTTGCTGTTGTCGGCAAACCAGGCCAGTTGCGTCACATCGGAGCGTCCCGCATAGTCGATGCTGTCGCCCCCCTCCCGGCAACTGTATTCCCATTCCGCTTCGGTGGGCAGGCGGAAGCGCGCCCTGCCCTGGAAGCGTTCATTCAGATTGGCGCTGATGACCTCGGCATCAATCCATGAAACATGCTCCAGAGGGAAGGTTTCCCCCTTCTGAAAATGGGAGGGGTTGATCCGCATGATGGATTGCCATTGCCCCTGGGTGGTTTCCCGATCTGCCAGCCAAAAATCGCTGACACACACCTGATGCACAGGTCCTTCATCGTTTTCGCGATGCTCCTTCCACGGTGGCGATCCCATGGTGAAACAGCCCCCGGTGATCCAGACAAAGCGTATGCCGGTCAAGGAATCGGTCCAATGTTTGCCCGGAACCGGTTCTTCATCGGCCCGTTTGTCGTGGCTGGCGGTATCGAATCGTTCCCATTCATCGATCATGTTGCCGGTGACCAGCAGGGGATGTCCCACGATCCAGGCACCCAGCAATCCCCCCATCATCCACAATCGCGAAACACCATTCATGAATGTTCTCCATGCGTGCGGGTCAAACGAATGGAGCCTGGACCTGTCAAGAAGCCATCGAAGGAAGATTTGTGTCCCTTGAGTTTGGATTGGGCGTAGCCAAAAGCTTCCCGCAGGGTGATCCAGCCGACATGGTCGCCTTGTGTATCTTTATGATCAGGCTTTGGTTTGGCTCCGAGCAAACCTTGAATCAGTTCGTAGGTAAAGGCCCCCTGGCGGGCGGGATCGTTGAGGCCGGAGTCGGTGCGCAACGAGGCCACGGCCCACCCCTGGGTATCGGCAAATCCCTCTTTGGTTGGCATGGCACCCAGTTTCTTCAATCGGGTGCCACACATCCCCTGGCCATGGAAACAGGTATCCAGTACGACGACGATCTCCCGATCAGGCAGATTGGCGAGCATGTTTTTTAATTTGTACAGAGGGATGGTGGTATGCGGGTTGATCTGACGGCCATCGACCTGGAAGGGCAGGAGCAGGCCATCGATGAACACGGGAGGTTTTTCGCTGCCCCAGGGTGATCCCAGACCGGAAAAATAAAACAACAACAGGGCATTGGGATTGGTTTTTCCCTTGTTTGCCAGCCATTCCAATCCTTGGTCGATGGCTTCCAGGGTGGCCTGTTCATCGGTGAGCAATCGGGTGTGTTCGCTATCGGGCAGGAAGACTCCGCGCCGGGTCAGGAGCGTACTCATGTTGACGGCATCGCGGTCAGCATAATGACGCGCCTCGACATTTTGATAGCGGGCAATTCCCACGAACAGGGCATAGGCATCCTGGCGTTTTTTCCACGGGTCCAGAACGGGCTGGGCCAGGAGCAAGGAGTCGAGTTCCGCCGTGCGTTCGCCAATATTGCCGCTTTTCGGCCAAGCGGAATCGGGTAGTTCGAGTACTGGGGGTACCTCACCCTTGGGGTCGATTTCGGCGATAAGCAATTGTTCTTTGGCTTTGACAAAGGCGCGTTCGTCGGGATATTCCTTGATCAAAAAATCGATGGTATTTTTAAGCGATACCAGATGTTTGCCGCTGCGAAAGTCCCGCCACAAATTTTCTACCAGATAGTTAGCGGCATCTTTCATCCACTCTTTGGCAAGGCTGCCCGGCAGGTGTTCCCGGCTCAACCAATCGTAGGCTTCCAGGTAGCGGGCCATGCGTGCCAGGGCCATGTATTTGGTGTGGGCCAGGGCCATGTTGCCCGGATATTTTTTGAGCCCTTCAAAGGCCAACAGATGGGACTCTTCGTCGTCGCCCATTTCAAAGCGCAGCCAAGCGAGATTGGCTTGGATTTTCATGCCCAGGCGATTGTGTGGTGGGAAATCTTTTGTGGTTTTATACAAAGTTTCCCAGGTGCTGCGGGCCTTGGGCAATTGTTTGTCCAGGTAGTAGGCCAACCCAAGGTTGTAGGAGATCGCGGGGTCGGTGTTGCAAATATCGTAGGCGCGGCGCAGGGCGGCCAACGCCAGGGGGCGTTGTTTATCAAAGCGTTCCATCCCTTTGACGGCCATTTCCCGAGCCACGTTGCACAAGCCCGATTTTTCATTCCCCCAGGCGCTGCTCCAAGCGGGCAGCGTCAGAATAAAGACGATTACCAGAAAGTTGGCGCGGTATGCCGGGTAACCAAGAGGGTGGAAATGGGTCATGGTTTCAGGAGTGATCGCCATTGTGGGTTGAAACGATGTCAATGTGTGGTCACCAGCATGCAAAAATATAGCCAATCGTTAATATTAACGTATGTGCTGACTCAGCGCGGCTGAAAAACCGGCCTGACTCTGAGGCCAGTTTTGTACAATGTCGGCCAACACTTCTTCTTTCGGGACAATGTTGAATTCCTGGCCAAAGCGTGTGGTAACCACGGCGTTGGGCAACTCGATGGCGGTCACAATGCGACAATGGCCCCCGAAATGATTCTTAAGCAGGCTGCCCAGCCGTTCCATATTGGCATCATTGACCCAGGAGAGGGGGAAACGCAGGCGCAATTCCCGGCAATGGCGTTGGCGATAGGCATCCAGGGTGGCCACCTCTTCAGCGATGAGCTTGGGTTCCTCCTCTTCAGCGCTGATGCTTCCCGAAATGATCAGAATGGCATCGCCTTCCAGGGCATCGCGGCTATTGGCGTAGATGTCGGCAAACACCACCACTTCCAAATGTCCCTCGGGATCCTCCAGGGTGATGAACGCCATGCGATCCCCTTTGCGCGTCCGATGCAGCTTGCGTTCACTGATCACCCCGGCTACCCGGACACTCCCTTGAATTTCCCGCTGTGTTTCCAGGCGTTCGCGCAACTGGCCGCTTCCTTGGATGCCATATCCTTGCAATTCGTCCTGATATTTATCCATGGGATGCCCGGTCATGTAAAACCCCAGGGATTCTTTTTCGTACTGCAAGGCCAAGGTTTGGTCCAGGGGAACGACATCGGGGAGAGGCAGGGATTCGTCCTCCGTGTCAAACAAGCTTCTAAAACCCAAATCGCGATCATCGCGTTTTTTGCTGCCCCGGCTCAGGGCATCGGGGAGGGCGGCGAGCAGGGCGGCGCGATGGGGGGAAATGGAATCCAGTGCCCCTGATTTGATCAGGCTTTCCATCATGCGCCGGTTGATGCCAGCGTCTGCGGCCCGGTCACACAGTTGCAACAGGTTGCTGTAAGCCCCATGTTGTTCGCGATGGCTCACAATCCTTTCTATAGCCGCCGCCCCGACATTCTTGATCGCCAAAAGACCGTAGCGAATGCCATTGTTTTCCACGGTGAAGGTGGTGCTGGATCGGTTGATATTCGGGGGATGCACGGCAATCTTCATCGCTTGGCATTCCCGGACGAACTGGGTCACCTTGTCGGTGTTGAGGATGTCGCAGGTCAAGGTTGCGGCCAAAAACTCCCTGGGATGATGGGCTTTGAGCCAAGCGGTTTGATAGGAAACCAGGGCGTAGGCGGCGGAGTGGGACTTGTTGAAACCGTATCCGGCGAATTTTTCCATGAGATCAAAAATATGTTCCGCTTTTTTCGGATCGATCCTGTTGGCTTCGGCCCCCTTGAGAAAGATATCCTTTTGTGAGCGCATCTCCTCTTTCTTTTTTTTGCCCATGGCGCGCCGCAACAGGTCGGCGGTTCCCAGGGAATAGCCGGCCAATACCTGGGAAATTTTCATCACCTGTTCCTGGTAGAGGATGACGCCGTAGGTTTCCTTGAGTATGGGTTCCAATTCCGGCAGGGGGTAGATGACGGGTATGCGCCCATGTTTGCGCTGGATGAAATCGTCCACCATGCCCGAACCCAATGGCCCGGGCCGGTAGAGAGCCACCAGGGCGACAATATCCTCGAAAGTGTCGGGACTCAGTTTTTTTAAAATTTCCCGCATGCCCGACGATTCCAGTTGGAATACGCCGCGTGTATGCCCCTCCTGTAATAAGCGAAAGGTTGGTTTATCCTCCATGGTGATGTGGCGTATATCGATGGGGGGGAGTTGTTCTTTGGCGCGGCTGGCATTGACCATTTTCAATGCCGTATCGATGACCGTCAGGGTTTTCAGTCCGAGAAAGTCAAATTTGACCAATCCCGCCTTTTCCACATCGGACATGTTGAACTGGGTGACCGGAATGTTGGAACGGGGATCGCGGTACAGAGGGACCATGTCGGTCAAGGGACCATTGGCCAGGACGACCCCGGCGGCGTGGGTACCGGCGGAACGGGGCAATCCTTCGAGTTCCAGGGCCAACTCCAGGAGATCCTTGACCGTGGCATCCTCGCGCATCATGGTGGCCAGGCGTTCCTCCTGGGCGAGGGCATCTTTGAGGGTGATACCCAGGGCGAACGGGATCAGCTTGGCAATCCTATCGACCTGGCCATAGGGGATTTCCAGGACGCGACCCACATCGCGAATGACCGCCCGTGCCTGTAACGTACCGAAGGTGATGATCTGCGCCATGCGATCCTGTCCATAGCGCTGCTGTACGTAACCGATGACCTTTTCCCGTTTGTCCATGCAAAAATCGACGTCGAAGTCGGGCATGGAGACCCGTTCGGGATTGAGAAAGCGTTCAAACAACAGGTGGTAACGGATGGGATCGAGGTCAGTGATGTCGAGGGCCCAGGCGACCAGGGAACCCGCACCGGAACCACGTCCGGGTCCCACGGGTATGTCGTTGTTTTTCGCCCAGCGGATGAAATCGGAAACGATCAAGAAATAACCCGGGAACCCCATTTGCAGGATGACATCAAGTTCGAATTCCAGGCGTTGCTGGTAGTGTGCCGTGGTTGCCCCGTGTTCTTCAGGAGGGGTTCTGGGCCACACTTCCTCTTTCAGGCGTTTTTCCAGGCCTTGGGCCGCCAAGTGTCTGAGCCAGGAGGAGAGGTTTTCCCCTTCGGGGGGGTGGAAATCGGGCAGCACAGTATGGCCCAACTCCAGTTGCACGCTGCAACGCTTGGCGATGTGCAGGGTGTTGGCCAATGCTTCGGGAAGATCGGCAAAGGTGGCGTTCATTTCCGCCGGGCTGGCAAAATGATACCGTTCATTCAATCGGGGGCGGTTCTCCTGATACAGCGTCATGCCCAAGCCGACACAACACAGGGCATCGTGGGCCCGTTGTCCCGAGGGGTCGAGAAAATGACAATCGTTGGTTGCGACGATGGGCAGGTTCAACGTCATGGCCAGGGACAGGGTATCCTGTATCAGTGTTTCTTCATTTTCCAGTCCATGGCGTTGCAATTCCAGATAAAATCCGGGAGCTTCATCGGCGGCACCGGCAAACATTTTTTGATAGCGCAGGGCGGCTTCCCGGGCTTCCTCGTAAAGCCCCGCAGTCAGCAAACGACCGACTTCACCCTGCGATCCGGCGGAGAGACCGATCAAACCTGCGCTGTAGCGTTGCAATAATTCCAAATCGATGCGTGGCTTGTCATGGCTCCCCTCCAGGTGGCCAATGGAGATCAGGGCGAGCAAATTTTTCCAACCTTGCTTGTTCTTACACAATAAGATCAACTGATCGCGAATTTCCAGGTCGGGTCGTACCGATGTATCCCTGTGGTTGGCCACCAGATAGACCTGGGCTCCCAGGATGGGTTTGATTCCTGCTTTGAGGCAACCGGAATAGAACTGGATGGCGGCGAACAGGTTGCCCTGGTCGGTGAGGGCGAGTGCCGGCATGTCGAGTTCGATGGCGCGTTGGATCAGGGCGTCGATGCGCAGGGTGGCGGCAAGCAACGAATAACCGGAATGGACATGCAAGTGGACAAAGGGGATGGGGGGGGTGGTCATCGGCGTTGATAGGGTGATTTATAGCTATGAGTTTCATTAATTATTCAAGAAAAATCAATAAAAAAAGAGTGTCTTGCCAAAAAATCTTTCCGAAACGTTATGGAGCTGATGATAAAACCCTTCAATTAATGACGTTCCAATTTCACTGAATCCAGATACAGGGTATCGTACAGCGAAAGCCATGTAAGCGTTTTCTCATTCAGGTTCTCAGTAATTTTTATCTCGACCAGAATCTGATCCGCACTAAACCGCAATCAACGCGGGATACCTAGTTTTCCTGCGTCATTCCCGCGAAAGCGGGAATCCAGAAAGTCAGGGAAAGTAGGAAGATCCTCTGGATCCCCGCTTTTGCGGGGATGACAATAATTACACATTCCAACGGTCACGGCTTAAGTCGAAACAGATCCTCCAACTATCGGATTATCCAGGATTTGACTCTTCCAGTCTACGGAAATCCGTCACAATGGCTTCCATTGAGTCCCGAATCGGGCCGGAAGGAACAATCGGAAGGGACTGCCAAAACGCTTGGTGGCCTGACAGTCATCCACACTCAACAATCTGAAAATTCAGGAGTTCCTTTACGCTCCAAGCATGACCCGTTATCCCGGAAGCCATTGCCGGAGTTCGGTGGAAGTAGCATTGATTCCCTTGCGGAATCCTTAGCGTGCGTGGCTTCCAACAAAAATTATAGTGAGACACCATCAACCAACTCATTGCCTCATGTTCGCCATATTGCTTTGAAAAACAATATGTTTTT
>JADGCN010000060.1 GCA_015228975.1 Magnetococcales bacterium
ATTTTTTCAATAACAAGCAGATCGAAGAATTCTTAGGTTAATGTAAGGCACCACCAACAATTGCTGCTACATTGAAATTGTCAAAACCAATTATTTCAATGCCTTGGAAACAGGAGGCTGAAAAACTCGTAGAGCAACCCTCCAAAATTGAGGAAGGTTACCAACTCATAAACCAAGGATTTTCACAATTGTCGCAAGCATTTGCCCTGATTTAGGCACCACAAAAAAACGTGAATATTTTTTACGTTTTTGATCAGCAAGAACATAAAGGCAGTCAAAAACACAAGCGTGGCCCGAAGCGTCCCAAATACCAAGCTCCCCAACCGGAACATCCAGAAACTATGCAGGATATCCATGATCAGGACATCCATGCCAATCACCTGGAAGGGCAGAATGCAGCTACCCGCCGCCGTAATAGTGCCTTTCGTCGCAGTACGAACACCTATGCAAAGACGACGGATGGACTTCAGAGGACGTTGGATGTTCATTTGATCAACCATAACTTTGTTCGTCCTCATTGGACAACGGGCGAAGTTCCTGCGGTCAAATTGGGACTTCGGAAGGCTCCACTATCGGTGGAAGCGATTTTGCGGATGAGGAAAGCGGCTTGAGCAGGATGGTCTTCTAAAGGGAAAATCCAGCCCAATACCCGAAATGACCGAGTTGGGAATAGTTGAAGCCCAGTGCCGTTTTTTTTCATCAAGCGCATTTTTTTTTTCGCTTTTTCAGTTTGAATTCATGTTCCCAACGTATTCTACGGCCATTCATCACTCTACAAAGGAGAATGCCAATGAATACGCAAGCTGTGGAAGTGCAGGTATGGGATCCCTGGGTAAGGCTTTTCCACTGGGGTCTCGTCATTCTGGTTCTGGTGACTTTGACGACAGGGGATCACCTCCTCAAACTCCATGTACTGGCCGGTCATGGCATCCTTGGCCTGGTATTGTTTCGCCTTGTTTGGGGGTTTGTCGGAACCAAACATGCCCTATTCCGCGACTTCCTGTTTTCGCCCAGCCACATTTTCAAGCATCTGAAGACCATGACAGGCGGAATACAGGAACGCTATCTGGGTCACAATCCGGCTGGCGGAATCATGATTATCATCCTGATTACCCTGTTGACCTTGCTGTGCATCAGCGGCCTGCTCATGCTGGATACAGAACGGGGTGTGGGAATTCTTGAAGGGGTGACGGCAACCATCCCGATATTTATGGCCCGGTGGATGGAAGACATTCATGAAGCATTGGGAGCCTTGCTGTGGCTGCTCATAGTTTTGCATCTCGGTGGCGTCATCCTGGAAAGTTGGCTGCACGGGGAAAATCTAGTCTGGAGCATGATTACCGGCAAGAAAAGGAGCTGAACATGAACCAACCATCAATGCGAATGGCCTTGGCAGCTATTTTGGGCTGGATGATCATGGGAATGTCCTACGAAGTCCTGGCGGCCGAACCAACGAATGGTGAACAACTTTGGCGCACCCCCGGATTGGCGGACACCGACCACGGGGGGCCAAGAACCTGTGGAACCTGTCATGGCAACGACCCCAAACAACCCGGAAAACATGTCGTTACCGGCAGGGTCATTGAACCCATGGCACCGTCCCTGGTTCCAACACGGTATACCGATGCCGACAAAGTGGAAACATGGTTCCTGCGCAATTGCAAATGGACGTTTGGACGGGAATGCGATGCGAAGGAAAAAGCGGCCATTCTGGCCTATTTAAAATCTTGGTAACGGGAGTGAGGCACATGAAAACGGGAAAAACCATTCTGGGTGGCATGCTGTTCATCATCCTGTTCGGGGGCAGCCTGCTCCTGGGGATGCAAACAGTCTTCGGTGATGGTCCCGGCATTGGCAAACGGGAAGGCCGGGACAGAAACGATACGGATAAACACGAATCATGGGAATGGCGGCCCAATCCCGTTGTCGCGGTTGGGACGGATAATAGCGCCTACCTCAAGGAGTGTGGATCATGCCACTTCGCCATTCAACCCGGTTGGCTGCCCGCCCAATCCTGGAAAACCTTGATGGATGGTTTAAGCAATCACTTCGGTGAAAATGCCGAGATCGATGCCAAAACCAGGGAGGCATTGACCACCTATCTGACCAGCAACGCCCTGGATCATGACTCCAAAGGGGCGTCCAGGACATCGGCGCAGGGGATGGAATCGGGCGGTGATCCCCTGCGCATCACCACCACCCGATTTTTCCAACATGAACATGGTAAAATCCCGGCGCACATGGTAAAGGACAACCCAAAGGTGGGATCCTGGATCCGCTGTGATGCCTGCCATACCGATGCCGGCAAAGGCAACTTCAAGGACCATGGCATCACAATACCCGGATTTGGCCGATGGGATGATTGAGACATGAAAACCAGGAGACCCTTTTGGCTCATGACGGTACTCTTGACATCGTGTGGCACATGTCATCACGCCTTCTGCGGTGATGACATCGACCACGATGTGGCCTTCCGCTTGGTCCAGGAAGGGACAATCCTCCCCTTGGAGACCATCATTTCAAAACATGTGCCGCTCACCCGGGGGCGTATCCTGGAGGTATCCCTGGAAAGGAAACGGGATCGAACCCTCTATGAGATTGAATTTGTCGGTGATGATGGACAAGTTTGGGAGTGGCTTCTGGATGCGCAAACGGGCCGCCTCGTTTCCAAGAAGTTCGAGGACTGACCATGAGAATTCTGGTTGTGGAAGACAATATCGCCCTGGCGGAAGGTTTGAAACATGACCTCAAACAAGCCGGTTTCGCCGTGGACTGGGCTCCCAATGCCCGGGAAGGGCAATTCATGGGGAGCGAAGAACCTTACGATGCCGTGGTTCTGGACCTGGGACTTCCGGATGGATCCGGGTTGGATGTGGTGCGCCATTGGCGTCAACAGGGCCATGATGTCCCCATTCTCATCCTGACCGCCTGGGATGCATGGCATCAAAGGGTCGATGGCTTCAAGGCCGGAGCGGATGATTACTTGGGCAAACCTTTTCATGTTGAAGAGGTTATCGCACGGCTCAATGCCCTGATCCGCCGCCGCCACGCCTCCATGGGCCCGAAACTGGTGACAGACGGTATCACGTTGGATGAGGAGCGCCAGCAAGTGCAATTGGCGGATGGATCCCGTCACGTCCTGACGGGGACTGAATTCCGCCTGTTGCGATATTTCATGTTGCATCCGGAGACGATACTTTCCAAAACCCGACTGACTGAGCATGTGTATGCCTACGATGGCGACCGGGACAGTAACGTCATCGAGGTCTACATCAAACGATTGCGTCAGCTCCTGGGCCGAGAACGTATCGAAACCCGGCGCGGTCAGGGGTACGTTCTCAGAGGGAAATCGTGAAGCGTTCGCTCCACGCCCGCCTGGGTATTCCACTGACCATCGTCCTTTCGGCTGTCATGGGGTTGCAATGGTTACTGGTAAGTCTGGCCTTGGATGCCCTGGTGGAGGAATATGTGGCGGGCCGGCTGGAACATGACGCCGCCAACCTCCTCGCCAGTCTGAAACGCAACCCGGACGGTTTTGAAATGCCCCCCGGTTCCGTGGATCCCATCTATCGGCAACCGTGGTCGGGACACTATTTTCAAATACTGACGAGAGAGGGGATCATCCGATCCAGGTCCCTGTGGGACCAAGCTATGGAAAGTACCACGCTCGAAAAGGGACAGCGCAGGCTGTTGCGCCAACTCGGACCGGACCATGCCCCCTTGATGGTGTTGGCACGCGGATTCCAGATTCGGGACCATCCCGTCACAATCGTTGTCGCCGAGGATTTCAAGGCGGCTACACGTATTTTGCACAATTTACGCCGGTTCTATGGGGGCATTTCATTGGCTGCGCTGCTGGTACTCCTGGCCCTGATCCGCTTCACGCTGCGCAGAGGTCTGGCACCGATGTCCGAAGCGGCCCTCCAACTTGCTGCACTTGAGCGTGGAGATCGGGAAAAATTGGACCCCGGGCCGGTCCCTTTGGAAGTGCGCCCCTTCATGGACGAGATCAACCGATTGTTGACCGTTCTGCTCAAACGCCTGGAGCGTTCCCGTGAGTCGGCTGGCAATCTGGGTCACGCCATCAAAACCCCCTTAACACTGTTATCGCGACTGGTGAGCCATCCAAAACTGGTTGATGCCCCGGATATTCGTGAACAACTGCATACCCAGATCGAAGCCATCCGCCAACTGAGCGAACGCGAACTGGGGCTGGCACGCCTTTCCGGTGGACGGGGATCCCGTGTCTGGGTCAGCCTGCACCCGGAAGTGACCGCCTTGATTGAGGTCATGAAACAAGTTCATCGTGAACGCCGGTTGATCTTTGACATCCATGTCCACACCGATCTCCAAATCGGTCTGGACCGTGAGGATTTCCTGACCTTGTTGGGAAACCTGTTGGACAACGCCTCTCGGCATGCATCACGGCACATCGGGGTCACGGCAACCTTGGAGGACTCCCAATTGGTCTTATCGGTGGATGACGACGGACCGGGCATCCCGGATGAACAGCGCAGCCGGCTGCTTGAACGGGGCGTCCATGGGAACGGCCATGTCCACGGCCATGGACTCGGTTTCTCCATCTGCCTGAGAATTGTCGAAGATTATCAAGGTCAATTCCTGCTACGTCAGTCCAATTCCCATGGGGGATTGTCCGTGGTGATCCTCTTGCCGGCCAGGTATGGAAGGTACCATTGACGGATGCGTCATCCGTGGACCCGGGGTTCGATTCTTCATAATATGTTTCAATACTATCGAATCGTTCCTGCTCCCCTTGGCATGATCAAGACGGAAATGAACCGGATCTCTTGTTTTCAGGGCACCCCTGGGTTACTCTAACGGAATTGCCCCGTTGTCTTTCTCAAGTTCCCCCAACCCGTAATGGCAAGCATGAATATTTTAATACTTGGCGTCAATGGCTTTATCGGTCACCACCTGTCCAGGAAAATCGTGACCGCCACCGACTGGCATGTCTACGGCATGGACATGCGCGATGATCGCCTGGGTGATCTCCTGACCGGACATCCCCGATTTCATTTTTTTGAAGGCGATATCGCCATCAACCGCGAATGGGTGGAATACCATGTCAAAAAATGCGATGTGATCCTGCCTTTGGTTGCCATTGCCACCCCCGCCGAGTATGTACGACGGCCCCTGGCGGTGTTTGAACTCGATTTCATGGCCAATTTACCCATCATCCAGGCTTGTCAACATTACCAGAAGCGCGTGGTGTTTCCTTCAACATCCGAAGTTTATGGCATGTGTTCCGACAAAGCGTTTCATCCCCATGAATCGCACCTGGTATTGGGTCCCATCGACAAACAACGCTGGATCTATTCCTGTTCCAAACAACTCATGGACCGGGTCATCTGGGCCTATGGGTATGAATCGGGCCTTGATTTCACCCTGTTCCGCCCCTTCAACTGGATCGGCTCGGGTCTCGACAGCCTGTACACCGCAAAGGAAGGCAGCTCCCGGGTGGTCACCCAATTCTTGGGACACATCGCCCGTGGAGAACCCCTCATGCTGGTTGACGGCGGTCACCAACGCCGCTGCATGACCGATGTGGAAGACGGCATCGAAGCCCTGGTGCGGATCATCGCCAATCCCAACGGCGTGGCCTCGGGCAAAATTTACAACATCGGCAACGCCGGCAACGATGTTTCCATCCGGGAACTGGCCCAGTTGATGATGGAAATCGCCAAAGAATTCCCTGCCTATCGGGCTGGCCTGGAACACTCCCGTTTGCAGGAGGTACCAAGCGCCGAATACTATGGAAGCGGCTATCAGGATATCCAAACCCGGGTGCCGTGGATAGAAAATATCCGGGAAGATCTGGGCTGGAGCCCCCAGATCGACTTGGCCACCTCGCTGCGACGCATCTTTGCCGCCTACCAGAATCACTTGGACCAGGCGGGCAACCTGATCGATCAATGACCATCCAGGCCGATGCCATCCATCTCAAGGTGGACGTGGATACATGGCGTGGTACCCGTGTAGGGGTACCGCAACTCCTCTCCCTGTTCGACCGCCACCAGGTCAGGGCAACCTTTTTGTTCAGCCTCGGACCCGATCATACCGGACGCGCCCTGCGCCGGGTGTTTCGCCCCGGTTTTCTTCAAAAGGTGGGACGCACCTCCGTTTTGAGCCACTATGGACTGCTCACCTTGATGTATGGGGTGCTGCTCCCCGGCCCCCACATCGCCAACCGGGAATCCCAACTATTGCGATCGGTAGCAGCGGCGGGTCATGAGGTGGGGGTGCATTGCCACGACCACGTCCGTTGGCAAGACGGCGTTGCCAAGGAGGGGCTGGAGTGGACACGCCAGGAGTTGGCCCTGGCCGTGGACGCATTCCAACAAGTCTTTGCCGTTGCGCCAACAGTGCATGGAGCGGCGGGCTGGCAGGTCAATCGCCATGTGCCGGAACTGGAAACAAGCCTGGGATTTCGTTATGCCAGTGATTGTCGCGGGCGGGAACCTTTTTTACCCATCATCGAAGGTCCTGGCTCCCCTTGCCCACAACTGCCCACGACGTTGCCCACCCTGGACGAACTGTTGGGCCTTGATGGTTGGCGCGAGGATAACCTCCATGAGCCGGTTTTGCGCCATGCCCGAACTCCGGCGCCAAAGGGACATGTTTTTACCCTGCACGCCGAATTGGAAGGGATGAAATTGTTGCCCGTTATGGACCGGCTGCTGCACAATTGGCACGCCGAAGGGCGGTCCATCGATGCCCTGGATGCCTTGTATTCCAGCCTGGATCTGGCAACTTTGCCCCAACATTCCCTGGTCTGGGGAGAAGTTCCCGGTCGTTCCGGCCAACTGGCGCTGCAAGGTTCTCAGGCCGGAACCTTCTCGTAAGAAAAAGAAACAGGAGTTCATTCGCGTCATGAATCAACCGATCCCTTTTTGTCTGCATGACCTGGGCCAGGAGGAGTTGGATGCCATTGCCGAGGTGTTTGCCGGTCCCATTCTGACCACCGGCCAGACCGTTGCCCGTTTTGAACAGGCATTTGCCGACTATCTGGGACGACGCCACGCCCTGGGGGTGAGTAGCTGCACCGGTGCCATGCATATGGCCCTCCTGGCCCTGGACATTGGCCCTGGCGACGAAGTGATCACCACCCCGATGACGTTCATCGCGACTTCGGCGGCCATCCTGGCGGCAGGGGCCCGGCCCGTGTTCGTCGATATCGAGGCCGATACCGGGAATATGGATGCCCGTTTGATTGAGGCCGCCATTACGGAACGCACCAAGGCCATTCTGGTGGTCCACCTCTATGGTTTGTTGTGCGACATGGTCGCCATACGACGGATTGCCGATCGCTACCATCTGAAAATAGTCGAGGATGCCGCCCATTGTGTGGAGGGGGTACGCCAGGGGATTCGCCCGGGGCAACTGGCGGAAATCTCCGCTTTCAGCTTTTACGCCACCAAAAATTTAACGTGCGGTGAAGGGGGGGCGGTGGTCACCGACGACAAAGTGTTGGCCGACCGCCTGCGCCTGCTGCGTCTGCACGGAATGACCAAATGTGCCGCTGATCGTCAAGTGGAAGGTTATCAACATTGGGATATGGTCACCCTGGGTTGGAAATACAACATGGATAACATCCAGGCCGCCATCCTGTTGCCGCAAATGCGCCGTCTGAACGATAAACTGGCTCGCAGGCAGCGATTGGCCGATCTTTATTCCCGCGAACTCGCCCGGATTTCCAACGTTACCGTGCCGGCCACCCGCCCGGATGCGGTCCATGCCCGACATTTATACCCTATATTGGTGCCCATGGCGCAACGTGACGCCACCATCCAAGGGTTGGCCGCACGGCAAATCGCTTCCATGGTCAACTATCGAGCCATTCACCTCTTGACTTACCTGTCCCAGACCTTGGGTTACAAACCCGGTGATTTTCCAGTGGCTGAACAGTTTGGCGAACGGATCCTCTCCCTCCCTTTTTACCCCACCATGCCGGAAAATCATGTGTACCGGGTCGTGGATGCCCTGGCTGCGATTCTGACTTAAACCGCAACCAACGCGGGATACGTAGTTTTCCTGCGTCATTCCCGCGAAAGCGGGAATCCAGAAAGTCAGGGAAAGTAGGAAGGTTCTCTGGATCCCCGCTTTCGCGGGGATGACAATAACTGCACATTCCAAGATAGCTGCGGTTTAAGAAGCCAACGAGAAGAGAATCTCTTGAAACCGGCCTCTGCTTATGGTTACCCTGAACCATGTTTGTATTGACAGGTTATGTCGGATAACAAACGGCAAAAGGGGAGATTCAGGATGAAAAAATCACTCAAGGCTTTGACTTTGGCGGCTTCTGTGGGAATGGTGCTGCTGGCTGCGGCCCCATCGGCGGAAGCTTGGTGGAGCATGCCCTGGAACGATGATGGTCCATGGGGTGGTGGCCCGTGGGGTGGTGGTCCATGGGGTGGTAGTCCGTGGGGTGGTGGTCCGTGGGGTGGTGGTCCGTGGGGTGGTGGTCCGTGGGGTGGTGGTCCATGGGGTGGTGGTCCATGGGGTGGATACCCGGGTTATTATGGCGGCTACCCCGGATATTATGGCGGCTACCCCGGATATTATGGCGGCTACCCCGGATATTACGGCGGCTACCCCGGATATTACGGCGGCTACCCCGGATATTGGGGTAATTATCCCGGTAATTATGGCGGCTATCCCGGATATAACCGGAAAAATTCGTCTGCTCCCAATGATGCGCCCCCCAAAGAACCGGTTGCCAAAAACAAAGGGAAATAATCAATAATATAAACTGTTACCAAAGCGGGTTCACCCCCGCTTTTTTTTTCTTTGCGGATGGATCGTAACCGAACCCCTGAGTTTGTTTCACCGCTACCGGGCATCATCATGGAAGCGTACAAGTGGGTCAACCGAACTGATTTGACTGGCCTACGATAACCGTTTCATTTCCTTGCCAGGGGGTACAGGCTCGTCAGGATTGTGAGGCATTGCTGCGCACGCCTCCCGCCGATGATGGGAATGGCACGATTGTCATGCATGAAAAATGATGGGTAACGATATCGGGTCGAAATGGCCGCCGGGGATCGTGTGATCACCCTGTCATGTGCCCCCCTCCACCCTGGAAAACCGGCAGTTGCACCGTAACAGTGGTCCCTGTTTCCCGGGATGACGTGAAATGGATACTGCCGTTTTGCGTCTGCGCCATGAGCCGTGCGGAGTAGGTGCCAAGCCCGGTACCATGTGTTTTTCCAGAAGTCACATATTTTTCAAAGAAACGATCCTTGATTTGTTCCGGGATCTCTCCTTGATTATGTATCGCGATTTCCACATGATCGGTCCCATTTTTCAAGTGGACCCGCACCACATGGTTTGCCGGAGATGCTTCCACGGCATTCTTCATTAGATTGGCGAACAGGGAATAACAAAGCAATTCTTCTCCCAAAACAAAGGGGCCATGTTTACCATTGGTACCACAGTCGGAAACGAGCTGAATGTCCAGATGCTTGACGGCCATCGCCCTTGCGTGCGATTTGATTATTTTTTTAAATATCTCAAAAATATTCACGCAGATTGGTTTCAACTCGTACATTTTTTGTTCCATTTTATACAAGTCCAACGATTGGTCTATCATCGTCAGCAAGAGATAACCAGAACTGCTGATGATCTCAAGACTCTCCTTTTTTTCTTGATCCAGTCCAGAATCCGCGAGCAGCAAGGATGAAAACCCTATGATGGCGTTCAACGGCCCTTTCAGGTCGTGACGCATGATACGATTCACATCCTCTTTCAATCGATCGGCCTCCAGCAATTCCTTATTCTTGGCTGCGATGACTTCCCTGGCTTTTTTCAACCGCAAATGGGTCTTCACCCTGGCCAAAACGATGGGAATGCTGAACGGTTTGGTGATATAATCCACCGCTCCCTGCTCCAATCCCTTCGCTTCATCCTCCACGTCATCCTTGGCGGTGATAAATATGATGGGGATATCTTTGACATGTTTGTTAACTTTTAATTTTCGACATACTTCATAGCCATCCATGCCCGGCATCATGATATCCAGGAGGATGAGATCCGGTTTTTCGGACATGACCAATTCCAAGGCGTTCAAACCATCGGTCGCGACGATAATGCGATATTTGGAGTGCAGGCACTGCACCAAAACTTTGATATTGGCGGGCATGTCGTCAACGATCAATAATTTGGCACTCTTCACTTCATGATTCATGGCCTGCTCTCCAGGGAAAGTTGCAAACGGGCTGCAATGGTCTCCATGTGCATTTTAGCTTTCGCAAAGTCAAATATATTCAGTGCGGATTCCAACAATTCAAGCGCATCCATGGCCGTCGAACCCTGGAGAATTTGCCGCAGGGGAATCATGCATTCCTGGGCACTGATATCGTTGCGCTTGACCCATCCCGACAACTCCAACAACACCTCTGCCGCTTTTTCTTTATCCACGTTGTCATCAAGAGCTGCCGTCGCTCCCTGATCCATGGTGTTCATGGTTTTCATCGGACGCAAATGCTGGGTGGACTGCAAGACTTCATGGAGCGCCGATTCAAAACGCGCCAATAGCTCAGGCCATTGCTCACGTTGTTTTTCAACAATCGCCATTTCCAAATGACGCGCCGACTCATACAACGCTTTCGCACTCAGATTACCCGCCACGCCTTTGATGGAATGAAGCAAATGTTTGGCATGGTCCCAGGTGGCAACGTCATCCAAGGATTGCTTGATTTCCTGGCAGGCATTCCCATGATCGCGGTAGAACTCGCCCAGCATGGTGCGAAACAAGGAAATATTGCCACCCAACCGGTGCAATCCCGACACAACATCGATACCGGGCAGATTTCCCAACGTGTCCGCACTGTCCCCCCCCTCATGACGCTCTGCCGGAATGACGTCATCATCCACACAGCGTTCCTTGGGCGTGATCCACTTTTCCAAGGTGGCATACAATTGTTCCGGGTCAATGGGCTTGGACACATAATCATCCATCCCGGCATTCAGGCATTGTTCCCGATCACCGTACAAGGCATGCGCCGTCATGGCAACGATGGGAAGTGTTTGATACCGGCTATGGGTTCGTATGATACGTGTCGCGGTGAACCCATCCATCACGGGCATTTGAATGTCCATCAATATCAGATCAAACTCGTCCCGCATCAAGGCTTCCACCGCCTCTTGCCCATTTTCGGCAACCGTCACGCGCAGACCGATATTTTTTAATATCTCAGAAGCGACTTGTTGGTTGATGGGATGATCCTCTGCCAAAAGAACGTGGGCACCGGCCAATTTTTCGAGCAAATCTTGCCGAACCACACCCGCAGTGGAATGTCTCGGCGACTGTTTGACCGTATGCCCCGTGACTTCCAGAATGGTGTTGAGCAAATGGGATGGCGACACCGGTTTCGCCAAAAAGGCGGCAATATTGACAGACATGGCCGCTTTTTCGACATCCCCCCGGTCAAAACCGGTCATCAGGATAATCTTGGGGGCCGGATCACTCAACAAAGGATCCTGGAGAATAGCCGTAGCCGTTTCAACACCATTGAATCCGGGCATACGCCAATCCAGCAGGATTAAATCGAAAGGATCGCCCAGTTCAACAGCCTTCTTCATTTGCGTGATTGCCGCGTAACCCGATGCTGCCGATGCAACTGCAAGATTGAAAGAGGACAGAATTTCTGAAAAGATCATGCGGGCATTGTCATTATCGTCCACTACCAACACTTTCTTGGATACAAGATCGGCAACCACGACAGGGCCATGCCCTTTTTCTTCGGGTTTATGGCCCAACAGGGTGGTGAAATAAAAGGTACTGCCCTTGCCCACCAAACTTTCGACCCGGATATCCCCCTCCATGAGATTGACAAGGCGTTTGCAAATGGTCAACCCGAGTCCGGTGCCACCAAATTTGCGGGTCGTACTGCCATCGGCCTGGGTAAATGCCTCGAAGAGATGCGACATTTGCTCTTCCGTCATACCGATACCCGTATCCTGAATGGAAAACAGCAGCCGCACCTGGTTCTGATTTCTTTCCACTTCGCTAATGCGAACGACTATTTCCCCTTGTTCGGTAAACTTGATGGCATTGCCGATCAGGTTGGTTACGATCTGTTGTATGCGCAAGGGATCACCGATAAGCCGACCCACCGACCTGGGAGGCGCGGCCACGACCAGTTCCAGTTTTTTCTCATTGATTTCCCTTTTAAACATCAAGATCGTATTATCCAGGATTTTTTCCAAATAAAAATCGACAGAATCCAATGTTAATTTTCCAGCCTCCACTTTGGAAAAATCCAGAATATCATTGATAATTCTCAACAGGAACTGCGAAGAATTTTTCGCCTGATCCAGGTATTCCCGTACTTTGGCAGGCAGTTCGGTGGCCAATGCCAGGTCGATCATCCCCAATACACCATTCATGGGAGTACGGATTTCATGACTCATATTGGCCAGGAACTCGCTTTTGGATCGGGAGGCTATTTCCAACTGAGCCATGGCAACCTGCAATTTTTCCATGGCCTGGTTGAGATTCTGCTCGGCATGCTTCGATTCGGTAATATCATCATAGACACCTAGAACGCCAATAACCTCATTGAGATCATTTCTGAGTGGAACCTTGGAGGTCCGCAGCCAGATGGTATGACCATCAGGAGTCGATTGCGGTTCTTCAATAGCGATTATCCCGACACCCGATTCCATAACTTTACGATCATCCGTCTGGTATAGTTCGGCTTGCTCAGCCCACCCCATGTGGGTATCATCCAGCCCCAACAATTCATCCGGGCTTTCTTTGCCAGCATCCCGGGCAAAAGGGGGATTGCATCCCAGATAGCGCAGTTCGCGATCTTTCCAGAAAACGCGTATGGGAACCGTATCAACAATGGTTCTGAGCAGGTTTTGTGATTGAGAAAACTCTTCGACCATCCGTGAGAGTTCCCGGGTACGTTCGATCACGCGTTGTTCGAGCGTACTATTGGCATCCTGCAAAGCCCCTTCCAATCGCTTGAGGGAGGTGATATCGGTAACCGTGGTCAAGTGGAACGCGTCCCCGGATAACATCACCCTTTCCGAGGAGAGCAAGTGAATACCAAAACTACCATCCGGATGGCGAATTTTAGCCTCGAAGCCATGGATTCCGGTAGCCTCTTTCAATCCCGCCACTAGGCGTGTACATTCGGTATCATCTTCCAGGACGAGCATGCTAGCAAATAAATTATCGATAATATCCTCGCGCCTGCGTCCCAACAGGTGCAACAAATAATCGTTGACTTCAACCACTTTCTGGTCTGCAATACGCGTCAGGGCGATACCGATCGGAATGGCGCGAAAAACCATAGAGAGACGGGCTTCGTTATCCCGTTGCAATTGTTCACTCTTGCGCCGCTGTTGCTTGTAGGCTTTGCGCAAAACGAAACCTGCGATCAGCAGTAATCCGGTCACCGACAGCAGGGCGAAACCGATCCAGCGATTCCTGTCAATCTCTACAAGTTTTGCAATCGGGGAGAGAATGATGAGAGATGATTTGTTCCCTTCCAGGGCGACCTTTTTTTGCAAAACCGGCAGGTCACGATTATTGAAGCGGAGAAGTCCGGGAATCCCACCATCCGACCAGGGCGATACGGGAATGGCGGCAAACTCTTTACGTTTGTAGCGCGCCAAGAGTTTCTTTTCAGGCAGGGTGAATACCGTTGAGCCCGGCAGAGTACGCAATTCCAATTCTTTGTTCTGGGCCAAAATGACGACCCCATAGTCATCGACGATAAGGGCCTCCGAACGCCCCAACCAACCCGCAAGAAACGTCAAATCAATTTTGGTTGCCACCACCCCCAACAAGTGCCCATCAACCTTGACCGGAGCTGAAAAAAAGAAGCCAGGAATATTGGTAACGCGTCCCATGGCATACTGTATCCCCAACTTGCCATCCATGGTCTCTGCAAAATAATCCCTATCCTTATAATTGGTTCCGATAAAGCTTTCCTCTGTGTTGGCATTGCTGGACAAGATCGCATCGCCCGCAACATTCATCACCCAGACGATACTGATCATTCCCAAGTTATCTTTAAAATCCGATAACCATTGATTGATATCGGTCAGTTCCGGGTCGGCTGACCAAAGGAGACGCTTTTGTTCGTGAGAAAGGGACTGCGGCAACTCGCCAGAGAAACGTCTGAGGGCTGTTTGCAATCGAGCATTCTGGGCGACAGTGGCGGGAACGCCGTGGAGCATGGACAATCCGCGCTGTAGCCCGGCACTTATCATATCCGCAGATTCAGCCAAATCCTGTTTGTGATCTGCGAGGACGGCTCGTTCCATCCGTTGCGCAAAATAGCCGGTCAACCACCAAATGGTGAGGCACCAGCATGCAAAGGAGAGCAGTATCACGACAATGATTCTCTTGGTGTACCCGGAGAATCTTTTGCCAACAAGTCCAGTCGATCCTGTTATTCCTGAATTGTTCATTGACCAACCTTTAATCCATGGTCATGGACATGGACAAGATCACTGGCATGACAAATCCCTTCATATGTTCTCCTCCAGGGAAATTTGTAAAAGTATCGTAAGGGACTCCAGGTGCGTTCTGGCTGTTAGGAAGTCAAAATGATCGAGAGCCTTTTCCAAGGCATCCAGTTCAATCGTTGCCGGCGTCCCCAGCAGGAGTTCCCGAAGGGGGATCATATAATCCTGGGAACGAATATCATTACGCCGAACCCAGTTTGACAACTCCACCAGAATGGAAGCGACCCTATCCCGATTTATTTCTACCTGACATGTGGATTGCGAACTTTCATCTTTCGCAGACGTGTTTTCTTTCGGGCACAAGGGGTGGGTTGATTGCAATACCTGATTCAGATCCGCTTCAAAATGAGCCAATAATGCCGGCCATTGATGGCGCTGTCCGTCGTTGATGGCCCTTTCCAATATTTTGGCGGACTGAAACAACGATTGTGCGCTCAAATTACCGGCCACACCTTTGATGCTGTGAACCAGGCGTTTGGCCTTTTCCCATGTGGTGTCATCTTCCAGTGCGGCCTTGATTTCCTCGCAAATCGCCCAATGATCCCGGTAAAACTCACCAAGCATGGAGCGGTACAATTCGGCATTTCCCCCCAAACGCCGCAATCCGGACATCACATCGATACCTGGTAAATGGCCCAGGGAATTTTGAATCGTGGTATCGCCCCTCTCCTGAATGGCTTGCCTGGCTTGGCTAACCGCTTCACCCCCTCGTGGTTTGATCCATTTGATCAAGGTGGCATACAGTTGCTCGGTGTCGATGGGTTTGGCCACATAGTCATCCATTCCAGCCGCCAAACATAATTCCCGGTCCCCGGTCAAGGCATGCGCTGTCATGGCAATGATGGGCACATTCTTGTAACGGGGATCGGAGCGCAGCAACCGTGTCGCGCTGTACCCATCCAGGATCGGCATTTGAATATCCATCAATACCAGATCAAATCCTCCCCGATGCACATGGTCTACAGCCGCCTGACCATCGCTGGCAACGGTGACGTCAATCCCCATGTTGCGCAACACCTCACAGGCGACCTGTTGGTTAATGGGATGGTCCTCGGCCAATAATATTCTGCTGCCGCCAAGTTTTTGAAATACTTCCTCTTTGTCAAAAGCGTTCCCCTTATTGACCGTCATGATGTTTTCATTGTAGCCAAACACGTCCATGGTCGCATTCAACAGCACGGATGGCGAAACCGGTTTGGGTAGAAAAGCCTCCACTCCAATATGTTGCGCCTCTTTTTCCACATCTTCACGGCCAAAACCGGTCATCATGATGATCTTGGGGGCAAACGGGGCGAACAAGGGATCATGGCGTAATTTCGTCGCGGTTTCGATACCATCCATTCCCGGCATACGCCAGTCGAGCAGGACCAAATGAAAAGGATCGCCCTGCAGAGCGGCCTCACGCAGGGTCGCCAATGCGCTATCGCCCGAATGGGTCGATGCAACGGAAAAATGGAATGATGCAAACATTTCGGAAAAAACCGTCCGGGTCAAATCGTTATCATCCACCACCAAAACCTTCAGGTTGGTAACCTCTTCCGGCATGGCGAGACAATAACGATCCTTCGCGGCTTTGTGACCCAACGGGACGGTGAAATAAAAAAGGCTACCCTCTCCCACAACACTGTCCACCCCAATCTCACCCGACATCAACGTTACAAGACGTTTACATATGGTCAACCCCAAACCGGTGCCACCATATTTTCTGGTCGTGCTGCCATCAGCCTGGGAGAAGGCTTCAAACAAGTGGGTCATCTGTTCCCGTGTAAGCCCGATCCCGGTATCCTTGACAGAAAATTGCAAATGAACGGTAGTGCTGGTTTGTTCCAGGATTGCCACTCGAATGACAATTTCCCCCTCTACGGTAAATTTGATGGCATTGCTTAACAGATTGGTCAGAATTTGCCGAAGTCGTAATTCGTCGCCAACCAGGACACTGTTGAATTGTCGCGGAACGGATACAATCAATTCAATATTTTTTTTATCCAGTTCTTTGCGGAACATTGCAATCGAACCGTCCAACAGGTCATCCAGATAAAAATCAACAGGATCAAGCGTTAACTTTCCCGCCTCAACCTTGGAAAAATCAAGGATATCATTGATAACACCCAATAGGGAACGAGAAGAAATCTTGGCTTGATGCAAGTATTCACTCACCTTGGGGGATAGTTGCGAACCCAAAGCCAAATCAATCATCCCCAGGACACCATTCATGGGGGTACGAATCTCATGGCTCATATTGGACAAGAATTGACTCTTTGTCTTATTGGCCAACTCCGCTTCCTGCTTGGCCTGCAAGATTGCATGTTCCGAATTTTTGCGCTCGGTGATGTCATCCAGGAAACACAATAAATGCTTTTTCTCCTGGATGTAGAGCGTGGTAAACGTGATGGATAGCCACAACGTTTTATTGAAAGATGTTGTGATCAAAAGATCGGTATGGGAATCCTGGTTGGAACGGATCGTTTCCACGGCCAGGTCATACAGACCGGTGCGACGCCATGGCACGATTTCCCTGAAATTATATTTCAAGACCTGCTCACAAGGTGCCCCTACAATACGCCCCGCAGCAGGGTTGACCAGGACACAGTTTCCCGACTCCGCCTGAAAAAGGATGACGCCATAAGGTGCAATCTTCAACACTTTTTCATTCAACTCGGTGGTATCGCGCAGTTGCGCGTTCACCTGTTTTTCCGCACTCATGATATTGCACAGCATTTCGCCCATATGATTAAACGTCTGAGCCAATTCGCCAATCTCATCCTTGCTCGCAACAGCTATCCTCGTATCAAATTTTCCATGACCAATCGCCGTGGCAGCCCGGTTCAGGACATCAATCGGCTTCACGATCATTCGGGTCACCCAGACCGAAAGCAGCAGTACCAGCAAAGCCGTCGCGATAAAAATGCTCAGAAAAACATTTTGCAGCTTGGCAATCGATGCAAAAGCGGCACGGGTATCGACTTCGGCAATCAGGATCCAGCGCACATTGATCGTTTCCAACTCACGTACCGGAATATAGAGACCCAAGACATCACTATTCCGGTAATTCACGTAGGGCTTACTGACACCAAATTGTTTCCAATAATCATCTTTGGCATCCTTCATGTGGGCCAACCAATGGCGGACGGGTGCGGTATCAACCTTTTGCCTGGGTTGGGTGATACGGCGACTGAAGTGGGAACTGGACTGCATCAATTGATCCTCGCCCACCAGGTAAATCTCCAAACCTTCCGTCAATCCGGCAGAGTCTTCCAAAGTTCGGTCTATTTTTTCAAGATCCACCTGCTGGGCAACCAAACCCAACACATGGCCTTGATTATCCATGATGGGCTGCAAAATATAACCATTCAGGGAAAAATTGCCGTTTTGATCGCCGTATTCCCAACCGGAGAAAACGGGCACGGTATCTGTCAAAGCTTGGCGAACCGCCCGCCCCAGAGCGGTATGATCCATCGGCGCCTCCAACAAATTGTCCCCGAGAAGCGCATTCCGGACCGCTGCATACAATACATGACCCGATGGATCTATCAGCAACAGGTTGCGATAGCCAAACGTGTTCTGGAATTCGCGCAAATCACTCTGAAATTCCGTTTGCAATGCCAGCCAGTCAAAACTTTTGACAAAAGCATTCGGAGAAAGTCCACTGGCATGCAAGGATTTTTTCAAAGCCACGAGATAGCGAATCGTGGTTTGGTTATTGGCAAGCAAACTCAGATTCCGCAAATCGGTGGCGAAAATCTCACCAATATGTTTGCTCTTGAAGGTGAGCGAGGTTTGCAACAGTTTTTCCGCAGACTCGGCGAGATCGTTGCGTGCTGCGCTGAAACCCAACCAACCCAACGCTCCCAGTGGTAACAGGGAGAGGAGTAGCACCCAATTGAAAAATTTTCTCCCGATGCCATGAAAAATGGGGAGAGAGGCCAAACGTTTCATGGACCACTTCCGCCGGAGATGGGCAGGAAACGGTGCGCCGCCACCACTTTCTGCCCATCCGTGAGTACATGGTCGATAAATTTTTCTGTAAAGATTTTGGCGATCTCGACAACAATGGGTTGCATGGTCGATGAACCCGCAATGCGCAGGGTGTCCCCATACGCCCTCAGCAGCGGCATGCCCCCCGGAAAAACAGCCAGCCCCAGAATGCATATCAAGATGAAGCGAATAACAGTCATAGCCCCCCCGTTTCTCCAACGATATTCCAGAACCGATCCTTAAACCGCAGCTATCTTGGAATGTGCAGTTATTGTCATCCCCGCGAAAGCGGG
>JADGCN010000061.1 GCA_015228975.1 Magnetococcales bacterium
CCAAAAGCCTGATATGGGAAAACGGAACTATTCCAGGATGTTAAGGCATGGCTAACCCAAAAAGTGTCCGGTAGTGGGACCCGGGATGCGAGGATCAAACTGCGGAATCTCCACCCGTCAATTCAGCTTTGCCAACCCACTAATTATTCTTGGCAATATAGCTTTGTTGGATAATGGAGAGAATATTATTGACCAGCCAGTAGAGTACCAATCCCGATGGAAACGTCAGGAAGAGAAAGGTGAAGACGAGAGGCAGGTAGGTCATGACCTTGGCCTGGATCGGATCGGCTGGTGCCGGGTTGAGCTTGGACTGAATAAACATCGATATACCCATCAAAATGGGCAATACATAGTAGGGATCTTTTTCGGACAGGTCTTGTATCCACAGAAAAAGCGGTGCGTGCCGCATCTCGATCGATAAGAACAAAACCTTGTACAAAGCAAAAAATACTGGAATTTGCACGACAATGGGCAGGCATCCCCCCAAGGGATTGACCTTGTTGTCCTGATACAATTTCATCATCGCTTCATTCAAGCGTTGTTTATCATCAGCGTAGAGCTTACGTAACTCCTCAACCTTGGGTTGCAATTTTTTCATTTCGTTCATGGAACGATAGCTTTTGTTGGCCAGCGGGTAAAAGAGCGCCTTGATGACCAGGGTCAAAAAGATGATGGCCAAGCCGAAATTGTGCAAAAAGCCGTAAAAAACCAGCAATAGTTCGACCAGCGGGACTGCCAGGAAATGGAACCAGCCGTAATCGATGGAGCGTTCCAAATCGTGTCCGACATGCTCTAAAACCTTAATTTCTTTAGGTCCGATGTACAACAGCATGGAGCGGGTGAATTGGGATTTTGGCGCGATATTTTGTTTGTCTGAGACATTGCCGACACGGTGCGCCGGATTATCAAAATCAAAGTAGAAACGTTTTTTGTTTGTATCGGTGGTGATCAGGGCGGCTAAAAAATATTTGTCGGAAAACCCGGCCCACCCCTTGGCGGCGGTGTCGTGGACATCGAGTTTACGTAAATCTTCATAAGGGTGCTGGACCCGTTTCCCGTCCAGGAATCCCATGGGTCCCTGAAAATCAGTCGGGGCGGCATTGTTGCTGGGCTCTGGTGCCGGTTCGACACGGACGAAATGCGAATAATGATGCAATTCAACTGCGGCGTCGGTGTTGTTGGTAACACGGTCATCGACAGTGAACAAATAGGTTGACGCATCCAGGGTGATGAATTTTTCAAAAACCATTCCCTGCCCGTTGTCCCAGAAAAGGTGGATGGCGTTGGCCTTCGCATCCTTGTCCGGTTTGGCCAGACTCCAAACGGTATTGCGATCGGGAATTTTGATCTGATTGGCTAGAAACCCCGATTCGTTAAAGAAAAATTCCGCTCCGTGACGCGTGAGATAATGGATGGGTTGGCTGTTTGGGGGGAGTTGGGTCACATGCTTTAAAAATTTAATATCGGAAAGCGTAGCCCCTTTGAGAGATACGTGACCCTCGATCAAATCGGTTTTGAACGGTGCAAAAGGTTCATTGGCACTATCCAGCGGACTGGAGGCGACCGCAGGCAGGGGGGCTTGCGATTTGGCAACGGAAACATCGCCAGCGGAATTGGCGGATTGGGCCGGAGGTTTGGTATTTTTTTCTTTGTCCCGATCCGGGCTGACGGTTGAAGGGGCCTCACCCTCGACGGCTTGGATAACCGCCCCCTCTGGTGGTGGAAAATAAATTTCCATAACCGACTGATAGCCAACCACCAACAATAGTGACAGTATGATGGCCAGGAGGGTTCTCTGGTCCATAGGAGACCTGCGCTTTAAAGGGTTAGGGTACGGGATCCAATCCGCCGGGATGGAAAGGATGGCATCGACCAATTCTTTTCAAGGATAGCCATCCGCCGCGCAAAATACCATATCTGGAGATGGATTCAAGGGCATATTCTGAACAGGTTGGCCAAAACCGGCACGACCTCGGCAAAATCGGCGAAAGGAACAATTGGTAAAACCTGATGAGTCCGATGCAAATGCTTTTCACGGGGGTTCCGGTCAACTGTAAGGGCACAACCACTACCTGCGCGACGACGACAAGGAGCGGAAAACAGAATCAAGGGTACGGTCAAACTCACCACGAGATGCCGCATTGGCTTTGATTCGTGCTATGATGACAACGTCCCAATGTTCGGCCATCCTGGCTTGCCGGTGGCGGAAATAATCCCGCAACCAGCGCTTGATTCGATTTCTGGTGACGGCTTGGCCAACTTTTTTGCTGACGGTCACCCCGAGTCTGGAACAATCCAGGCCGTTTTTGCAAAAAAAGGCCAGGAACAAGGGGGTGTGAATCTTTTTACCCTGGTCGGTTGCATGCTTGAACTCGCGACTGCAATGCAACCGGGCCGTCGGCGGAAATCCGAAAGGTTTGGTTTCTTTAGTCAAGTCGTTGGAAAGGCACGGGTATCAGGAATTGACCAACCTTTTGCGCCCCTTGAAGCGTCTGCGGCTGAGAACCTGGCGACCGGAGCGGGTGGACATTTTTGTGCGAAAACCATGGGTTCTTTTACGACGAAGGACACTGGGCTGAAAAGTTCTCTTCATTTTATTGCCTGATAAATAGAGAAATCCAAAGGAAAAGATCCCAAACCAATCATGACGCTGGATTGAGTGAGCCAATCAAGGTAAAAAAAAATGGTGCCCAGGTCAAGAGCTGTAGCTCACAGACTGGCAAAAAAAAACATTTTCCCGGTGTTCACTCCAAGTTTCGGGATGCATGCGGGCTATGGTTTGTGAAATTCGAGGTGCGGTGACCATGGGAGAGGGGCAAAAATAATAAAAATGGTGTACAAGTAAGTATCAGGCTAAGTAACAGGCGCGTTGGGGATGATCGGGTTGCGGGGCAGTCGTTCGTTTGGGCACGGGTTGGGAGGTTGGCCATGGATCTCTACAAGTGGGAAGCCAAAACAAAGTCGGGTGAAAGAAAAACCGGCGAAATGGAAGCGGAAGATACCGGCGAAGTGTCTGCAAATCTCCGCAAAAAAGGGCTTATTGGCATTACGGTCAAAAAAGTGGTCAAAAAAAAGCCCTTGTTTGGCGAGCCAAAGGTGACCGAAATGGAGATCGTTATCTTTACCCGGCAATTGGCGACCATGGTTGGCGCGGGTTTGCCCCTGGTGACCTGCTTTGATCTCTCATCCCGGGGCGCGGAAAACATAACCGTCCGAGAAATTACCACCCGGGTCAAAAAAGATATCGAATCGGGAACCTCACTGACCGAGGCCCTGCTCAAAGAACCTAAAATGTTTGACGAATTGTTTGTCAATCTGGTGTCGGCGGGCGAACAATCGGGTATCTTGGAAGCGGTATTGGATAGACTGTCGGTGTACAAGGAAAAGGCGGCGATGCTCAAGGCCAAGGTCAAGTCGGCCATGACCTATCCCATCGCCGTGATTTCCATCGCCTTTATCATAACCGGGGTGCTGATGGTGTTCGTGGTCCCCACGTTTGCCGCATTGTTTAAAGATTTCGGGGCGCAGCTACCGGCACCAACACGTATCGTCATCGCCATGTCGGAATGGACGCAAAGAAATTGGTATATCTTGGTGTTTCTCATTGGCGCGGCTATCCACTCGTTTAAATACATGTATAAAAACAGTCCGCCGTTTCATTACCAGGCGGATAAATTGTCCCTTAAATTACCTGTATTCGGCATGATCCTGCGCAAGTCGGCCATAGCCCGATTCGCCCGAACATTCGGCACCATGATCGCTGCCGGTACCCCCATATTGGAAAGTCTGGACAATGTTGCCAAAACAGCCGGCAATAAAGTCGTCGAAGAGGTGATCGCCAAATCCAAAGCCTCCATTTCACAAGGATTGTCCCTTACCGAACCTTTAAGCCAAAGCGATATATTTCCCGCCATGGTGGTGCAAATGATCAATATCGGGGAATCAACGGGCAACCTGGAAATCATGCTGAGTAAAATTGCCGATTTTTACGAAGCGGAGGTGGATCGGGCCGTGGATAACCTGACAGCCCTGTTGGAACCTTTGATTTTGGTTATCCTTGGCGTGTTGATCGGTGGTCTGGTGGTGGCCATGTACATGCCCATTTTCCAGATGGGGGCCGTGGTTGGATAACAAGGATACCTCCTGTCGGGAAAGCCCATCGGGTCAAGCGGCCATGCCACGCTCCGTACTGATGGTCGCCTACCACTACCCACCGGCACAAGCCAGTGGTACCCAGAGGATTGTGGGATTTGCCAGGTATTTGCCCCAGTTGAACTGGCGACCACTGATCTTGACCGTCCATCCCATGGCCTACGAACAGGACAGCAAGGTTTGGGCTGAAGATTTGCCCGGGGTGACCGTCGCCCGTCCCTGGGCCCTGGATACCGCCAGACACTTGTCTTTCAAAGGACGCTATACCAGATTGCTCGCCCTGCCCGACCGTTGGGTGACATGGCTGGTGACGGCACTGCCGGTTGGATTGTGGTTGATCTGGAAGCATAAACCAAAAATGATTTGGAGTACCTATCCCATTGCCACGTCCTTGCTGATCGGCTGGCTCCTGTCCCGCTGGTCGGGTCGTCCCTGGATCGTGGATTTGCGGGATCCCATGGTCCTGGGCCGCCATCCACTGGACCCCAGCCTCCGTAAATTGTTTGTCAGGCTTGAGGCCCGGGTTCTCAAACGGTGCCATCGCATTGTGGTGACGACAGCGGGACTTAAAGAACTCTTGAGCCAAAGATATCCCGATATTGCTGCCAACAAATGGCTTGTCATCGCCAATGGCTATGACGAAGAAGTTTTTAACGATCCCGCTATCGTTCGGGCACTGGCGGCAAAACCCGGGCTGAAAAATCGTACGATTTCCCTGCTGCATTCGGGTACCTTGTACCTGGGACCGGAAGAGAGAAACCCGGCGGCCTTCCTGGATGCCCTGATCGATCTTCAAAAACAGGGTTTTCTATCCCCCCCGGACAGCCCGGATGGTCCGGGAATCAAACTCAAGGTGATGTTGCGTGCTTCGGGTCATGATGCCCAGATCCAGGCCATGATTCAGGAGCGGCAATTGCAAGAGAGCGTGGTTCTCTTGCCCACGTTACCGTACCGCGACAGCTTGCTGGAAATGGTGGGCATGGATGGTTTGCTGTTGTTTCAGGGAGAGGCCTTTGACCGGTTGATCCCGGCTAAATTGTTTGAATATTTGCGTTCCGGGCGGCCTGTGTTCGCACTGGTGGGACAATCGGGGGATTCCAGGAAGATATTGGACGACTGTGGCGTTCCCCACTGCGCCCCCCTTGAGGATCGCCAAGCCATTGCAGCAGCTTTGATCCCCTTCTTACAGGAAATACTGCGCAACCAGCCAAACATAACCTCGGAAGAGCGGGTCAGAAAATATTCCCGCTTTGAAGGGGCACGGGCGTTGGCCGCATTGTTGGAAGACGTGGCCGGACTCTCCTGAGACTTGACAGTCGACCGGCAGGCGAGGGGAGTCCGGCTGGGAAACAATGGGATGACGCAGGAAAACTACGTATCCCGCGTTGGTTGTGGTTTAACCGCACTTGGAATACCCACACTCCAGACAGGTATCACATCCGTCCAAACGCACAACGGACATCTGGTTGCATTTGGGGCATTGATTGGCACCGGCAATACCTATGGACTGGGCTTTTTCGCGCTTGTCAGTCAATTCCTGGGGAATCTCAGGGGGTTGAACAAGGCCAATTTTTATCAGGTGGTTTTCAATGCATTCACCAATCTCCGCAACCAGGCTGGGCATGTACTTGCCACCAGGCTTGAAATAGCCACCCCGGGGGTCAAATACCGAACGTAATTCTTCGACGAGAAATGTCGGATCCCCCCCATGCCGGAATACGGCTGATAAAATTCGCGTCAAGGCAACAATCCATGAGAAATTATCCATATTTTTTGAATTGATGAAAATCTCATACGGACGTTGTTTGCCATTCACCATGATATCATTGATGGTGACATACAAAGCGTGTTCGGATAGGGGGGTGCGTATGCGATAGGTGGACCCCTCCAATTCGGTCGGCCGCTTCAGCACCGGTTGCATCAGGATGATATCCGCGCTGTTTTCCGCGATTTCCGTTTTTTGCGCCGGCGATTCCCGTTTAGTTTCGGTATTTTGCGACACGACATCAAAACCTACGATTTTCTTGTCAATTTTCACAGCCTTCAACACTCCCCTCTGCTGAATAAACTATAACTTTCCGTAGTACCCTTCTTTAAGGGCATCGTACAGATTAGCGGCAGTATGAATTTCACCGTCATATTCAATATCCTCATTTCCCTTGCATTCGATGACTTCGCCATCGTCCAGAACAAAACGATACAGCGTAGTTGCCAAGTCCTCCTGTTTGACCAATACGCCTTGGAAAGCCGCTGGGTTGAAACGAAAGGTCGTACACCCTTTCAAGCCCTTTTCATAAGCATACAGATAGATTTCCTTGAATTTTTCAAAAGGGAAATCGCTTGCCACATTGATGGTTTTGGAGATGGAGGAATCAATCCATTTTTGTGCGGCGGCCTGAATGTTGATGTGTGCTTCGGGCGCAATGGCACTGGTGTCGATGAACTGTCTGGGAAGGCGATTTTCCGTTTCCATGGCGTTGGGATCGGCATCAGGATTGATCAATGCACGATAACAATACAATTCGTGGGACAGGACATCGACTTTTTCCTTGGTTTTCCTCCCTTGGCGAATGATGTTGCGGCTGTATTTATGGGAAAAACTGGGTTCGATGCCATTGGAGGCATTATTGGCCAAGGAGAGGGATATGGTTCCGGTGGGGGCGATGGAGGAATGATGCGTGAACCGGCATCCCGATTCGGCAATCTTTTGCCGCAGTTTTTCCGGAAATTGTTGTAAATAGTGGCTGTAATGGGCCAAAAGTACCTTTCCCGGCAGTTTGTCACCTGCGGCGTGACCATCAGTACCCATTTGCGGTCGCAGGGCCAGCATGGCCGGGGTGACTTCAAACAACTCTTCCATAATGGGTGCCGGCCCTTTTTCCTTGGCCAACTCCACACCCACCTGCCAACCGGTGACCGCCAGCTCCCGGGCCACATCTTCGGTAAAGCGGACGGATTCGTCATCGCCATAGGTCATTCCCAGCATGACCATGCTGGAACCAAGCCCCAAAAATCCCATGCCATGCCGACGCTTCCTGAGCAATTCCTCCCCTTGCTGGCTCAGGGGCAGGCCATGAATCGCCACCACGTTATCCATCATGCGGGTGAAAACGGCAACCACATCGCGAAATTTGGGAAAGTCGAAGCTTGCGTTGTTGGTAAAGGGATTTTTGACAAACATGGTCAGGTTGACCGACCCCAACAGACAGGCCCCATAGGGGGGAAGGGGCTGTTCACCGCAGGGATTGGTGGAGCGAATCGTTTCGCAAAACCAGTTGTTATTCATTTCATTGACTTTATCAATGAGTATAAAGCCGGGTTCCGCAAAATCGTAGGTGGATCGCATGATGAGATCCCACAAGCGTCGCGCCGGAATCGTTGCGTAAATCCGACACGCGACTTCGCCGCGATCGTTGGTGTGATACCCGGTTCGTATCGGCCAGGGACGATAAAGGGTGCGAATCTCTGGATCCGCGACTTCCCTGGCATTGGCGGGAAATACCAGATCCCAGTCATCGTTATTTTTGACGGCTTGCACAAAATCGTCGGTAATCAGACACGACAGGTTGAATTGGCGCAGGCGACCGTCTTCCCTTTTGGCGCGGATGAAGTCGCGAATATCGGGGTGAGCAATGTCAAAAGTGGCCATTTGCGCACCACGGCGTCCACCCGCCGAAGAAACGGTGCGACACATGGCGTCAAAAATATCCATGAAGGAGAGGGGACCGGATGTGCTGGCCCCCGCTCCGGCTACAAAGGCACCTCGCGGACGCAATGTGGAAAACTCATAGCCGATGCCACAGCCCGCCTTCAGAGTGAGACCCGCCTCTCGGACTTTGTCGAGAATCCCGATCATGGAATCTTCAACAATGCCGGAGACGGTACAATTGATGGTCGAGGTCGCAGGTTTGGATGCCTGTGCCCCGGCATTGGAGATGATTCTACCGGCGGGGATGGCACCATTTTGCAATGCCCAGAAAAATTTGTCATACCAATGATCGCGAACAGCGGGATCTTCGCAATCGGCCAATGCCCGCGCCACCCTTTGGTAGGTATCCGCAAGGGTCATGTCCAATGGTCGACCGTCATGTGTTTTGAGTCGATATTTATGGTCCCAAATATCCAAGGAAGCAGGTTGCAATTGGATCTCTTCCAGATTCAGGGGCATTGATTTCGGGGCACTGACGGCCATGAGCCGTAACCTCCAGCAAAACAAGAACTTAAAAAAAATTTATTTATTTACAGCATGTTATAAAACACGTTAACTTTAACATCGACCGGGGGACGATGGGAAGGTGAAACAGTTCGGCAGTTGCCGGGGAAATTTTTATAGGGGCAAAATTTAGCCTTCGATAAATTATTTTGTTGTGGGAAATGGCATCTGTTACGGGACGATATTGAGTCTCAAGCAAAATCGGGGTAGGCTAGGCGAAAAGGCGATGTTGGCGATGCTGGCCTGGATATTTTTTTTGTCAGGACAGTCAATCGGGTCAACATGACGTGTTTTCCCTTCCTGGGGAAACGATGGAAAAATGGCATAAAGGCCTCCGCAGGCACCAATCATGGGGATGTGTAAAAATGGATCGTGATCGTCAGTTGAAAACCCTGTCCCGACCATCAGGGTGGCAAAAAATATTTTCAATGTTGGTGGTCTCATGGCTGTTGGCCGGTTGCACCTACGATTTCCTCCAACCTTCGCTCATCGACTATACCTATCCGGCGGCTGATCAGCTCGTTTATAATTTAGGCCATGGCAGCGTAGAGCCACACTTGCACCCATTGCGGTCCGATCAATCCCTGCTGGTTGCCAGTTTTGTTGAACTGGACAACATTGAAAAAACGTCAACCTTCGGTCGATTGGTCGCGGAGCAGATGGCCTCGCGCCTGACACAAAAAGGTTTTAACTTCATAGAACTCAAATTGCGGGAAAAACTGTACGTCCGTTCCCAACCGGGAGGCGAATTGGCTCTATCCAGGGATTTGGTTGCCATCAGTCGTCAACACAATGCCCAGGCCATTTTGGTGGGGACGTATTCCGTTGTTCAGGATTTCGTTTACGTTTCGGCCAAAATCGTCCGCTTTGATGGCCACGTTTATGCGGTGCATGATTTCGCCGTTCCCAAGAGCCGATTGACACAGCCCACTGTCAAGGGGCGTTATGAGGATTGGCAAAGTCCACCGCAATGACCCAAGTGCATGGGGAGGCATTGATTGTGTGGAATAACCGGGTGGCATCGTGCCAGGGCTTATGAAAATCTTTAATTTGAGTGCCAGAACGAAATCGTTGTCGTCCTGGGTGGTCGTATTCATCCTGGCCATTGTTACGGGGGCCGGAACCCTCGCGGCTTATGAGGAATTTGTTCAAACCAAAGAATATAAAGATTTTGTGGAATCCGCGAGACAGCAAAAGATTGCTTTTGATAATCAAACGATTAACAGTCAGGTGATGGGTGGTGCCATTCTGGCGGGACTCCTGAACGATGCGATAAAAAAAGTTGCTTCAGGCGAATTAAATCCCGATGCGCCAGAGGCGTTGGAAGTTTTGCAGGCGATTGTTCATGAATACAACGCTGGCAATGCCCTCGTTGCCAATAACAAGGGGGTCATGGTTGCCTATTGGGCGGGAGCGGGTAAACCCTCGGGTACTGGAAAAGATATCAGTTTCCGCCCCTATTTTAAACAGGCTATCAAAGGTTCTCCCCTGGTCTATCCCGCAGTTGGCACAACGACTGGAGAAAGGGCTTTTTATTTTGCAGTGCCAATCTACGCGCATCATATCCACCATACGGATGTTGTTGGGGTGTTGGCAATCAGTATCAAACCGGATGCCTTGGATCGCTTGCTACAAGCTCAAAGTGGACACAAACTACTCCTTTCCCCTCAAGGGGTAGTTTTTGGCGCGAATGTGCCGGACAATTTATTTCGTGTCGCCCGTGCCATTACACCAACGACACAGGCGGAACTCAACCAGTTCAAGCAATTTGGTAATCTGTTCACCACACAGGCACCGCTACCACTGGACCTGGAAATTATTGGCGATCAAGCCAGGTTCCAGAGCAAAATGTATGCAATGGCCAAAGTCCCCATCAGTTGGGACGATCCCTTGGGGAATTGGACCTTGCTGTTGCTGGAGGATCCGGATAATTGGTTGCCGCAAAGACGTAAGGTTGAGCTGTTTGTGCTGTTCTCTTTGTTGTCTTTTATATTGTATGGAGCCTTGTTTGTTGCATTGACAAATTTTTCCGCCAAGAAAAATGAGACCCTTGCCCGTTTGTATGTGCAAAAAGAATTGGCAAGTAAAACAGAGCTTTTGGAAATCGTGATTGCCAACTTGCAACAAGGATTGATTGCTTACGATAGCCAATTACGGTTGATTCTATGTAATAATAAATTTCGTGATATGATGGGAATACCGGATTTTTTGACCTATCCGGGCAGTACCTTTCTGGATCTTATCCGCTTTCAAGCACAGCAGGGTGAGTTTGGTCCTTGTGATCCCGACACGATGTATCAGCACTTCAAAGCGACAATCGCCGATAGTTCTCATCATCAGTTGGAGCGTATTCGCCCCAATGGGACCATCTTGGAGATTCAGGGAGGAGGGTTGCCCGAGGGTGGCTTTGTCAGTACTTGCACCGATATTACGGCGCGCAAAAAAGCGGAACAGGAGATTCGTACCTTGTCCAGTGTTGTGGAGCAAAGTCCGATCTCCATCGTCATTACAGATCCCGATGCCAATATTGAGTATGTCAATCCCGCTTTTACCTGTATCAGTGGCTATGCTACGGCAGAAGTAATTGGCCAGAATCCCAGAATTTTAAAATCCGGAAACACTTCCAAGGAGATCTTTCAAACCTTATGGGAGACCATTAAAAAAGGGCTTTCATGGAAAGGTGAATTGTTGAATCGCAAGAAAAATGGAGATATGTATTGGGAGTCTACAACCATTTCCCCTATTTGTGATGATAATGGCCGGATTGTCCACTATGTGGCCAACAAGGAAGACATTACCCAGCGTAAAATCGCAGAGGAAAAATTAAAAGAAGCACTGAATCATATCTCCAGTAGTATCCAATATGCCAGTCGTATCCAGCATTCCATTCTGGTTCCTGATTGGCTGTTACAAGCGGAAATTCCCGAACATTTTGTCATTTGGGAGCCTCGGGATATCGTCGGGGGGGATATGTATTGGTATCGCCCTTGGGTTTCCGGTTCTTTGTTGTTGCTGGGAGACTGTACGGGACATGGGGTGCCCGGGGCGTTCATGACCCTGATCGCCAATGGCGCCCTGGACCTGGCTTTGTTGGAGTCTCCACCGGGCGACACCGCCATCCTGCTGCAACGCATTCACCAATTGATCCAGGTTTCCATGGGACAGGACCAGAAAGGGGGGGATTCCAATGATGGCTTGGAATTGGGAGCCTGCTTTTTAAATTTTGATCAGCATACGGTGACTTTCAGCGGCGCGAGATTTTCCTTGTTTGTCGCTGACGGCACCAGTATCAGGGAGATCAAGGGCGATAAATCGGGGATCGGCTATCGCGGAATCCAGCGTAATGTCCGCTTCACCACCCATCATTTGGAATTGCGTCCGGACTGGTGTTACTATATGACCTCAGATGGACTGATCGATCAAGTGGGTTCCAAGTCGCGTTGTGGTTTTGGCAAGCGCCGTTTCATGGAATTGGTTCAATCCTTGTATTCAACGCCAATCCGGGACCATGGCGATCATATCAAACAAGCCCTCTTGGAACATCAAGGGGAACAGTCGCGGCGTGATGACGTTACAGTTCTCGGTTTCAGGGGCGTTTCACCTTAGAGGCCTTGATCATCGTTTCGGCCAAAGCGCATGGAAGATGCTTCGGCTCCGTCTGGATTCCCGCTTTCGCGGGAATGACAAACGACTGCAATCTCAGGAGATTTTTTCGTCATTCCCGCGAAAGCGGGAATCCAGAATGAGTCGGCACGGACGAAACGATGATCAAGGCCGGTTAACGTCTGACCACTCACAGGCAGCCACCCACCAACACACACCAAGTTGCACTGAACAGGAGTACGCATGGACCCAAAACGCGCATTGACACGTCTATCCACCCGTATCACCCGCTATGCCGATACCGTATCGGGCAGCCAACCCCTACTGAGCTGGGATGATGTTGCCGGTGCCCTGCCCAAAGATCCGTTGCAATCGTTGATGATTCGCGTCAAGTGGGCTGGGGAAAGTCAATTTTGGCAAGATTTGCTGTGGTGGGCACTGCAGGAACTCTGGCCAAAACATTGGGGCACCCAGGATCCACGTCGCGCCCAACGAATGATGGAACTGGTTGTACGCGACTGGATCGATCCGGGCATCTGCCATCGTTGCGGCGGACACGAAATCGACGGCAGGACAGTGCTACGCACCCGAGATAAAAAACACCCGTTTCGTACGTGTCCGACGTGTCAGGGAACCGGCATTCGCCGCGCCAGATCGGGGCGTGATGTTGCCAAACACATTGGCATCGACGAAAAAACATGGCGCGACACCTGGCGTGACCGCTTTACCCATATGGAAGCAACACTCAATTCTTTGGAATCTAAAGCCTTGAAGGAACTGGAAAAAAATTTGAATGACAAAGAACAAACCTGAAACAGCGTAACCATTGATGTCCCCCCTCCTTCTTTGTTCCCATTTCCCCTCTCCCACCGTGGGAGGGGAAATGAAAGGCTTCGCAAAGATATTGAAATCAATATAAAATATTAGCATATTTCATTCATCCCCTTCCCGTGATTTTGCATTTGACTTTTTTTCTCTCAAAATGCATTGTACTCATGCCCATTCGGGGTGGAAATGCCTGCAAAGGGGAGGAACCGTTGATTGTAGCCAGCGCGCAGGTTCTTTTTTTTAGTTTGATCGGAGTTCTTTAACGTGTCCATATCAAGCAGTTTCAAAAACCTGAAGATCAGCATGAAAATTGGGGTTGGCTTCGGCCTGATGGGCGTTCTGCTCTTTGGAGTGGTCGCGCTTTACCATGGCACCCTGATACAAACCATGAAAACATTCAAAGAGGATGTCCTGGATCGGGCAGAAGCGGAAAAGTCCAACGCCTTGAACCTGACTATCATCATGCTGGAAGTCCGAAAGGCAGAAATCAATTTCATGCTGCGCAAGGATACGAAAGAAATAGAGAACGTCAAGAAATGGATTGGCAACATGATAAAACTTGCTGATGAGATGCTTAAAGCATCTTTGGCAAGTCAGGATACCTCCAGCGCCCAACTGGACGAACAGATCAAAATAAAAGCGGGAGAATATTTAACTGCTTTTTTAAATATGGCCCAACGCGAAATAGAAGCAGGTGTTGATCATCAATCCGGCCTCCAGGGAAAATTTCGCGAAAGTGCCCATGCATTGGAAAAGTTGATCAAAAATTATGATACTGAGGAAATTTATGTCTCTCTGTTACAGTTGCGGCGTGCTGAGAAAGATTTTCAACTCCAACGTAATCCGAAACACATCGCCTTATTGGAAGAACATTTCAAACAATTCACCGATAAAGTCTCCCGTTCCACGCTGTCTGAAGAAATAAAAAAGGAACTAACAACGAAAGGTGAGCAGTACCTGTCCAGTTTCAAGGCGTTTACAGTGCTTCCGCCTGATAATTCCATAGAAGGTTCTGAGAAAGTTCGCTCGATCGCCCATGACATTGAAGCCATTCTGAAAACCCGCTATATTCCAGGACTTGCAAAAATTTATCTTGAAATCCGCAAGGATGAAAAAGACTACCTATTGCGTGGGGATGCAAAATATTCGGATAGCGTGGTGAAGAAAACGGAGTTCCTCATCAAACAATTCAACGCTTTCACTATTGCAGATTCTGATAGGGGTACGTTGGTCAACACCAGCACTCAATACCTGAACACCTTTCAGACATTGGTTGCCAAGAAAAAAGAAAACATCGAAAGCCTCGGAAAAATGGAGGATGCGGTACGCGCCTTTGAACCCGTTGTCGATGGAATCACCAAAGAATCTTCCTCAGACTTGGAGTCATTGGTCGCGGCAGCCACCTCCACGGCCCAAGCCAATATCAGGCTGGCTATGGCTATCAGCGCAATCACTTTTATTGTTGGCTTCTTTTTATCATTCTTCATAAGCAAGAACATTACAGGTCCGCTTAACGCTCTCTACCGGATGACACAAGAGTTCGGACGTGGCGATCTGACTGTAACTACCGATATTCGCCAAAATGACGAAGTGGGCCTCATGGCCAGCGGGCTTGCTGAAACCATGGGTAAACTCCGCGAAATCATCGGGCAGATTACCGTGGCGGCTACCGAAGTCCACCAGGGAAGCCAACAACTGTCGGATGCCGCTCAAGGTCTGGCCCAGTCCGCTACCGTACAGGCGTCTTCCTTGGAAACGACCATGTTGGCCATGAAAGAAATGACGGGCAGTTGCCAACTGAACACAGACAGCTCCAATACAACACAGACCCTCGCCATGAAGGCATCTCATGACGCCGCAGCAGGGGGCAAGGCTGTCAATGAGGCTGTCCTGGCCATGAAGGAAATCGCTTCGAAAATCAGCATCATCGAAGAAATCGCCCGGCAGACCAATCTGCTGGCCTTGAATGCCGCTATTGAAGCCGCAAGAGCCGGCGAACATGGCAAAGGTTTCGCCGTTGTGGCTGCAGAGGTGAGAAAACTTGCAGAACGCAGCCAGGTCGCTGCCGGGGAAATCAGTCAACTTTCAAGTTCCAGTGTCCAAATTTCAGAACAAGCGGGTACGATTATTGGAAAACTTGTCCCTGACATCCAAGAAACGGCAGAACGTATTCGGGGTATTGCGGAATGCAGCAGACAACAACGTGAGGGTATTGCACAAATTGAAAAATCGGTTCAAAATCTGGACACGGTGGTTCAACAAAATGCCGGCACATCCGAAGAGTTGGCTGCTACATCCGAAGAGATGAGCGCGCAAGCCGATTTGATGAATCAGTCCGTCTCGTTCTTTAAAATCGGTAATCAGGTCGGTGCAACCAAACGGCAACCGAAGCATGTAAAGAGTTCCCGCCCTCGTATCGAACACACACAAAAATACTCCTCCAATAAACCACCAGCCATCGGGAGCAAATCTGGTGGCGCTGATTTGCATATGGGATCAGCTCCCCATGCCGATGATGCGTTCGAGAACTTCTGACCAACTGGAGGAACACCCGGGGATTACAAGCTGACATGCGCCGTGGTGACGTATGGTCGATGCTTGGCGCGCTGAATATCCGACCTGCAATGAAACGTAAAAAAAAATTGCCTCCGGAAAAAAATTAACATGCACAAAAAAATATATTGACTGCCCCCGCAAAACAGGGTATACAGTTACCAACGATGGCGAATTGCGTCGATGATCGGCCACAAGGTTACACACCTTTGAGCCTCTCCTCTTTAAATTCGCAACCTCCGAACACGCCCCCCTGAACCAAACCTGTTCCGTTGCCAATGTTCTCCTCGCTTTGTGGTCCGCTACAGACCGCATTCAGTCCGTGTGCCCTCTTCTACCTCAGCTTGCAACAGACAACCTGTAACAACACAGGGCCACAACCAAAACCGTAACCTTGTCGCCACACCTCAAGCCAAACGCCAGCGGAAGGGATCCCACTTCCCGACTTTCTGGTATTCAGATGCCCCCCCACCCAATCTGACTGGACCTAAAACCATGAGCGCCGAAGATATCGCCAAAATCCGCACCCTCCTGGAAGCCCAATATGCCGACTTTCGTGACAGCCAACGTCATCTGGGTGTTCCCCCCTGGGTTCGCTGGAGCCTCTCAGGCATGTTGGGCGTCCTCATCGCCTTGGGCAGCCTGATCTTGAACGTATCCCTGAAAGCCGGGGAATACAGCGAGCGCATCAGCGGCCACGAACGACAAATCATTACCTTTGACAAAGATATCCGGGTCATTCACGACCGCTTCAGCACCGTGGAACAATCCCAAGCCGTGGCCGCCACCAAACTGGATGCCATCCTGGACAAACTGGATGCCCACGAAAGACGGGAAAATCGCGAACGGCAACGCCGCCATCCCGATAACTGAAAAAAACAAGGCAACCACCAATGAGCTATCCATTCTGGGCCGTAGTGGTCTCCATACTGGCCGTAATCGCCGCTCTCCTGGTCATCGGCCTGCTCTCCCGAATCACGGAAAAATCATGAACACCATTCAACCGGAACGCATCCTGAAAGAATTGCTCCGGCTGCGCGACGAAGCAGCCGAAGCGGGCCAATTCACCGCTGCGGTACGGGCGACAGAACTCATCGGCAAACATTTGTCGATGTTTGTCGACCGCGTCGAACACAAAAGCGACAGTGACTTTGCCACCCGCCTGATGTCGGCCCGCAGGAGGAACCATGAAGAAGGAAGAGACCCCTGAAGAATTACAGCAACAATTGGCCGAACTGTTGGCCGACTGCTCCAAAGACCCCCTCGCCTTTGTGCAATTGTTTTTTCCCTGGGGTACTGGTGACCTTGCCGATCACACCGGACCCGATACCTGGCAAACCGATGTATTGCAAGCCCTGTCCCAAGCCCTCAAAACCGGCAACTGGGCACCCGTTCGCGTAGCCGTCGCCAGCGGACACGGTATCGGCAAATCAGCACTGGTCGCCTGGCTCATCCTCTGGTCCATTATGACCTTCGAGGAAACCAAAGGGGTGGTGACCGCCAATACTGAAAATCAGTTGAAAACCAAAACCTGGGCCGAACTGGCCAAATGGCGGCGTCGTTGCTTGGGTGGCGACCTGTTTCGCATGACCGCAACCGCCCTTTTTTCCGCCGATCCCAAGTTTGAAAAAACTTGGCGTATCGATATGGTCCCCTGGAGCGAACGCAATACCGAAGCCTTCGCCGGACTGCACAACGAAGGCAAACGGGTCGCCCTGTTTTTCGACGAGGCCTCCGCCATTCCCGATTCGGTATGGGAAGTCGCAGAAGGAGCCATGACCGATGCCAACACCGAAATTTTATGGTGCTGCTTTGGTAATCCCACCTTGTCCACCGGACGCTTTCATGCCTGTTTCGGACGCTTCAAACATCGATGGATCACCCGCCAGATCGATTCCCGTACCTGCCGGCTCACCAACAAGGAACAAATCCGCCAGTGGATCGATGATTATGGGGAAGATTCCGACTTTGCCAGGGTACGGATACGCGGTCTGTTCCCCCTCTCCGGCACCAACCAGTTCATTTCCCAGGAGGCCGTGGAACGCTGCCGCCACTTCAAAGCCCAAGGCTATGAAGGGCAACCACGTATCATGGGCATCGATGTCGCCCGCTTTGGCGAAGACCAAACCGTCTTTGCCCTCCGTCAAGGCAGAAGATTACTGCCACTCATCAAAATGCGTGGCATCGATACCACCCAAACCAGCGCCCGCGCCGCTCAGGTCATCCGACAATGGCGCCCCCATGCCGTCTTTGTCGATGGTGTCGGCATCGGCGGTTCGGTAGTGGATCAATTGCGCCAATTGGGATTCGACATCATCGAAATCAATGCCGGAGCCGCATCCGTCGAACCACATAAATATTTCAACCTGCGCGCCGAAATGTGGGGACGCATGCGCGATGCCCTGGTTGGCGGCATGGAACTCCCCGATGACCCGGAATTATTAGGAGAACTCGCCTCCGTGGAATACGGATTCTCCCCGGCACAACAAATACGCCTGGAAAAAAAAGAAATGATGAAACGTCGCGGGCTCTCCTCTCCCGACTGCGGCGATGCCCTGGCTTTGACCTATGCCCGTAACATCGCCACCTTTCACGAAAACGAAACCTCCTGCTACCCGGAAGATGTAGGAATGTTATGAAACCCGACACCACCATGCAAACGTGTGACTGGGGGGAAATCACCGCACTGGCCGATGATGGTTCGCATCCCCCCAGCGTCGCCTATGAATTTTCCAACGGGCGCAAGTTTTATCGCTCCATCGTCACCAAGACCCCGTCGAACCATGAGCAACCACCCGATCCCACAGCCGAATCCGCACCAACAGGATGATACGGGCACTACGCCTCCCCTCCGACCCCCCTTTTTGCCGCCAACACCAATCATGCAAGCCGGAATGGCCCTCAGTACTCTGTGCAACGCCGTCCGCGCCCTCAACAATCAGGAGCGAAAGCGCAACCATGATGACCCTAGCAACGACCCCTGAACAACGTCAAGCCGCAGCCATTGGCGAAGTCCTGTGGCATGTCTACCCGGGATACCGCTGGGCAGTTGCCGTCGTCGGTGGACTGGCACGCATCCGTAACCTGGACCTGTCGGGCCAATGGGGTTTCGACGTATCCCTGGAATCCCTGAAAAATGATCCCATGCTGCGCGATGTCATCCGCGCCGGA
>JADGCN010000062.1 GCA_015228975.1 Magnetococcales bacterium
GCTCCATCTTCTCCTTCTGGCGCTCCATCTGCATGACCTCCTTCTTGGGCAGGGCCTGCCAGGAGCCGTCATCGCGCATCTTCTCGATCTCCTTGAGACGGCGGATGGAGTCCTGGATGGTTTTCCAGTTGGTGAGGGTGCCGCCGAGCCAGCGATGATTGACATAATATTGCCCTGTTTTTCCAGCAACTTCCGAGATCATATCCACCGATTGCCGCTTGGTGCCGACAAACAGCACCACGCCCCCTTTACTGACCTGGTTGCGCACGAAGACGTAGGCGTCACGCAACATGCGAACGGTTTGTTGCAGGTCGATGATATGGACACCGTTACGAGAAGAAAAAATGAACGGCGCCATTTTGGGGTTCCAGCGCTTGGTTTGATGGCCGAAATGAAATCCGGCGTCCAGAAGTTCCTTGATGGAAAATTTTGCCATGATACGCTCCAAAGTGATTCGGTTGGTCCGCCGACGGGTTGGTTGTTGTTCTCAAAAGAAACAGGTCCAACTTCTTGATCGCTGGCATTCGAGACCAGGGAGGAGAAGCACCGGGACCGACAAACACCGCCGTGAGAAATAAGGGGTTATCTGTGTTATAACGTCACCTAAACCCATCGATTATAGCCCGTGATGCCGCAATAATCAAGCTATCGCCCATTTCTTTTCTGCGAGCCGTCAGTTCGTCCCCGTATTTCGTTGTTTTTTGTCGGGGAGTGACCGGGATCAAGCCAGGATTGTCAAAGTGTTGAGGATTCGTTGCAGGGCGGCGTGGAAGGCGTGTTGGAGGTTGTCTGGAACGGTTGCGGGCGCTCTGGTTTGTTTCCAGGCGGCTTCCATCGCCGATGCGTGTTGTTGCAATTCCATGGCACCGATGGTTCCCGCCAGACCTCTGAGGGTGTGCAGAATACGAACAACTTCGCCCCGGTCTCCCATGTGCATTGCATTGGCCAATTGTTTTTGCAGCAGGGGATAGCGTTCAGCGGCTTTTTTGAGCATCTTGTGGAACAATTCTGGATCGTTGCCCATGTTGGCAAGCCCCTCAGCCATATCGATACCATCCAGGTTGGCTGGGTAATGGGGGGCTTCGGGTGGTGACCGGCCAGCAGGGGATGCAGGGAACACGAAATCAGGCATGATACTTAGGATCCTTAAACTTTCACGAACAGTGTACCATGCTATCCGGTTTTGTCTGTCGGGTAAAGATGCCGTGTCAAAACAGGGGACAAGAGGGGGGCGTCAGCGTTTGATTTCAAAGCCAGGGGAGGGGGAGGGCTCGTGGCATTCCTCGATATCCACCTGTTCGACGCGTGCCCCGGGGGGGCCTTGGCGGCACCATTCGATGAGCGACAGGACATCGTGCGGCGGTCCATTGACCAGGACGGCAACGCTGCCATCCGCCAAGTTTTGCACCCATCCTGAAAGTTTGTGTTTGACCGCTTGGTTGCGGGTGGAGGCGCGATACCAAACACCCTGCACCCGACCACGAATGATGAGACGACGGCAGATGGATTGAGAATGAGTCTCCATGCTGGTGCCCTTCCTGGCAGGAAAAAGGGTTTGATCATTAACTTAAATTGGTAGTTTTTTTCCCATTATTTGCCATCGGATTTTCCTTTTTGGTTGGATAAAGAAGGCTTAGGTGGAACGACTTCAATTCCCTCTCTTATCTGCCGCAATGGTGGCGGTGGCGGTGGCGGTGGCGGTGTTTTATAGGCTTGGTCCGCTTTTGGCAGGTCCGACATATTTCCTCCGGTTAGCGAAATGGGGTTGACAATCGATACTTCCGTAACTTTCCTAATTTCGTTTTTATTCAAGCCTCCGAAATAGAAGGGTAAAAACGCAGCAAACATAAACAGGGCAGTGAAAATCAGAGCTGTACTTGTTTTATGGAGAAAAATAGACCTCCTGTCATTGCATATAGTATTTTTCGATGAGCATTCAATATAATATTTCATGAGATAATTTGAAAAGTGACCCATGGCCAGCTTTTCACCATGTTCGTATTCTTTATAAATTTCGATAAGCTGTTCCCTGTACCTTTCTGTATCTTCGGAAGATGGAAGGAAAAAATAAATATTATCATACCAAGATCTCACGAAAGTATAAATTGCCCTTGTTAACCCAATAGCGGATAGAAAAATAAGAACAACAAATAAATAGCTTGCATAGGAGGTGTCTTGATGGTTGTAATTCTGTAAAAAGAATGCAAGAGTTCCGATCAATGAAACGATTAACGCGAGTGGTGCCTGTAATCGCGAGCTTAACTTTTCTCTTGCGTCTATTTCATGAAAATACAGTTTTTCATATAACTGAAATACATCTTTATATTCCATGGTGATTCGACTATTAAATATGGATGGGTAGAACGGTATCCTTGGCCCAAAGGGTGTCATCCCGTTCGGAATGGTTGCTATTGTAATGCAGGCCCCGGCTCTCCTTGCGATGAATGGCGGAACGGATGATCAGCGACGCCACCAGGGCGATATTACGCAACTCCAGGAGGTCGCGGCTGATGCGGCAATTCCAATAGTATTCGTTGATTTCCTGTTGCAGCAATTCGATGCGGCGCCGGGCGCGGGCCAGTCGGGAATCGGAACGGACGATGCCGACGTAATGGCTCATGAAGCGGCGGATTTCATCCCAATTGTGGGAGATGAGTACCGCTTCATCGCACGGGTGGGTGTCGAAATCGTCCCAGGGGGGCAAGGGGATGCAGTGGGAGGTGTCCTCCTCGGCGGATAGCTTGCGGATGGTTTGTTCCACCGCTTCGGCGAACACCAGGCATTCCAGCAGACTGTTGGAAGCCAATCGGTTGGCACCGTGGAGACCGGTGTGGCTGACTTCACCCAAGGCGAACAGGTTGGCGATATCGGTGGTGCCGTCCAGTTTGGTCAGGATACCGCCACAGGTATAGTGGGCGGCTGGGACAACGGGAATGGGTTCCCGTACCATGTCGATACCCAGTTCGAGGCATTTGGCGTGGATGTTGGGGAAATGTTCCAGGATGAAGTGTTCCCCTTTGGCGGTGATGTCCAGGAAGACACAATCGTTGCCGGTGCGTTTGAGTTCAAAATCGATGGCACGGGCGACGATATCACGTGGGGCCAACTCCCGGCGCGGGTGATGGCGCTCCATGAAGCGGTCACCATCGGCCAATACCAGGATGCCGCCCTCGCCGCGAACGGCTTCGGAGATCAGGAACGATTTGGCCTTGGGGTGGTAGAGGCAGGTTGGATGAAATTGTATGAACTCCATGTTGGCGACGCGGCATCCGGCGCGGTAGGCCATGGCGATGCCATCGCCGGTGGCGATGTCCGGGTTGGAGGTGTAGAGATAAACCTTGCCGGCACCGCCTGTGGCCAGGGTGGTGAAACGGGCTTGTTGGGTGATGACCGTGTCGTTTTCCAGATCCAGGGTGTAGCATCCCAGGCAGCGATTGGGATGATCGGGGGCGAATCTTCCGACCTTGTGCGAGGTGATGAGGTCGATGGCCAGGTGATTTTGGTAAATTTCAATGTTGGGGTGTTGTTGGACCTTGGCCAGCAAGGTTTGGATGACGGCTTGGCCGGTGGCATCGGCGGAGTGGACCACACGGCGGTTGGAATGCCCCCCCTCGCGGGTGAGATGACAGGGGCCTTCGGGGGTGCGGGTGAAAGGGACGCCGAGTTGGATCAAGCGGTTGACAGCCCTGGTCCCGTTTTCCACGACAAACTGAACGGTGTCCTGATGACACAGACCGGCACCGGCACGATGCGTATCTTCGATGTGGAGTTCAAAGCGGTCCTCGGCATCCAATACGGCGGCAATACCCCCCTGGGCATAGCGGCTGTTGGATTCCTGGACATCGGTTTTGGTGATCAGTTGTACCGAGCCGAGTTCTGCCAGGCGGAGTGACAGATCCAGACCGGCAGCACCACCTCCGATGACCAGAAAATCGGAAACTACGCGGTAACCATAGTGTTTTGGTTTGTTGGGAGTTTCGGCCATGTTCATCAAGGGGGCCCGGCAGTTGGAAGGTTAAGGAACACTCTTACAAAAGTTTTTGATTTCGCCGTTGATTTAGTCTAGCATGGTCTGCAGTGCTTTTGCACTTTTTCTCTTGAGACCACTCAACCTCCTGATATAGTTGACCTGAAACGTGGGTGACAGCGATCACATTTTGGTGGACCGTGCCGCCAAGGGCGACCAGAAGGCCTTTGAAGTTTTGGTGCGCCAATATCAAGGCAAGGTTGCCGCCGTTATCGCCCGACTGATCGGTGACTCCGACAGGGTACGTGACCTGACCCAGGAGACCTTTATCAAGGCGTACCGGGCTCTCCATTCTTTTCGGGGCGATGCCGCTTTTTATACGTGGCTCTATCGGATTGCGACCAATACTGCCAAAAATCACTTGATCGCCTCCCACAGGGCTCCTTTGGACAATGATGTCGAAATGGACGATGTCGATCAGGTGGCTCCGCAGTTACGGGATAATGATACCCCGGAAAAAATTGTTTTGCAGGATGAATTGTTGAAAAATTTTGAGCAGGCCCTCGCCGCCCTCCCCGAATCGATGAAGACGGTGATCGTTTTGCGCGATGTCCATGGTCACTCGTATGAGGAAATTGCTCGATTGCTCCAGTGTCCCATTGGCACGGTGCGTTCCCGTATCTATCGCGCCCGCCAGGAGATTGCCAATCGACTGAAACATTATTTGCGCCCGGTTTCTTGATAGAAGGCAAAAAAAATCTTGCTTTTGCGCTATTTGAAATAGTATATCGATGGTAAATGAAATGGATCAATTGCTTCTGTAGCCAATTACTAAAAAGGCCGTCATGTCTTGCAACCCTGAGCTGGTCTCAGCTTTTCTCGACAACGAACTGGATACGGTCATCGTAGGGGCGGTAACCGAACATCTGCTCTCGTGCGATGAGTGCGTTCAAACCATGACCAAATTGGCTGCGGTCAAGGCGGTCATGAGCGACAAGTTCATGGTGCATGACCCGGAAGGTTTGACGCTTTCGGTGATGAATGTCGTCACCAATGATCGGACAGCTCCCCCTTCGAACGGGATGATGTCGTTCTTAAAAAAATTAGGTATTTGAAAGGCTCGGAGCGTGTTCTCGGGGGATTTTTGAGTGCTGTTACAATTCCTGGCTGCAAAAATGCTTGAATTCTTCGCTGGAAACCGCTAGCATCCCGGCTTTTTATTCCGCCATAATCTCTCGTAACCGGGCGATGGTTCCTAAAAATTCCCTGAAGAGATGGCCTTCGGGTCGTCATTAGATGATAAAGGAGTGATGTTTCGTGAGGATTGATGTTTACGAAAACAATGTGGATCAGGCGATTCGTGTGTTGAAAAAAAAGATGATCCGCGAAGGCATGTTTCGGGAGATGAAGAAGCGGAAATTTTTTGAAAAGCCATCGGAAAAGAAAAGAAGAAAAAAAGCCGAAGCTGTACGTCGCTTGCGCAAGAAAATACGCCGGGCGGTGACTGCGGGCGTGTAGACTCTTCATCCTGGTGCCGACTGCGGGCGTCTGGGTTGCCCTTTTAAGAGGAGTCGAAATCTTCCCTACCTCTGTTCAGCGTTGCTTTGCCACTTGGTTTGGGATGCCATGAAAACTTTATTAATCGCCCCGCCATCCAATGCGTCGAACCCGGTTCTGCCTTTGGGATTGGCCTTTCTAGCGGCAAGTCTGAGGAAGAATGGATGGGCGGTGCAAGTGTTGGACATCTGGGCAGAACAACTGACTGCCGATGAGGTCGTCCAACGTGTCAAGGCATTGGCTCCCGATGTGGTGGGTGTTTCGATCATGTCGCCGAACCTCGTGCTGGCTATGCGGACAATCGTACAGATTCGGAAGGTTTCCAATGCAGTCATCGTGGTGGGGGGAGCTCATCCATCGGCACTGCCTGAACAGTGTCTGAGGGATTTTCCGGCCATTGATTTCGTAGTCCAAGGGGAGGGAGACGAATCCTTCGTGGCGTTGCTCGAACGGATACGTGACCGGAGTACGGACTTCAGCGGAATCCCCGGCATCTACTACAGACTCCAAGGAACTATTCATTCGACCGGTGGTTCGGGCTTTGTCAAGGATCTGAATGTCCTGGAGTTTCCTGCTCGCGATCTTTTCCCTCTTTCCCTATACACAACCCATCCGCCTTACGGCAAAAATAAAGCCTATATGAACATGATTACAAGCAGGGGATGTCCGTATCAGTGTACATACTGCTCGTCATCTGTTTCTGGGCGGAAGTATCGCGGCATATCTCCGCAGCGTATGGTGGAGGAGGTCGAATTAATCATCAGTCGGTACGGTGTGCGTGAGATCCATTTCTATGATGATGATTTCACCATGAACCGAAAACGCGTCGAACAGTTCTGCGATCTGATCGTGGCCAAGGGAATCTCCATTGCTTGGTCATGCACCACACGTGTCGATCTTGTTACTCCGGAACTATTGCGAAAAATGCGTGAGTCCGGGTGCTGGCTTATTTCCTATGGTGTGGAATCTGCTAACTCCGACATTTTGAAAAGAATCAAGAAAGGCTACGGTCTTGCGGAGGTGGAACAGGCATTCCTTTGGACCAAACAGGCCAAAATCCGCACCGTCGCTTATCTGATAGTAGGACTGCCGGGCGAGACACCGGAAACTATTCGTGAGACCGCAGAGTTTTCCTTGCGTTTGGATCCGGATTTCGTCTCCTGGGGCATTCACACCCTGTTTCCTGGTAGCCCCATGTTTGCGGAAGCCGTTCGCGAACGACCGAAGCTGATCGCCGCCTACCATGATGCTGCCAGTAATTCAATCGCCCAGGATCTTGGTTCACCCTACGTGGCAGGTCAGTACGCAATTTACGATAACGACTTTACCCATGAGCAACTAGCAGTTTTTGTCAAGGAAGCCAATCGTCTTTTTTATCTACGTTTTTCGTACATGATCCGCATTTTGTTCAAGATACGCTCTTTTTATGAGTTTAAGTATTACTTGATGGCAGGCTTCACGACCATCCGTTGGTTGACTACCAGCAGAGATCGTTTATCTGTCCTTGATTCAGATATTTCTCCGTCTTTGGGAAATTCTACTGGAACGTGAGGATGCTCACCGTGAAAGTATCTCTGCTGAATATCCGTAGTCGCCACACCAAAAGTCCTGGTATTCCCCTGGGTATCGCCATTTTGGGAGGTGTTCTCAAGCGGGATGGCCACACTATTCAACTCGTGGATCCTCTGAATCTGGAACAGGACGAAATCGTTCGGAAAATCGTGACATTCGGACCCGACCTCATCGGGATCTCCTGCATGACCCTGAATTTTTCCGTAGCTGTGGAAACTATGCAGCAACTGCGTCGGCAAGTGCCTCCCGATGTCATCTTTTGTGCGGGGGGGCTCCACCCGACCGTGATGCCGGAAGACGCTCTGGGAAAACTTGGAGTGGACTTTATTATCGTGGGCGAGGGGGAAATCCCCCTCGCCCACGCCTGCCGCGTACTCCAACGAGGCCAACCGATTACGCCTCATCTGCCCACGATTCCTGGAGCAGCCTACCGGGATGCTGAGGGTAATCTGGTCACCAATCCCGCTGAGGTGTTGGCCAATCTGGACTCCCTGCCCAATCCGGCCTGGAAAGATCTGGACATGGAACTCTATTTACGTCCGCCCGGCTTCATCCGGGGTTCGATTTTCAACCGGGTGGGCGTGGTTATGTATTCCCGTGGGTGTCCCTATCTCTGCACCTATTGCTCCAGCGCTGCGATGTTTCACCGCAGAGCCCGCTTCCACTCCACCGAATACATGGTCGCCAAGATCCGTCGACTGCGCACCGATTATCACATCGATGCTTATTATTTCACAGATGAAACCTTCGGTTTGAAACGTTCCCGATTGCTACACTTGTGCGCAGGATTGAAAACCGTAGGCTTGCCATGGGGCTGTTCCACGCGGGTCAATCTTCTGGATGAAGCCACGTTGCATGTAATGCGGGATGCCGGTTGCATTCACATCGACGTGGGCGTAGAGAGTGGTTCGCAACGGGTACGCGATGTTTTACAGCGAGGCCAGCGCCAGGAAATCTTCAAAGAGATCTTTAGCATCTGTCATCGTCTCAAAATCCGGGCATTCGCCCAGGTGATGGTGGGATGTCCGGGCGAGACGCGCGAGGAGGTTGCAGAGACCATCGAGATGCTGCAAGCCCTGCGTCCTACCTATACCCAGGTGTCCATCTTCACCCCGCTTCCGGGTACCACAGCCTTCGAGGAGTATCGCACACAATTGGAACCGATTGCCGAATACGTGGCACGATTAAATGATTTCGATATCGCCAATACCACCAAACCTCTGGTCAATCTCTCTGCCATGACCGATCAAGAGATCCTGGAGAGCCGGGCACGGATTCTGCGCTCTATGTTCTATAATAACTATATCAATCTGTTGACTTGGCGACATATCGTATTTCTCGGCAAGACCTTGGCCGCTTCCTTTTTCTATCCCAGGCTGACATGGCGTGCTATTGGCTGCGCCATACGGGAACGTCGCCCGGAATATTTTATTTATCAACTGATTTTCAATTATGTTTCGATTTACAATCCCAAACAGCAAACTCGTTTCAGTCTCGGCCCATTCGCCCGGAATGCTGATACCACACAATGAAATGTTTACTGATTCGAGAAGTCAGTTTCATTTTCTGGAATGCCAGCACCTCTTACGGGCTGGGCATGGTGGGAACCGTGGCCAGCGAAGTGGCCGAAGTGCGCATCCTGGACAATAACTCCAGACACAAACGTTATACCAATGCACAGTTGCTGCGGGAAATCGACCGGTTTAAACCAGATGTGGTCGGTTTCAGCATCCACGCCTTCAATATTTTGGCATCCAGACATCTGATCCGTGCGGTCAGAAAGCGTTTTGCGCACCTCTGCTTGATCGGGGGGGGACTCCATACCTTCGCCAAGCCGCATGAAGTGGCAGAAATCGGCGTAGATATCGTCGTCAAGGGCGAAGCGGAACTAGCCATTAAACCGCTGCTACGCGCCCTAGAGAACCATCAAGGAAACAGGAAAGATCCGTTTGTCATCGGTAGCGAATTGGCCGCAATCCTGGACACCATTCCGGGCCTGTTGTTCCATGCTGCAGAACGTATGTCCGTCACGGATACCGGAATGGGTCTCTATGTCCAAGACCTGGACAGCCTGCCTTTCATCAATTACGACCTATTCAATCTGCACGATTATCTGAAATATCCAGGCGACGACATCTATGTGACCAACGTTCTGGTAACCCAGCGGGGCTGTCCCTACCCATGCCCGTTCTGTCATGTTGAAGAAAGCGACGCCTTAAACAGGGTCCGGGAAAACTCCACGGCATATCGCTTGGCACTGGTTGAACATCTCGATACAAGATATCATCCAAGGCATCTCGTTATTTATGATTCAAATTTTACCTTGCGAAAACAATCCGCCCTGGATTTTTGTCACGGTTTCCGGGCTAGGGGATTTCATCATCGCATGACCTTCTTCTGCCAGACCAACGTAGTACTCAAACTGGACGATGAACTGGTTTCAGCCATGCAGAAAGCCGGTTGCACGGAAATCGGGTTGGGGGTCGAGCGTCTGTCGAAGCAGGCTCTGAAGTTGATTCGCAAGAACCGCAACCATGATCGCATTTTCCACAACATTGGAATCCTGAATCAATACGGCATTCATGTGCAGGCCAATTGCCTGCTTGGGTTTCCTTTCGATACACGTGAGACGATAGAGGAGGAAGAACGCCTCTTCGCCTTGATTCAAGACCAGATCAGCGTCTTCGCTGTGTTCATCCTGCAACCGGCTCCCGGAACGGAGGTCTATGAATTGACTCCCTATAAACGTTGGTATTTGGAAAAGAAATTTGTCGAGTGGAAGCCATCATTCTATCATATGGTATACAATTATGCCACCAATGCCTGGGATGCTAATTTTTTCAACCTGCATCCTGAAACGCAAAAGGCCATCCGGACCATGAAGGAACGCTTTTACTCCATGAGCATCGCTAATATGGACAGTGATCTGCTTTTCTTTCTGCATTTTCTCGAAAAGGGGGTGGCCCGAGCCTCGTTGGCGGTCTATCGCGTTTCTCCCAACCTAGAGCAAATTGTGTTTTGGTTACCCAAAGTAGTACGCAAGATGTTCCACAACTATCTTTTGCTCAGGCTGCATGCCAGCAGAAAGCCTAACAGTCCTGGAGATTCTGTTGACCATCCGGTAACACCAGACAACTTGCGTCGGGATCCCCGTCCGTAACCGGAGATCGATTATGTTTGGAAAAATTTTGCAAAAAATTCGCTATGGGGCCAACCTGCGCAAACCCCGTTACATGGTGCGCCTGGCTGTCAACATCTGCAAAAGACGCTACTTGGGCCAGGTGCCACTCAGGGGGGTAGATTTTGCCGTGACCTACCAGTGCAATCTCAAATGCGAACACTGCTTCAACAAGACCATCCTGAAAGGTGAACGCATCATGGCCCTGGAGGATTACGCACGCGTCATCCGAGAGGCGGAGGAACTTGGAGCGCTCCACTTTGCGTTCCAGGGCGGCGAAGTACTCCTGCAGGATAATTTCGACGCCTATCTGAAACTGGTCGATGCCCGTTCCAATTCCCTCGCCGTGACCACCAACGGTTTGCTGCTGACCCGGGAGGTGGTACAAAGATGGCTGTCCTTGGGGGTCAATACTTTCACGATCAGCCTGGATAGCGGCATCTCCGAGGAACACGACACCTTCCGTGGTCTGGAAGGCTCGTTCAGACAGGCCGTTGCAGGAATCGATTACGCCCTGGCGATGGGCGGCAAGGTGGTAATCAACAGTACCATCAGTCCACGCTCCCTGCGCTCCGAGGGATTCAAAGCGCTGTTGCAGTTTGCCCGGGAAAAGCGGGTACTGCTCAATACCATCTTTGCTGCGCCATCCGGCAAGTGGGCTAACAACCGGGAGGTCGTCCTGGGCGCGGAAGACATCCGTTATTACAACGAGATCGTACGCACCCATCCTTTCGTAATCCGGGATACCGATTCCGGATATGCAGTCCGCGGCTGCCAAGCGGCTACAGAATCGATCTACATCACCCCCTATGGGGATGTTTTACCCTGTCCGTTCATTCACATCAGCGCCGGTAATGTTTTCGAGGAAAGCCTAGCCACGATCCGGAAAAGGGCCATGCAATACTTTCACTATCAACCCAAGTGTCTGATCGGGGAGAGTGGAGCGTTTATCGATCAATACATCGCCATCACCCGCGAACCTAACCTCCCGCTGCCCCCCGAAGAGATGAACACCATTACCGCCTGGGATGCCAAAGTCTGAATCCCCGTCGAAGTCCCGGAACTTTCTTCTTCCCACTTGCCAAAAGTCGACACCCATGTCCGATCCGTTCGCCGAAAAACTCTATCGCATCTGGGAAGAGCGATGGAAAGACTCTGAGTACGAGGAGAGAGTGACCAAGCTGGGGTTGCTCATGTTTCGTGCAAAGAAGCTGGCTGTTCGCAACCTGTTGCCGGTGCTGATCCCCTCCTCAATTATTGATGTCGGTTGCGGTCTCGGACACATCCTGGAGGTCTACCAACAGGCGGGCTATCCGTGCGAAGGGATCGACATCTCCCCAACGGCGGTGTGGGTCTGTCGAAACAAGGGATTGCGGGTGGATCTAAAAAAAGTGGAGGACGAAACCCGCACGTTTGACTTGGTGTCCAGTGACGGCATGTTGGAACACTTCCTAAATTTTGAACCCATGGCCCATCAGATGATGCGCCTGAGCCGCCGTCATGTGCTGATTATTCAACCTAATCATGACTCTTTTCTTGGAAAAATACTTCCCTGTTTGTCGGAGTTAATCAAGGGGGACGACAACGTCCGTGAGTACAACTATCGCATCTGCGACTTCATTGATGTTTTTGAACGATCAGGCTTCCGGGTTACCCACAACCTGCCCGTGTTCCTCGATGTCTTTCGTATCCTGGTATTTGCCCTCCGAGGTTCGGTCTGAGGAAGCTTCTGCCAGCTTGGCAAGTCGTTTCTCAAGTCCCCGCACTTTGGCCTCCAACAGAGCCATGTGTTGGGCCATCTCTTTGCGTTGGTAGAAAGCCACGCTCAGGGCAACCGTAAACTGTATCGACAACAGGAACAGGGTCAGCAAGGCGCAGAACAACAAAAACGAGAGAAAATTTCTGATGTCGAACAACTCGCCAATAAAACGATAGAACTCCTCTAGAAAGGGAATCGACAGGAAGAGCAGGCTGATACCGATCCACAGCAAACTGTACTTCTCACGGAACATGCGACGCCGCACCAGATGAATGGTGCCCAGCAGAAAGAAACAAGCCAGCAGAAAAATCAGTAGGGATTGCCTGAAGGTCATTTTTTCGATTCTCCCGGCAGCTCAATCAGCAGGTTTATGAAGATCGAAAAAAGCATCTTGATGACATAATAGGTGGATTGAAAAAGTCCGGAATGCATGGAACCACTATTGCTGACATACATGCACACCGGAGTTTCGGTGATCCGAAATCTTTTGCGATGCAACAACAACAGAATATTGGCATCGGGAAAGTCGTCCGGGAAAGCCCGGGAGCAGTAGAATCGGATTACCTCTGCGGACAATGCTTGATATCCGCTGGTCGGATCAGTAATACCCAAACCGGTCAGGCTGTTAAGAATGGCACCGAAGAGTTTCTGGCCCAGGCGGCGCAGGAACGGCACCCGATAACTCCCGGCACACAGGAACCGGCTGCCAATGACCAGATCGTAGCGACCTTGCTCCAGTACTTGGATCAGTTCCCGGGCTGACCTGGGGTCATGCTGGCCATCGCCATCCAGTTGCACCACCTGCTGGAAGTCATGGCGCCAAGCGTACAAATAGCCGGTCTGCAAGGCGCAACCATAGCCCAGATTGACCGGATGCTGCAAGACCGTGGCACCGGCCTGTTCGGCCCTGGCTCCGGTATCGTCGACAGAGCAATCATCCACAACCACCACCTGAAATCCCTGGGCTCGCAGGTCGACCACGATCCGGCCAATGGTTCCAGACTCGTTGTAGGCAGGAATGATCGCCAGGGTCGTTGTGGTTTCAGATTGAATCATTTGTCCTCCTGCCGGGATGGTGGTTCAATCACGGCCAGCGCGGTCATGCCGCGGTCAGCCACCACCCGGCCTGAAAGCCTGATCTCCGGGATCGCTTCGGCCACGGTAAAATGCGTGTTCCAACGAGTATCATTGATGCGCTTCCCAGTTTCCAGACGATAATTCCGAAAATTTAACTCGATCCCCTGATCCCAGGGCCACAACAGCTCCTTCTCCGTTGTCTCTGCGGCACCGGAGCGCAAGCCACGCAGCCAAATGTCTCCTGCGTCCACAACAACCAGTTCATACCAGATTCCTACGGTCGGTGGTAATCTGATGTCTACCCATCCCTCCCAACTGGAAGGCACGGTGAATTGGGCCAGGGGCTCTCTGAAACGATCCGTCTCTTCCCAGGGGCGCAGGGCAACCATCACCTCCCGAACACCGGGATTTTTCAGCAACAACCGCCACGATGGATCGGGTACTGCTTTCCAGAGGCGTAAGCGCGGTTGACCTTCGCGTAGGGAGATTGGCTTATAACTGGCATGGGTCACGTTTTGGAAGACGATATGGGTCACCTCCGGCAGGCTTTTTTCCAGAAACTGCCGTCCGGGAGAGTCCGGCGGATAGAGAGCCGTGGTATACAGTAATGCACCACATTGCATAGCTTTTTCCATAAAATAGGCCATGACCACGATTTGCTGCCCTTCGTTAGCTTGCGGCCCGTGAATGTTGACATAAAGAACCTTGTTGCACGGACGATCCGCTTGGTGCAATCGTGCTGGTTGTGTCTGATCGAAGGAATAATTTCCTCGCTGAGCCAAATCCTGTATTCTCATTACTGGATCCCAGCGAGAGTAATGCGCAAGCAACAAATAGAAATGTCCTGCCAGCATCAGAACAATCACACCAAGCAAGCCCGCGCTCCATCCATTCCCCGTTCCGGTGGCAAAACCATGCCACCGGGCCACGGATTGGGCCGAACGCCAGACCGCGAAACGATCCCGATCCAGCAACGGTCTGTTGCGATGCAAAAACACTGCCAGGATCAGGACAGCAAGGAGAATACCGGACAAAAGCATGCTCATGACGATCCAGTAGCGTCCTAAAATCGTTATAGAGTAGCTACCGACAAGAAGTGACAACACGCATAGACCAACAAAAAACATCAGGAAGATTACCCAGACAAACCATCGCGATAGATAAATCTGTACCGCGAGCATCAGAACGATCATACCGAGTGTACCCATGCTCAATTTTCTTTCTGGTTCGGGAGCAAATCCATGCGAGTGGGACGCAGATTGGGTCAAACTCCAGATCGGGAAACGATTTCGAATCAGCATCAGGCCATTGCGGAGCAGAATCAACGCCAGGATCAGTGACGCAAAAAAAATGCCGGATAATAGCACGCTCATGACGATCCAGTAGCGTCCGAAAACCTCTATGGAGTGGCTTCCGGTGAAAATCGTCAACATGCACAGGCCAACCAAAAACGTTAGAAAAACCACCCAGACAAACCATCTCTTGTAAAGCGAAAAGGCCAATAAAAATAGAATTATGCCAAGAGTGGATGCTGCATTCAGGTGATATAGTTCCATCCATAGTGTTATTCTCTGGCCGATGAACTCCAGATTCTTTATATAAATCAGCGTATGGGACAAATTCGCATCATTTAAGAAGCGGTATATCCCTAGAACCGGAAATTCAACCAAATAAGGTATAGCCAATAATAAAATGATTGTGATAACACCTGTCAGAACAACCCAGCCATCCTGACGGTTCATTGCTCTCCATCGCAACAACGGATAAGTAGCCAGAGTTACGCCAGCGAGGCCGGTCCCAAGCTGGTGCATGGCGGAAAGCAGGATGAACATTAAGGGCAGCCATTTGCCCATGACGGCAGGATGTCGCGCCAACAGTCCCCAGAACAGCATGGCTAAACCAATGGAGATGTTGCCCGGTTGAACCTGGGTTAGAGCGTGTTCCGGCAGCCTGCAATCAGCCGGACCCAGGAACAGAAGGACCAAACCGGCAACCACTGGCCCAAAAAGGGCATACAGCCACCAAGCCGCACCCACGGCGATCACAAGCCCGCCCAACACTTTTACGATCAGATAGGCGTCGAACCATGATCGGTCGGTCAGCTTTTTTACCTCCCTGACCAGCCAAGCGTGCAGGGGTGTATGCAAGGAGAAATAGTAGCCAAATTCATTTTGATCCGCTTTACCGTTTTGCACGATTTGCTTCAGGATGTCTTGCAACGCAGGGCAGTCCTGAAAGAAACACTCTTCAAATTGAATGGACCGGTGCAGATAAATCAGGGATACCAGAGGTTTTACCGGAAAATATTGGCGCCCCTGTTCCGGAAACAACGTTGTGATCTGAATGAAAGTGGCAAAAAACAGGAATCCGAACACAAACAGTACGGTCTGATATTTCCCGCTTCCGAGCAATGGCCAAGTAATGGAAGCCAGCATTCCGTTTTTGACCTGATTAGGAACCATTTCCGTTCAGTCTCCTCAACCAGTATCCGGTTTTCAAGTAGAACCATTCCCAAGTTTCTCCAAGGGCATAGCCTGTATGCTGTACCATCAAAACCAAAAAGACATGCCCGATTAGATTGGTCCTACCTGCGCGAAGACAGATTCTTAATGTAATCATAAGCATGGCTGGAAAATAGAGTCCCGGGATCCAGAAGATCGGATGCCAGGGAATTAACAAAAGTGAAGCCATACCGACCAGAAACAGCGGAGGCAATCCATACGTCGGCGACCACAACTCCGGATGACGGATCAACAGGCGGGCCCTTCCTCGTCCGTAACGTACCATATTGCGATACCAGTGTAATGGCGTAGAGCGGAAACGGTGGAGTACCGGCAGGTCTGCAATCCAGACAAAGCGCCATCCACGTTGTGACAGGCGATAATTGAGATCCGCATCCTCGCCGACATTGCCCAAGGAAACATCGTACCCTCCGACCTCTGTAATCGCAACTTTTTCATACATAACATTGAGATTAGCTAAACTGTTCACATAACGGGTAGTTGCGAACCGACGTCCCTGAGTACTGCGGAAGCTGCCCACGTAGGAATCAAGGGTCAGGCCGACAGCCAGCACAAACGGGGGGGAATCCGGGGGTGGGAGGTTGCCGCCTCCCACTGCCACCACTGATGGATCTTGATCCCGATGGTGTGTGAAGTGGTTTACGAGCCGCTCCAGCCAGTCTGGAGCGGCTATGCAATCGGCGTCGATGAAGGCAATATAGGGATGGCGCGCCGCAGCCACGCCTGCATTGCGGGCAAACGAGGTACCGATACGCGGTTCAGATGTCAGTCGGACATGGGAATGGGCGGCTGTATAGGAACGGGTGATGGCTGCAGTTTGATCCGTGGAGCCTCCGTCAACAACTATGATTTCGTGTCGAAATACCGGATAGGTCTGCCGAAGCAGTGCGTCAAGGCAGGTGGCAATGTTTTTTTCCTCGTTGTAGCAGATCACTACAACGGAGACATCAATCATGGCCGACCCCGCTTCATGAATTGCTGCAGGATCTTTCCGAAAAAGGAACGGGCCGAAAGCAGGGTGCGATAACCTTCGGAGGGATTTCGGATTCCCTGCCACAGTTTCATGACAATATAACGGGGCCGCAGATGGTAGCGGCGCAGATAGTTGTCGCACAGGTCCATCATGTCACGAGAAGACAGCTCAGGGGTGTTCAGAACACAGTTGTGCAACCCCTCTGAGGTTAACCATTGCGTGAAATCGGTAGTCATGAGATAGCCTCTTTCTTTAGCCCATCGATAGGCGTACGTCCCAGGATAGAGATAGAGTGGATAGAACTGCATGCTGTCGAAGTTGGCCTCGACAGCGAATTGGTAACTGGCGGCAAGCGTCTCTCGGGTGTCTCCAGGATTACCCACCATCATGCAACCATGCACCATAAGGCCAGCCTGTTTGACATCTCGGACAAAACGTCGATAACCCTCTATATTGAGCCCCTTATTCATGCCATCAAGAACAGCTTGATCGGCACTCTCAAAGCCCACAATCAATAGCCGACAACCGGCTCGCTTCATGAGCTGCAGCAGGTCTGGCTTGACATCCCCGCGTGCGTTGCAATACCATGGCAACCGGATGCCTCGTGCGATTAGTTCGTTGCAGATCCTGCGCACGTGGTTGGGACTGGCGGTAAAACAATCGTCTTCGATTCCGACTTCGCGCACCATGGGCAGATTATTTTGGATGAACTCAAACTCGTCTACAACGTTTTTTGCGCTGCGTACCCGGTAGCGGTGGGAATGAAATACCTGCGGATAAACACAAAAAAAGCAGCGGTGCGGACAGCCCCGTCCGGTGATGATTTGCAGCATGGGATAGTTGGCAGCGGCGAAAAAATAGTTGTGGATATTAAGGTGCTGACGATATATCTCCGTCACAAAGGGGAACTGGTCCAAATCCAGGATTTTCTCACGCTCTGCGGTTCGAAACACCTTGTTGTCCATACGGAAGGCCAAGCCGGCAACCAACATTGGCGTCTCGCAATGCTCCAGAGCGGTGGCTAGTTCGACCACTGTCATATCGTATTCTCCGATCGCCACGCCATCTATGGAAGAGTGAAGTTCCAAGCATGCCTCGGGTAGCGCCGAAGGATGGGTTCCCACCAAAAGCAAAAAGGCGGCGGGAAAGCGTTGCTTGATGGTCGCTGCTACGGTGACATCGTGAACTATGCTGGGAGTGCTGGTATCGATGACCACCAATTCCGGTTGCCAGTCTCCCAGCGATGCGTACAGCCCGTCCAGGCCAACCCGTAAGGCAGGCGCATCGAACAGACGCACAGTATGACCAAGACGCTGAGCCAGTCCTGCGGCATAGGCCAGCCAGAGTGGATAGTACAACGTTCCCCCCTTGGCTACTGCCGGGCTTCTGGATGCCCGTGAAAAACATTCTTTAAAGGGCGGATTAAGAAAGAGAATTTGCATAAAAACGCATGTTTAACTATCGACCGAACTGGACCTGATGCCCTTCGGACAAAAAAAGTCAAGGCTCAATATGGGTTCCAGGGTGTTACCCAACTATACTGCGCACGGTCATAAATGACGATTTTGGGATGCCTTGCATCGCTCGTCCTGCCTTGCTTTACGTTGCGTTGTAAAAACATCATTTAAGGCCGTGTTCAGTATAGCAACTCAACCAGGGAATGCAATAGCCGTTTACCACGCACTTTTACGTTGTGGACAAACTGGAAAAAACTGAGATAATTCGACAGTTTCCGCTCATGTCGCAAATTGTGTGATCGGTTGATTATTGAAACTTAAAGTGGCATTTTCGTGTGAACACACAGAACACGCGAGGAGACGCCCATGATTCTGTTTCCGATTACCCAGTTGATGGATGAGCAAAAATGCTACGACCATCTC
>JADGCN010000063.1 GCA_015228975.1 Magnetococcales bacterium
CGCGAAAGCGGGAATCCAGAATGAGTCGGCACGGACGAAACGATGATCAAGGCCCCCCTTCGATTGATCCACCTGAGATGTCGCAGACGCTGAATTGAACAAAGCGAAAAGATAAGTTGGATGGCATTTTTCTTGATCGACAGCCACCCTAATGATGTGGTAGTTAATTAATACGCCGTTGGCCCTCGCATCGGCGAGCGCATTCCGGCCAGGGGTCGCACCTTGTCTAGCAAACAGTAGATCTCCCTCCATGACTCGGTATTTTCTGAGCGAATTGGCTTTCTCAGACGTCACGAATTGGGTATCGCTCCAGTCAACAAAACCAGCCTGAACATTTCCTATTCGAAGCACAGGTACTCCATCAATCCTGAAATCCGTATGACCGAGGTCTGCTCCGAATGGACCAGTAAGAATGCACTGGCGGTTGGTTGGCGCAACATCCAGCACCCCACGAAGTTCCCACTCCCTCGGAATCCACCCCAGCGGCGATTCCTTGTAAAGATGCGGGGCCTCGGATTGGGGTGGGCGCAGTTGCCGTTGGCATCCAACCCTCGCGTCAGCAGGTCGTGCAGCATGCCCTGCTTGACGGCCTTGAGCTTGGCGATGATTGCCTCGGTTTCGCGAATGGCGGTGTCGAGGGTGTCGAGGATTTGGGCAATACTTTGTCGCTCAGATTCTTCTGGCAGGCTGATCTCAATACGACGGAGTTCACCTTGAGTCAACTTCGTTCTGGTGCCTCCGGCGATAAATTTGCGAATATCTTTGTTGACGAGACTCCAAAAGACAAAACTCTGACAAACATCCAATTTCGTCCGAATGATATGCGCATGATTGTTTACCCACGCAGGTCCATCGATTCTATAGGCAATTGGTCGGGTAGCGAATTCATCGAAGTTCCCTCCATCTTCCGCTAACAAAATAAGCGGCTCATCAAACAACGGACGATCTATCCAGCCTTGCTGACCGTTTGCGCCATAGTAGGGTACCGTTCCAATTCGACCCAGGCGTTCCGTTCCGTTAATTGGGATGCGGAGGTGATCCAGAAGATCAACGACATCCTCCAAGCGAGCGATAGGAAACATCGATCCCTTAGACATACCCCAACCCCTTCAATAACCCCCACAATGCCTTTGCCGCAGCATCCCGCTTCTCCTCAATCTCGGTCAACGTCACCCGATACTTGTCCCACCAATTTTCAAAAGCGGCGACAATCTGCTTGCGCTGGGCACTCATGTACCGCTCAAGAATAGTCCGCATATCATTGTGCAAGATGGTCAGCAATAGCGCTGTGGCCTCTTTTTCTGACAGTCCATCGACAGCCTTGTTAAGACGGACGGCAAGGCTCTCTTTTTTGGCCTTGAGCCGCTTTTTGGTATCGGTTAGCTTTTTTTTCCACGCTTTGAGCTGGGCCTCATCGACAATTTCCCCCTCATCGTCGGCGGTCTCTTCTACGGCTTCGTCACCCTCTTCATTCTTAGCCGGGGTGGTGGCCTTGATCCGACTGGCCAGTTCAGCCACTTCCGCCTCCAGCGTGTTGATCTCCTCGACAAAACCACCCATAAAAAACTGGACCAACTTGTGTTCCAACGGACTTTCCTTGTTGGCCTTGTCTTCCATTGCAGTAACAATACTGGTGCGCCAAGCATCGACCACGCCCCTGGACCCCCGCGCCATCAGGGTGAGAAATTCATATTTGGTCTGATACCAAAAACCGGCAACGATTCCCTGCACCTGAAAGGGGTTGAGCAGACCAACGGAGTCTAATGATTGACTAAAGCTGGCCAACAGGTCATTACGCAATGCCACCAGACTGGTAGTATTGTTCATCTGGCCAGCCAACGCAGTAATGCGTGAGTTGTCCACCAACTCTCGAAAGTCTTGTAAATTGCGGCTTCCTTGGCCAACAGTCCGGCATTCTCCTCAACGGTGGGTTTTATAAGTTGTCGGCTCTCTAGTATGGGGTTGAAATCGAAATAGTTCCTGTCACGCTCGGTCAAGAGGTCCACAGGATTCAGACCGTGCGCCCCGAACAAAACGGCCTTGGCGGCCACCTCGCTTTTCGGAATGCCGCCGACCAGATGGGCGCGCACATCGTGGGGTTCGGGGGGGGGCGCATTGTCGGCATAGCGGCGAATATTTAAATTATAGTCGTTGGCCTGGAGGGTGGCATTGTCCACAATGGTCGAAAAGCCATCAATGGCACGAAATTCGTCAAAGGTGGTGACAATCTTTTCGATGTGTTCGGGCAGTAGATGATTTTGGGCGCGTCCTTCAAAATATTCACGGTCGGCATTAATGAACAACACCTTGCCCCGGCGTTTGGCAGGCTTGCCACTGACCCGGTTGGCACCCTTTTGCACTCTCTGGCGCAACACCAGGATGCAAGCGGGAATGCCGGTGCCATAAAACAAGTTGGCAGCCACGCCGATCACAGCTTCCAATAAATCATCCTCAATGATGCCAGCACGGATGGCCTTTTCCTCCCCACCCCGGAACAACACCCCGTGGGGCATGACCGTAGCCACCATTCCGCCATCGCGGGTGACGGCCAACATGTGCTGCAAAAACATCAGTCGGCCTTCTTGGCACCCAGCGGCACGTGACCATAGGAAAAGCGTTCTGCCGCAAATTTTGGCCGCCATACAGGCGTACCATCGGCATTCCGCTCGGCATTGCCCCAGTTGATGGAGAAGGGCGGATTGGTGAGAACGCGGTCAAAACGTCTCAATTCGCCCCCTTCGACATGCTGCGGATTTTCCAGGGTGTCTTCGTTGTGCAAGTCGGCGGTGTTGATGCCATGTAGCAGCATATTCATCAAGAGCTGGCGATTGTAGCCGATTTTATATCATGGAAGCTGTTAACCTTCCAAATCGCTTGACGTTGCGCTACAAGGGGGATCGCAGGCACAATGGGGGATGATCCCGGAGTGGAACAGGTGGCCGCTGGCTTGGTAGTCTTCAGGCTGGAGGAAAGTCCGGGCTCCACAGGGCGGAATGCCGGATAACGTCCGGCGGGGGCGACCCCAGGGAAAGTGCCACAGAAAGCAAACCGCCGGTCGGGATGCAACACACCACCGGTAAGGGTGAAAGGGTGCGGTAAGAGCGCACCGCGCTTCCCGGTAACGGGGGCGGCATGGTAAACCCCATTCGGAGCAAGACCAAATAGGGGGACGATTAAGGATGGCCCATCCAGTCCCCGGGTAGGTTGCTAGAGGTGATCGGTAACGGTCATCCCAGAGGAATGGCCACCGCCTGTCCCCCCCGGGAAGGGGGATGGGAACAGAACCCGGCTTACCGTTCCACTCCGGTCCCGCATCGAAGCGGTGTGTTACACCGTTTCCTCGTCATCCAACCGCCGCGCCTCGTCGATGAGCATGACGGGAATGCCATTTTTGATGGGGTAGGCCAGACGGTCAACGCGGCAAACCAGTTCCTCTTTTTTGGAAACCAGCATCAACTCCCCTTTGCACTGGGGACACACCAATATGGCCAAGAGTTCTTTGTCGATCATTCGTTGTTTCCTGTTGGAGTCGGTTTTTTAGTGGCTCCCGATGTTGGGGGAGGGGATCATCATGGCGCGAAACGGTTCATCGGTCAACAGGGGTCCACCCGTCACACGGGCCAAAGAGTTCATGATGATGCGATAGAGCATACCGGCTCCCTGCTCGGACAGGGTGTGCGCTGGCCACGGCAGGAGGGTCATGGCGGCCAGGACTTCTGGGGTTATTGGCAGAAGACGCGGGGCATACGGTGTTCCACAGGGGGTACAGACCACCTGCTGTCTTTTTACCGAAAAAAAAGTGAGTTTTTTCCCGGATCCACATGCGACACACCCATCCAACCGCCACCCATAGCCCAGGAGGTGGATCATCCGTCCCAAACAGAGCGCCAAAGCGGGCAAAGGGTGTTCCCCACGGTCCAACAGATCCAGCAAGGACGTACTCAAATCAAACACCTCTGCCAAAGGATCGGCATCGGCGGTCAGGCGCAGGATCGACTCCTGGATCACCTGGGCGGCCAGAAGTGTTTCGGGGCGCTGTAAAAGACGATACCTGGGTTTGACAATGTCCACCCGGGTGAGAACCAACATTGCCGAGGCGGAACGGGCGGTTCCTTCCACTTCGAGGGTGTGCAGGCCGGCGAGTGCCGCCCGCCGTCCATCGCGATGGTTTTGGCGCACCCCCCGGGCCATCACGGTTTGCTTGCCATGGTCCCGGGTGAAAAGACGCACCACCAGGGAGGATTCCCGAAAGGCAACCCGTTGCAGGATCCATCCGTGATCGCGAATCCGTACAGACAATTCAGTCAGCCGTCTTCCACTGATCGGGATACCCCATGGAACGCAACAATCCGCTGTTTTCCCGCCATTGCATGGTCACCCGCACCCACAGATTGAGATGAATCCGTATTCCCAGGAGTTCCTCCAATTCTTTGCGCGCCTGGGTTCCCACCCGTTTGAGCAGGCTCCCCCCCTTGCCGATGACAATGCCCTTGTGGGAATCGCGTTCCACCAGGACGACGGCTCCCACATCCCACAACCCGGGGGGATTGTCGCGAGGGGCGAAGGTTTCCACCCGGACGCCAAGGACGTAGGGCAGTTCCTGATGCAGCGCCAGGAAAAATTTTTCCCGGATGATTTCGGCGATGATGAAGGTTTCCGGTTGATCGCTGACCACCCCGTCGGGAAAATACGGTGGGCCATTGGGCAACGTTTGCAGGACTTGATTCAAGAGTTGCTCCAGATTATCCCCTTTTGTCGCCGAAATCGGCAACACATGGGCGAAACGACCGGCGTGTTCCTCCACCCGTTTCAATACCGGCAATAAGGCGCCATGTTCCATGCGGTCCGTCTTGTTCAACACCAGGAATACGGGTGCCTTGCCAATGGGCAAAGAGTGGAGGATTTGTAAATCATCCGGGGTGAGTCCGTTGGGCAAATCGCAAAAGAACAGAACGATATCGACATCACGACAGGCTTCGCGGGCGGTTGCCACCATGGCTCGATTTAATCGCGATGCCCCTGGTGCGTGAATCCCGGGCGTATCCAAAAAAACCACCTGTCCCCCGGGTTGGTGATGCACACCCAGGATTCGGGTACGGGTTGTTTGTGGTTTGTGTGTGACTATGGCTACTTTACGCTGGAGAATTTTATTGAGAAATGTGGACTTGCCAGTATTGGGGCGACCGGCGATGGCAACGAATCCCGATTTGTATCCCGATTTGTATCCCGGTTTGTGTCCCGGTTTTGGTACGGTTGGTCCTGACATGAACGGTTCTCGCTCCCTGGCTACGGTAGCCGGTTTTTGGCAATGATCCTAGGATGTCAGGTATTCGCCATCCAGCGATGTCAATACGTCACATCCGGTCTCGGTAACCAGGATGGTGTGTTCAAATTGTGCCGATAAGGAATGATCCCGGGTCACCACTGTCCAGCGATCCGGGAGGTGACGTATTTCAGGTTTGCCCAGGTTGATCATGGGTTCAATGGTAAAAATCATCCCCGGTTTTAAAACAGCCCCGGTATTGGGCTTGCCATAGTGCAACACGGCAGGTTCTTCATGGAATTCGCGACCGATGCCATGGCCACAATATTCGCGCACAACCGAGCAACGATTGGCCTGGGCCACCTGTTCGATAGCCCAGCCGATATCGCCCAGGCGGGCATTGGGTGCCACGGCGCGGATGCCAGCATCCAGACATTCTTTGGAGACCTGGCAGATCTTCAACCCTTTCGGAGTCGGTTGACCCACGTGAAACGTTTTGCTGGTATCGCCATGGAAACCGTTGTAGTAGGTCGTGATATCAACGTTGACGATGTCCCCTGATTTCAGGACACGCTTGCCGGGAATGCCATGACACACCTGTTGGTTGACCGACGTGCAGATCGACTTCGGAAAACCTCGATAGTTGAGTGGCGATGGGATCGCCCCGTGGTCAATGATGAAATTGTGGCAGATGTCGTTGATCTCCTGGGTGGTGATACCATCAACCACATGACTTTCGATCATCAGCAATGTTTCGGCGGCCAAGCGACAGGTCAAGCGCATGGCGGCGATTTCATCGGCGGTTTTTATGTGGATCATGAACCGCCCGGAGTGGTGGGAGCAGGAGGGGCGGACGGTGCGGTGTTGGCAGTGGGCGCAGAGGGTGGGGCTTCCAATTTGGCCTGAATGGTCTGCGCCTGGCCAGCCCGATTGAAATTGATTTCGATCACATCCCCCGGCTTGAACGTTCCCAGCAAGCGAATCAATGCTTGCGGCGTTGCCAGGGCTTGATTGTTGATGGCCACGATCACATCCCCCGGCTTCAGACCCGACTTGTCCCCGGGACCATTCGGGGCCACGGCCATGACCCCAACCCCCCCCTGGGCCATGGTCGGGACAATTCCCAACCAGGTGGCGGGTGGCGTGGATTGGGTTGCATGATCCTGAAAGAGTTGCGGATAGGCGGGATTCCAATCAACGAGTGGCGGCAAGGCGTTGGCGAATTCCGGCCACGACGATGTTGAGCCCGGATCAGGCCGCAGATGACTCAGCGGCGTTTGGGCCACGGACTGATGCTCCCAACCATCTTCCAGCGTCGCCTTGATCTCCATGTCCTGGCCATTGCGCAGTACGGTCAGCGTCAAAACAGTGCCGGGATTGCGGCTGCGTATGGTGTGGATGAACTGCTCCATGGAGAGGATTTCCTGGCCGTCCATTTTGCGGATGACATCACCACGCTGCAACCCCGCTTTGTCAGCCGGTCCTTGTTTGATGATTTCCCCCACCCGAACACCTCGCGGTGGTTCAATGGTCATGCCGATCCAGCCGGCTGCCAAACCCGTCCGGCTCAGGCCCGGGATCAAGAAACACACCAGAACAAGAGAAACAATCATTCGGTTTGGTTGCATGAAACGCTCCTGTTATCCCTTGAAAAGCGAGGTTTAACCGTCTTACACCAATCGTGGCGGCGTCAAAGGTTGCCATCGGTTTAGCGGGGAGGCGGTCAATACCTTTCCGTCACCTGCGGCATGTCCAAGCCGAACTCAATCATGGCTTGCTCCACGGTATCATACAATTGTTGCCTTTTTATAGGTTTGGTAACAACATGGACCCCCGAGGCGGCATGCGCCTTCTCCATGGCCTTCTCTTTGGCGGAAGTATACAGAAGAATGGGCAGGGTATTCCAGTCGGATGTTTCCCGTACCTTTTGTATTTCTTCCAGGGCTTTGCCCGGGGCGTGGGAACAATCCAGGCAGAGGAGGATGAATTGTTGCTGACCAACGTTGGCTATGCTGTCGGAAACCAGGGAGAAGTGATCCGCTTCACGGGTTTTAAAACCCATGGAGGAGAACAGCCGCACGAAAATACGGCGGTTCATGGTGTTTTTTCCCGAAATCAATACCCAGGGTTCCCGTTTGGCGGCGTCAGGTGCCGACAAGTCGGGGTCGGGGAGCGTGCAGGGCAGGGTGATGAAAAAGACACTGCCCTGATGGAGTTGGCTCTTAACGCTGATCTTCCCACCCATGATGTCGACGATTTGTTTGGCAATGGCCAGCCCGAGCCCGGTCCCTTCATAACGGCGTGACGGCGTCGGGTCAACCTGGGTGAAGGGATCGAAAATAGCTCCTTGCAAGGTTTCGGGGATTCCAATTCCGGTATCGGTTATGGTGAATTGGATCTGACCCGGTTTGTAACCTTGATCGATGTAGGAGACGCTCAGGTTGACCGACCCGCGTCGGGTGAATTTGACGGCATTGCGCACCACATGCAACAAGGTTTGCCGCAGACGGTCCGGATCCCCGACCAGACGCCAGGGAACCTCGGGTGCGACAAGGGTGGAAAGAAACAAACCTTTTTCTTCAGCCTCCGGTAACATGACCTGTTCGACGCCGGCTATCAGGCGGTGAACGCTGTAAATGCGCGTTTCAAGTATGAATTGGTCGCTGGTGATCCGCGACAGCTCCAAAAGATTATCGATGAGTACCGCCAGACGGTCGGAACCTTTGCGCAAATCCTGGAGATATTTTTTTTGCGTATCGTTGATGGGGCCGAAGGTGGCACCCAATAACAAATCCGTGCAACCGGTGATGGTGTTGAGGGGTGTTCGCAATTCATGGCTGATGTTGGTTAAAAAATTATCCTTGAGACGGTTGGTCGTTTCCGCCGCCTCCCGGGCCTGTTGCAGTGTGCGCTCCATCTCCAGGCGCAGGGAAATATCCTCTTTGATGGCCAGATAGTGGGTGGTCTCCTCCCCGGGGATCTGAATCGGGGAAATGGTGTTGAGTTCCCAGTAGGTGGTGCCATCCTTGCGTCGATTGTGGAACTCCCCCCGCCATACCTTGCCGGCATTGATGGCGTTCCACATGTCGTCAATAACTTCCAGGGGGGTGTCGATCGACTGGAGAATGCTGGCGTTTTTACCTATGATTTCCGCTGTTTGATAACCCGTCAACCGGGTAAAGCTCGGGTTGACATAGATGACGGTGGCTTGAGCATCGGTGATCATGACCGGTGCCGGGCTTTGTTCCACCGCCTGGGATAATTTGCTGATCTCGATTTCGGCCCGTTTCTTCTCTTCAAGCTTGGCCTTCAGGGCATCGCGGGTGGCGACGATTTCCCGCGCCAATCCCTGAAAACGATCCTGTAACGCCACCAGTTCGTCACCCGCTTCCATCTTTTCCGGGGCCTTGCCCAGGATGTTCTGGGAAAAACGGGTGATCTCACGCGTAACCTGGCTGATCTTTCCCGTCATCCACAAGACGAGTATCAGCTCGGAAAAAATCAACGAAAGGGCGGTCATCAAACGCTGTGACCGTTCGGCGATCAGGATCGAGGCCCCCAGGGATTCGAACTCTTCCGTGGAAACCAAAGTGACCAATTGCAACAACAGGTCGGATGACCCATAGTCGAAATAGGATTCCCCCGCGACGAAAAAACGCTCGCGCAAATGTTCCAGTAACGTCCCCGTGGCAACCCGCTGGGGCATGTTGCTGGCAATGACCTGGGATTTCTTCCCCTCTAATATGGCAACCAGGCCATTGAAGTCGGCCAACGGCAAGGCGATATCAGTCAGAAAACGTTCATCCAAAGGGGTCGCCAGCATCAAGGTGCCCGTCTTTTGCCGTTCTGGACCCCAGATTTCCTCAGAGGTCAAAAGAAAGGGCCGGCTGTCCAGCGTGGTCAGATAATCCTGGCGCAAACTGAGTTGCATGAGCGTCGGCGAGGGATTGAGAAGACTCGGTGGCACCGGTTCCTCGTGACCACTGTAGATTTCCCGCACCTTGTCGTCCGGTCCGATGACCAGGATGTATCGCAAGGGGATGAAGCTGCGTAAAATACTCTTTCCCGGTAGCCAGGCGGGGGGGTCGGAATGAAAAACGGGGGTGGCGGCACTGTCGGGTAATCGGGCGAAATGTTCCACCAGATTTTTTTGTCCGGCCAGCAACCGCACCATGCGCGCATGGGCTTTGATGTGATGATCGAAACGGATGCGGTTGTGCATCGCCCGCTCGCCGACCATTTCCTGGAGTCGGGCATGAAACAAACCGCGAATGTGGCGCGTTTGCCATTCGTCCAAAGTGAACCACACGGCAGCGCCTACCGCTACCGTGGCCAGAAAGGCTTTGAAGGTCAGCGGTAATCGCGCCAGATGCGCATTCATGGCAGGATCAGCCGGTTGGCTTCCATATCAATCGACTTCCAGAACAATCTTGGGATTGGGGACATTATCCTTGCCCGAAGGATTGGCGAACTGATCGTTCAAGTTTTGTACATAATGATCGGTTTCCTTGAGGACCTTCTGCAAGCGGCGATTGGCGGATCGTCCCCACCCGGCGGGGGTGGCGGAAAATACCGAATGCATCGCTCGGGTGTTGTAAACGAAACCTTTGGTCAGCAGTTCCTGGATGTCGGCTTGTGGCACCTGTTTGGCAATGTCGGCCTGGATGCGATCGGCGTTGGTGCGCCGTAGAACGTAATGGATCAGGAGGACGGCGGTCACGGCGGAGAGTGCCCCCATATCCGCCAGGAGACTTTGCCACCAGGGGCCGGACATCCACAATCCTTTGCTGATCCAGGTCCATAAGGGCCAGGTGTGGGTGTGTTGCTGCCAACCCGCGATCAGCAACACGATGGAAAAAAGGACGAACTCCTGGATGAGTACCCGTTTGCGCCAGCGGGACAACATGTCTTTCAGGCGGGGGATGATCTCCGTGCCGATGATGCGGGTGGTATGTTCCAGGGCACCGATGATGCGATAGGCGCGTTCCACCTCAACCCGGTGCATGCGTCCTGCGATCTCCTCCATATCATCCCGACATTTGGCCGTAAAACGTTCCCGAACCTCCTCACTGGGAAAGCTTCTAGCCGCATCCTGGTTGAATATTTGGTAAAAACGTCCCGCCGTCAGTCCGTACTGCGCCAAAGCCCGTTGCCAGGCGGCGACGACATCTTCCAAATTGTCGTCATGGGCGGTACAGTCGATCTGGTTGAGGACGAAAAGAAATTTGTTGGCATCGGCACGGCTGATGGTGTTCCTGACCAGGTGATCCAGGGTGTCTTTCATCGCCCCCGACTCGGGATGGCGGGCATCGAAAAAGACCAGAACCAAATCGGAAAGATCCATCATGTGTTTGGTGATGCGTAATGTCGAGGTGCGTTGCGCATCGGCGTCAAAACCCGGGGAATCAATCAAGATTTTGCCACGCAGGATTTCGGTGGGGCACGTTTTGAGTTGCAGGTAGGAATCGATGCGCTGCCCCTCCCCCTGACTGACTTTTTCAATTTCCCGGCTGACCTGATAGAATGGGAAGCGGGGATCGGCATCCAGGGCCAACCCCGGGAGGGTTCGCACCTTTTCCTCCCGGCTGTAGCAAATGACGGTGAATTTGTCATCAACCGCCTGATTGCCCGTTCGCTGAATCTTTTGTCCCACGTAGGAATTAATAAATGTGGATTTGCCCGAGGAAAAAGTACCCAATACCGATATCATGGGCCACCAGGGGACCTGGGTTGCAAAAGATTCATTTCTTTCCAGGAGTCCCATGCGGTAAGCTACGCGATCAAGGTCGCGAAAGCTTTGCACCACCTGCAGTAATACCGGGTTTTCCGATTTCAGGTGTTTTTCAAGGCTGAGGATGCGCCGGTCGATCTGGCTTGCGGTTCTGTTGAACATGAGGAGGCTCCACGACAAGATAATAAGATTGGGCACTCGGATTGGTATACACCATTCCGTATCCCGGGTGCGAGATGGATTATTGTAACCCATATCAAATATTCACATAAAACTAACAATGGGGTGACGCCATGGCTGCAGAAACTCTGACCATCATTGACAACCGCACCGGAAAAAGTGTGGAATTGCCCATTCAAACCGGGACCGAAGGTCCGCCCGTCGTGGATATCACCAGATTCTATAAGGAATTTGGCTTGTTCACGCTGGATCCCGGCTTTCTCTCCACCGCATCGTGCAAAAGCAAGATCACCTTTATCGATGGCGACCGGGGCATCCTGTTGTATCGCGGCTATCCCATCGACCAGCTCGCGGAAAAAAGCACCTTCCTGGAGGTTTGTTACCTCTTGATGTGGGGCGAGCTGCCAACGCGCCCCCAATTTGAGAAATATTCCCGGATCGTCACGGAACATACCATGCTCCATGAGCAAATGCTGAACTTTTTCAAGGGGTATCGGCGCGATGCCCACCCCATGGCCATCATGGTGGGAACCGTGGGGGCCATGTCGGCGTTTTATCACGACTCCCTGGATATCCACGATGCCCGCCATCGGGAAATCTCCGCATTCCGCCTGCTCGCCAAACTGCCCACCATCGCCGCGGCCTCGTATAAATATTCCGTGGGCCAACCGTTTATCTATCCCAGAAACGATCTGGGATACATTGAAAACTTTTTGCGCATGTTGTTCAAGGTTCCGACCGAAAAATATGTGTTGTCACCGGTACTCGTGCGTGCCATGGAACAAATTTTCATCCTGCACGCCGACCATGAACAAAATGCCTCAACGGCAACGGTGCGTTTGGCGGGTTCCTCCATGGCCAATCCCATTGCCGCCATTTCCGCGGGCATTAGCTGTCTGTGGGGACCGGCGCATGGGGGTGCCAACGAGGCGGTACTCAACATGTTGCACGAAATCGGCTCCATCGAGCGGGTCGGCGAGTACATCAAAAGGGCCAAAGATCCGAAAGACACCTTCCGCCTCATGGGATTCGGTCACCGGGTTTATAAAAATTACGACCCACGCGCCCGCATCCTTAAAAAAGCGGCCCATGACGTGTTGGCCGAACTGGGACGGGAGGACGATCCCATCTTCAAACTGGCCCTGGAACTGGAACAGATCGCCCAAAATGATGATTATTTCGTCGAAAAAAAACTCTACCCCAACGTCGACTTTTATTCGGGCATCATTCAATCGGCCATCGGTATCCCCACCAACATGTTCACCGTCATATTCGCCGTTGCCCGTTCCATCGGCTGGATTTGTCAGTGGATGGAGATGATCGCCGGCAAAGAGTCCATCGGCAGACCCCGGCAGCTCTACGTCGGTGCCCCGCAACGCGATTACGTCCCGTTGCATCGCCGGCCCTGAGCCCGCTCCCTCCCGGAAACAGGCGCCAACCGGTGATGCACCCCATGCCGGTTGGCGAAGTACCCAAAACGACAAACCGACACCTTCGGACAAGCCGTTTTTCAGTTTGACTTCAATGTTCAAGTGTGACGAAATTGTAAAATCGGCATACAATCATCCCAGGGCTTGATAGCGGCTGAATTCACCCTGGAAGGGAACCGTCATGAGTACAACCATCGCTTTTGACACACATGCCTACGTCAAAAAGCTCCGGGATGCCGGCGTGGACGAACACCAGGCGGAAATCCAGGCCGAAGCCATTCTCGCCTTGGTTGAAGAACGTCTCGCAACCAAACAGGATATGCATGCGCTCAAGCGGGATCTGGCTGATGTGGAAGCCAACCTTCGCAAGGACATGGCAAGTATTGAATCCAACCTTCGCAAAGACATGGCAAGTATTGAATCCAACCTGAAGCGAGACATTAAAGAACTTGAATCCAATCTGAAGCGGGATATTAAAGAACTTGATACCAAAACCGAAACCCGCTTCAAGGAATTGGAACTGCGCATGGTGATAAAAATGGGTGCCATGATTCTTGGTGGCATCGGCCTCGTGTTCGGACTCATGCGTGCATGGCCTTTACCCGTGCAGTATGTCCCGTTTCCGGCCACCCAGGAAAAATACATGCCCGCACCACCGCTACCTCTCGCGCCATCGGCTCCCGCCACGGTTCCAGCAACACGCTGACGACTCGAAAATGGTCCGATCGGATTCCACCCGAAGGGGTCACAACGAAGGTGGCCCCTGGATTCGCCTCATGCCGCTCATGTCCTGCCGCTCACAATCACCCTGTTTGCACACGCCCAAGGTATGATAATGTATCGGGGTATCGTTGGATAAAGCCCAGGGATCAGGTCGGACGATCTTCAAACCATGGAGCCTTCATAGGAGTGGACGTGTGGAATTGACAGGGGCGGAAATCATCGTCAGGAGCCTTTTGGACCTGGGTGTTCGGCATGTTTTTGGCTATCCCGGTGGATCGGTGTTGCACATTTATGACGCCATCTTCAAAACACCGGAAATACAACACATCCTCTGCCGCCATGAACAGGGAGCCGTCCATGCCGCCGACGGCTACGCCCGGGTCACGGGTGAGGTCGGCGTCGCCCTGGTGACATCAGGACCCGGTGCCACCAATGCCCTGACCGGCCTCGCGACCGCCAACATGGATTCCATCCCCCTGGTGTGTCTGACCGGACAGGTCCCGGTGGATTTGATCGGCAACGACGCCTTCCAGGAAGCCGATACCGTGGGCATCACCCGTTCCTGCACCAAACACAATTTCCTGGTACGCCATGTTTCGGATCTGGCGCGGGTGTTGCGCGAAGCCTTTCATATCGCCCGTACCGGACGCCCGGGACCCGTGGTCGTGGACCTGCCCAAAGATGTCACGGCGGCACGTTGCGACTACGTCCACACGGACGGCGAAGTCAAGATTCGTTCCTACAATCCGACGGTGGTCGGCAATTCGCGGCAGGTCAAAAAAGCAGTGGCCATGCTGTTGGAATCCAGTCGGCCCATGATCTATACCGGCGGTGGGGTCATCCTGGCCAACGCCGCCCCGGAATTGACCCGCTTCACCCGCCTCCTGGGGGCGCCCATTACCAATACCCTGATGGGATTGGGGGGATTTCCGGCAACCGATCCCCTGTTCGTCGGCATGTTGGGGATGCACGGAACCTACGAAGCCAATATGGCCGTCTCCCATTGCGACCTTTTGGTGGCCATCGGTGCCCGCTTCGATGATCGGGTCACCGGGAAAATTTCCCAATTTGCCCCCGGCGCCAAAATCATCCATGTCGATATCGACCCGACGTCCATCTCCAAAAACGTCAAGGTCCATCTCCCCATTGTCGGCGATGTCAAAAACGTCCTGGGGCAGATGAACGCCCTGCTGGAAGCCCAGGGGGCCAAAGACCATCAACCCGATCTCAAACCCTGGTGGGATCAGATCCAATCCTGGCGCGACAAACATTGTCTCAACTACACGCAAAAACAGGATTGCATCCAGCCCCAGTTCGTTATCGAAACATTGAACCGGTTGACCCAATCGGGGGCCATCGTCGCCACCGATGTCGGTCAGCATCAAATGTGGGCGGCCCAATTCTATCCCTTTGATCGCCCCCGGTACTGGTTGACATCGGGTGGCCTGGGGACCATGGGCTATGGCCTCCCCGCCGCCATGGGTGCCAAGGTGGCCCGCCCCAACGAAACCGTTCTCCTCATCACCGGCGACGGCTCCATTCAAATGAACATCCAGGAGTTGGCCACCTGTTGCCAATTCCATATCCCGGTCAAAATTGCCATCCTGAACAACAATTATCTGGGTATGGTGCGACAGTGGCAGGAAATCTTCTACGAGGGACGCTATTCCCATTCCCATATGGCTTTCGGTCCCGATTTCGTCAAACTGGCGGAAGCCTACGGTGCCGTCGGTCTGAGGGCTACCCGGCCCGAGGAGGTGGAACCCGTGATCAAAAAAGCCCTGGAAATCGATAATACAGTGGTCATGGATTTTCGTGTCGCCGAGGAATCCAATGTCTATCCCATGGTTCCCGCCGGCAAGGCGCTGAACGAAATGATTTTGCTCTAAGGTCAGGAGGGGTGCGAGCCATGCGGCATGTCATTTCCGTATTGGTGGAAAATGAAGCGGGTGTGTTGTCCAGGGTGGCGGGGCTGTTTGCCGCCCGCGGTTTCAACATCGAATCCTTGACCGTGGCACCGGCAGGGGATGAACAGACTTCGCGCATCACCCTGGTGTCCGAGGGGGATGACGAAATCATCGAACAAATCATCAAACAATTGAACAAACTGATTCCCGTCATCCATGTGGTGGACCTTACCGAAGGTGCCCATGTGGAACGGGAATTGATGCTGGTCAAGGTGACGGCGGAAAAGGAAGTTCGCGCCGAAGTGCTGCGTATCGCCGATATCTTCCGTTCCCGGGTGGTGGATGCCACGCCCAACTCGTTCATGATCGAAGTGACCGGTGACGCCACCAAACTGGATGCCTGCCTGGAATTGCTCAAACCATTGGGTGTGATCGAACTGGTGCGAACCGGTCAGGTGGCGCTCAGCCGTGGCAATCGGGGCATGATTAAAAATTGATTTTTTTCCCAAACAACGAACCCAGGATTTTCAGGGAGTCTTAAGGCGATGAAGATTTTTTACGACCGGGATGCAGACCTGCAGCATATCAAAAACCGCCAGGTGGCCGTGATCGGTTACGGCTCTCAGGGGCACGCCCATGCACAAAACTTGAAGGATTCCGGCGTCTCCGTGGTCGTGGGTCTCAGAGCGGGTTCGGATTCCTGGAAAAAGGCCGAGGGGGCCGGGTTGAAAGTCCTGGAAGTGCCGCAGGCGGTGGCTGCGGCCGATGTGGTCATGATCCTGGTACCCGACGAACATCAGGCAAAACTCTATCGCCATGAGGTGGCACCCCATATGAAAAAAGGGGCGAGCCTGGCCTTCGCCCACGGATTCAATATCCATTTCGGCCAAATTGAACCCCCGAAGGATGTCGATGTCTTCCTGGCTGCACCCAAGGGACCGGGACATCTGGTACGGGCGGAATACACCCGTGGCGGTGGCGTGCCCGCTTTGGTGGCCATCCACCAAAATGCCACGGGCAAGGCTTTCGACATCGCCCTGGCTTACGCCTCCGCCATTGGCGGCGGACGGGCCGGTATCATCGAAACCAGTTTCCGAGAGGAAACCGAAACCGATCTCTTCGGTGAACAGGCCGTGCTGTGCGGTGGCATCACGGCGTTGATCCAGGCGGGCTTTGAAACGTTGGTGGAAGCGGGTTATGCCCCGGAAATGGCCTACTTTGAATGTTTGCACGAAACCAAACTCATCGTCGATCTGATCTACGAAGGTGGTATCGCCAACATGCGCTATTCCATCTCCAATACCGCGGAATACGGTGATTTGACCCGGGGGCCCCGTGTCGTCGATGCCCGAACCAAAGCGGAAATGAAACGTATCCTGACCGAAATCCAGACCGGGGTGTTCGCCCGGGAGTGGATTCTGGAAAATCAGGCGGGTCGGCCACAATTCCAGGCGTTGCGCCGGTTGGGTGCCTCCCATCCCATCGAAGAATTGGGTGCCAAACTGCGGGCGATGATGCCGTGGATTCAAAAGGGCAAACTGGTGGATCGCAGCAAAAACTGATTGTGCCACACCCCATCCCCCAACAAGGGACAATGGGACCAATTCCCGTGCGCAGGAAGAAAGTGAGGGCATCAAGATGGGTGGCAGAAGTCCTGTGGCCAAGGAGGGATGGCCTTTCATCCTGGGTTTCGCCCTGGTTTCCGTGTTGGCCAGCACCCTCCTGCCTACTTGGGGATGTTGGGTGCCGTTTTGGGTCTTGACCCTTTGGTGCATCTGGTTCTTTCGCGACCCGGAACGCACCATTCCCCAGGAAGCCGGGATATTATTGGTAGCACCCGCCGATGGGCGGGTGGTGGCTGTCGAGGAGGTTCTGCAAGCACCCTTGGGGATGGGACCGGCGCGGAAAATCTCCATCTTCATGAATGTGTTCAGCGTCCATGTCAATCGTGTCCCCATGACGGGGGTGGTCAAAGAGTTGCAATATCACCGCGGTCGGTTCCTCAATGCCGCCTTGGATAAAGCCTCGGTGGACAACGAACGGATGGAGATCATGCTGGAGGAGGGGGATACCCGTATCGTCTTCGTCCAGGTGGCCGGTTTGGTGGCACGGCGTATCGTCTGTCGCCTGCAAAAAGGGAAACGCGTGGAGTGCGGCAGCCGCTTCGGCTTGATCCGCTTTGGTTCGCGGGTCGATGTCTACCTGCCGCTCTCCGCCCGGATCGTCCCAACATTGGGTGAGACAACTCGGGCCGGGGAAACCATCCTCGCCCGGTTGCAGGAAGGGTGAAGGTCGTGGAGATGACCGGAAAAAGAACCGCCTATATTTTCCCAAGTCTCCTGACCACGGGGGGGATGTTCTTTGGCTTCTACGCCATCATGGCCGCCCTGACCGGGCAGTATGAACGCGGTGCCCTGGCCATTGTGGCCGCGGGTATCGTCGATGGTCTGGATGGCCGGGTGGCGCGGGCGATGAACGCCACCAGCGCCTTCGGTAAGGAATACGATAGCCTGGCCGATTTCCTCTCCTTTGGCATCGCACCCGCGGTCCTGATTCATCAATGGGCGTTGGTTCCCTTCAATCGCGTCGGTTGGGCCGGGGCGTTCTTGTACGCCGTCTGCGGGGCGCTGCGTCTGGCGCGATTCAACGTCCAGCACTACGTCGGCGACGAACGGGTCTTCAAACGCTATTTCCAGGGTCTGCCCATCCCCGCCGCCGCCGTCATTCTGGTGTCCACACTCCTGTTCCATGTGGAAATGGGCTGGGAACTGCCCAAGGTGACCGGCGGCGACATTGGCGCCTGGGCCTGGCTGCCCCTGATCCTGGTCTATGCCCTGGGCATCCTCATGGTCAGCAACATTCGCTTTCGCAGCATGAAGGATATGGACTGGCACAAATCCCGTCCATTCCTGACTCTGGTGGGCGTGGTGGTTTTTCTCGCCGTCTTGACCATTCATCTCGCGGTAACCCTGTTTCTGTTAAGCTGGTTCTATCTTGCCTCCGCGTTTCACAGCCATCGCGAATACCGGCAGCTTTTGGCCGAGGGCAAAGAGGTGGAGGAGGACGAAGTCAAAGATTTTACCGTCTGACCTCTTGAAGCAGCTTAAGGATTCGAGCCAGACTGCAACCAACGCAGGATTCGTAGTTTTCCTGCGTCATTCCTGCGAAAGCGGGAATCCAGAAAGTCAGGGAATAGTTGAAAGTTTTC
>JADGCN010000064.1 GCA_015228975.1 Magnetococcales bacterium
GGATGAAACCGGGTGGAACGCTACCCACGACCACATCCTGACACAACACCAAAAAAATTTCCAGTGTGGACATTGAACCAGCTTTCAGTGAAACACGGTCGTAGATCCACCACAGCATTTCTTGAACTTCTTCCCGCTTCCACAGGGGCAAGGTTCATTCCGCCCGACCTATTGGGTCAACAAAGCTGAATTGACGTGTAGAGACGCCCCAGTTTGATCCTCGCATCCTGGGTCGTGAAATGCCAATTCGCCTTGCAGTCTCTCCGATTGCGCGCTGTTTCCCACGCGGAAACTTCCCTGTCCAGCGTCTCTTTATCAAGAATCCGCCGGTGCAATCACTGGCCACTGAGAACGCTTAACTCTATTTCCGCCATATTCAACCAGCTACCGTGTTTCGGTGTGTAATGGATCTCAAGACGATCCAGTATCCTGCGTGCTACCGACTTTGACGAGTCCCTGGGTCTCGCTTGTGCCCGTTTTTTCTCGTCATAGCAGGCTATGGGGTATCATGTGTCATTAGATCTTTCGGGAATTACTCGATGTGTAAATGGCTTACGACCGTGTAACGATGCGAACTCAGTGGGCAAGTCACTCTGTACTCTTGGAGACAATACGCCGACATTTCGTGGTGGAGAGACGTAACTTGGGCAAAGTCCATCGGAATATTTGCGATTTCTGGGCGCATTTCCCCCAATGGCCCCTTTTCAAGGGAAGGGAACGCATCATTGGCGAAAATTGCCTGCATCGGCAGATATTTGGAGCGATTAATAGTGGGCAACCCATTTTTTCCTTGCGCCTTATGCTGCATTGCAATATGCTGCACCGCGATATGTTGCAATGCAGCATGTGCCACATCACACAAACCTCGGACTTTTTTTTAATCTGCAAAGCGAGTCAAGGCCAGAAAGAAACGGGTAAAGTCATGAAAATAAACTATTCACACATACATCTGTGCAAAACGTGTCATGGCATGGGAATGATCACGCCACCGGCAGGAACCCGGGCCACCTTCTTCCCCTGTGAACGGTGCATGGGACGCGGAACCATCGATGAAAATGATATCGTTTCCATGATCGTGGATGCCATCCGACCCTATGTCATGCAAAGATGTCGCTGCTCGGAAACATACAAACAAAGCGGTATGCAAGCGGACGATTGCGGCATCCATGATTTGGATATCGCTGCCATGGCGCAAGCGGCCATTCAAGTGGCGGCACGCTATGATTGATCCTCCAGATCTGTCAAAAGGAGCGTCATCCAGCTCTCAAGGCATCTTTTTACGCCCAATCAAACCAGATGCCGCCCGCCATCGACATGCAGGATTTCCCCGGTGACGAAGCGGGCCGATAGCAGATAGCGCACCGCTTGGCAAACACCCTCCCATCCCGCCTGATCTTTCAGGGGAGTCCGTTCCAACAGCCTTTGATAGCCCGGATTCTCTTCTTCCGGTGGCAACACCGCCCCGGGCAGGATGGCATTGACACGTATTGTCGGTGCCCAATCCCGTGCCAAAACCTGAGTTGCCATGATCATTCCCGCCTTGGCGGCACCATAAGCGGCGTACCCTGACAATGGGCGCTCACCCCAAATATCGGCAATCGTGATGATCTGCCCCGAAACCTGCGCTTGTCGCATGGCTTGCGCCACCTGCATGGAAAGCCACAAAGGACCCTGCAACGTGACCTTGAAGAGGCTTTCCATGTGCCGCCACCCCTCCTCCGCCCCGTACAAAAGGTGATCGGGTAGAAAAACCCCGGCATTGTTGATCAACAAGGTCACCGGCCCCCAATGGTGATGCACATCAGCCAAAATCGATGTAATGGCAAACGGATGCCGCAAATCCAAAGGATAGCACCGGGCCACCCCTCCCGCCGCAACAACCTCAGCGACCCAGTGTGCGGTGCGGGAACCCGATTGGTGATAGGTGACAGCCAGCGCCCACCCTGCTGCCGATAAATCGCGGGCGATCAGCGCCCCGAGGCGATTCCCCCCGCCGATCACCAAAGCGACACCCCTTTCCACGGCCATCGTCGGCAACGCCACGATGCTCATTCCCCCCCACAGCGTGGGTGAAACCGTTGGTGTACATCCTTCAAGCGTTCCCGGGCCACATGGGTGTAGATTTCCGTTGTGGCAATGTCGGCATGACCCAACATCATCTGCACCCCCCGAAGCTCGGCACCATGATTGAGCAGATGCGATGCAAAGGAATGCCGCAACAAATGGGGGGACAACGGCGTCTGGATACCCGCCTCCCCGGCATAACGGCGAATGATGTACCAAAAATTTTGCCGCGTCATCCCGTGCCCTCTTTGGGTCACGAACAAGTCGGCCACAGATCGCCGCCCCAGGAGAACCGGACGGGAAAAACGTTGATAGCGTTGGATGAAATCCAAAGCCACCTCGCCCATTGGCACCACGCGCTCCTTATCCCCCTTGCCCACCACCCGCAAAAAACCATACCCCGCGTCCAAGGCATCGGTGGTCAAGCCCACCAGTTCGGACACCCGCAGTCCAGTGGCATACAAGGTTTCCAGCATGGCAGCATCACGCAAACCCAATGTATCCGTTTGGTCGGGAGCCGCCAACAATGCCTCCACATCCGCCTCGCTCAACACCTTGGGCAAGCGCCGCCCCCGCTTGGGGCTTTCCAGCAAGGAGGTTGGATCATCCTCCCGCCATTCATTGGCCGCCAACCAACGAAACATCCGTCCCACCGCAGATCGCTTGCGGGCCACGGATGCCGGGGACAACTGTTCCGTCACCAGCGCCGCCAACCATACAGAAAGATCCTCCCGCTTGGCCGTTGCCAGGGCAGTACCATGTTTGGCGAAATGCGCCAGAAGCCCCTCCAGGTCATGGCGGTACGCCTCCAGCGTATTGGTCGAAAGTCCATGTTCCACCAGCATATCGTCCAGGAAGCGTTGCACAAATTCGGTATCGTTCATGGGTGTTTGATCTCCAACGGCACGTCACGGCAGGTTTTTTCGACAATGGGTACGATGAGACGGGCGGGTCGACGGATGATGGAACGCTTTTGCACCAGGGGTGAAGAGGCATAAACCACCTTTTCCGCCTCGCACAGGATGACCCCTCCCAAGGGGGCGAACCATCGGTGACCTGCTTTTTCCCACGCCGTGGCCCAGTGCCAACTGATTTTGCGCTTCAATGGGGGGAAATACAGGGCGTAGCGCCATTGCCGTGGTATCAGCAACGCCTCCTCCTGGATCACGCGTAATTGCCTTGGGGAATAGGGTCGCCCCCAGCCGAACGGGGTCGAGTCGCGCCTGGCCCAAAGCCCGCCGCGGTTGGCCACCAGAATCAACAAGCGCCCACCGGGTGCCAGGATACGCCATACTTCCCGCAAAGCCGGGCGCGGATCGGAAACGCCCTCCAACAGGTGGGCGATCACGACCCGTTCAAACCAGGCGTCAGGAAAAGGAAGGGCATCGGGACGCACCTGGGCGATACGATTGGCTGATGCCGATGCCGCCAATACCACCCCCATTTCCGCCGGGGCCGCACCCAGGGCATGTCCGGTCCAGGGGCGAAGCCAATCCAGATAGGGTTGCGCAAATCCAAGCCCAAGGGTACGCTCGGCAGGATTGTCTTTAAGCCATTGTTCCATGGCCCCCCCCACCAGTCTGACCACCATACGGCCCCGGGGTTCTTCATACCAACTTTGCAATTGGGTCGCTTCAAAGTTCATACTGGTGACGATCCCGTCGTTGTAATGATGCCAAGATTATAAGGATACCCGCCATGTCTGAAACCACGCCCACCATCCTTCCCATACCCATTTTCAAAGACAACATTGTGTGGCTCCTGGAAAGCGATCCGGGGCACGCGGTTTTATTTGATCCTGGTGATTGCGACCCGGTCATAGAAGCCTTGCAACAACAACACCGGATCCCAACCCATATCCTCATCACCCATCACCACCACGATCATATTGACGGCGTCCTCCCCCTGGCCCGTCATTTTGGCGCAAAAATCGTCGGACACACACTGGATGCAGGACGTTTGCCACCTTTGGATATCGCCCTGAAGGACGGTGATTCCCTCCAGTTGGGTCCCTGGATGTGTACCGTCATGGCGACACCCGGTCATACCTCGGGCCATGTCGTCTATCGGATTCATGACGCACTCATGACTGGCGACACCTTGTTTTCCCTGGGATGCGGGCGTTTGTTTGAAGGTACCCCGGAACAAATGTGGACATCTTTGCAGAAGATTCGCGAATGGACCGGCATTCGACGGCTGTTTCCCGCCCACGAATACACCTTGCTCAATTTAGGATTTGTCGCGCGATACGACCCCGACAACCCGCATCTGGGGGCAATGCGGGAATGGCTCTTCCAACAGACGGACCTAGGTTTGCCGACCCTGCCGACGACCCTGGAACGAGAATGTCAATGCAACCCCTTTTTGCGTGCGGACGACGTTGATTTCGGTAGACAACTCGGTTTGACCGGCAAAAGCGCGGTCGAGGTATTCGCCCATATTCGCACGATGCGCAACCAGTTCTGATTCGCTCACAGTACCAATCATGGGATGCTCGATAATCGAATTTCAGAGTATCATTCTAGAGCGGAACCTACTGGCACATGCCCTTAAAAAAGTTGCATTGGGAAATCAAGGTCTTGAGAATTATCCAAACTTGAGTTTGGGATAAACATCAATGGCACGGCTCAGGATGATGGAGAAACGGGAGAGGCGGATTTCATCACCGATAGCCAAATCCTTGGTCCAGAACGGGGCCAGACGGCTTCCATTGACGAATACGCCGTTACTGGAACCCAGATCGCGAACGAAACAGGCCGGACCCGATGTTCCATCACCCTTGTCCATGCGAAATTCGGCATGTTTCGAGGAGATAGAGGGATCAGAGAGGATGATGTCACATTTTTTTGATCGGCCAACGGTAACCACATGCACATTTTTTCCATGAGATTCCTCGTCGCGCTGCTTAACAGGAATCAAGGGAAAGATATATGTTTCCAGAACCTTGAATTGCGTTGCCTTCTGTCGACGTTCTTCCGGTTGAAAGAGTACGGTCTCCTTCTTGTCCTCTTCGCCTTCTTTTTTCCCATCACCCAGGAGCCAACCCCGGTATAGCCCCGATCCCACCAAAACCATCTCGGACACCAAACGTACAAAGGTTGCCTGGTCTTGTCCCTTGGCTAACCGTTTCAGGGCGTTGTAGTCAAATTGTCCGGTCTCATCAACAAGTTCTTTAAGTGATGTCATGGTTCTTCCTACCCAAGCCAGTCGATTCGATAGAACAAAAAAGTTACGAAAAAACAGGTGGTCCCTTTCTCGGGTTGGTTCATAACTTGCCCGTACCTCACCAAGCGGGTGTATTCTATCCGACTTTGAAGCCCTTTTCACTCAAACAAAAGATGGAGCTGGCATGTTTCAATAAATAGCCGTATATTATTTAAATATTACAATACCATCCAATTGTATATAATTATTGTATTAGTATAGCTTATTAATTAATAGATTGCGAATATGATCGAGCAATAATATGACATCAATTAATTCTCAACACCTTCCAACAGGCACGATGCTTCATGGGTACAAGATATTGCGAGTGCTGGGAGCGGGCGGATTTGGCATCACCTATCTGGCATACGACGCCAATTTGGACCGCAAGGTTGCCATCAAGGAATTTTTCCCCAGAAACCTTGTCGTACGCAAAAACGGCATCGAAGTTGTTCCCGGGTCCGAAGCCCAAGGGGATATCATTAAAAACGGCCTGGACCGGTTTGCCTTGGAAGGTCAGACATTGGTCAACTTCAAGCACCCTTCCATTGTCTCCGTTTTTCATTTTTTCAAGGCGAATGGGACGGCCTATCTGGTCATGGAGTATGTCATTGGCGTCAACTTGACCATGCATATTAAACAACATAAATCGTGGTTTCATGGAGTGCGCTTTACCAACGAAGAGATATTTCGTTTCATACGACATCTGTGTTCTGGACTTCATCTGATGCACGCGGCAAAAATCATTCACCGCGACATCAAGCCGGCCAATATCATCATTCGTTCCAACGGTAAGCCGGTATTGCTTGATTTCGGAGCAGCACGGCAATTCATGTTGCATCAGGGGCGGGATGCAAAGATGACAGTCATCGCCACACCGGCCAACGCCCCCCCGGAACAGTTCATGGAAGATGGGGATCAAGGTCCCTGGACCGATATCTATGCATTGGGAACGGTATTGTTTCAGATGTTGACCGATACCGCCCCGCCATCATCGGGGGAAAGGATCAAGGAACTGATGGCCAACCGTCCGGACCCCATGGTTTCAGTGGCAAAGACATTGTCTGGACGATATGCCCCCCGCCTGCTGGCAGCCATTGATCGCGCATTGGCAATCGATTACGAACAGCGTCCGAAAGATATCCCGGAGTGGTTGCAGTATTTGCGCGCGCCGGAGGAGACCCAGCTCGCCGTTACGCAGACACAGGCGGCGCAAACGCGGTCACCCCATCCATTCCTGGCAATACTGAGCCAGAAAAAACGCTGCCTGATGGTCATCCTGTTGGTCAGTTCGCTCCTGGCACCTTTATTCTGCCTGTCTTGGCAATTTGTCCGCGAACGGAATGTCACGGTGACCTCGCCTGTCCATCCAGCGCCGATACCTGCAACCAATCTTCAAGAACCGCCACCTTTGCAAACGCCGCCATCGCCCCAATCCGTGGATAGGGGAATCCCCGGCAATCTTTTCAGCCTGACGGTTGTGACCAGTCCCAAGGAAGCCCGGGTACGCATTCTCAACATCAGTCCCAGGTATCAACCAGGTATGAAATTGCCTCAGGGAAGTTATCACATTGAAGTCAGCCTGCCCGGGTTTCAATCGATTCGTCAATGGGTCAATCTTGAGCATGAAAACCAGATTTTAGATGTTAAATTGCAAAAAGAATAAGCGCTTGCCCTGATTTCCCGTTGATGGTGAAATTTCTATTGTTTCGATTATGAATGTCTGTTAATTTGAGCTAAACTGCAACCAACGCGGGATACGTAGTTTTCCTGCGTCATTCCCGCCCCCGATTCAAGCATTCGAGGGCAGGCTTCAGCGGGAATCCAGAAAGTCAGGGAAAGTAGGAAGGTTCTCTGGATCCCCGCTTTCGCGGGGATGACAATAACTGCACATTCCAAGATAGCTGCGGTTTAGGTATACGGGAAGCATCTCTTTGAGAGTGGGTCTTGCTGGCGATTATTTTACGCTATTGTTCCTATTGTCACATTGGGCAAATATAGAAAGATGCGTTAAAAAGAATGAGATTGATAAATCACTTCAGTCATGGATGGAACGAAGGCTGGCGTGAGCTGTGCTCGATATAAAGGATAGTGACGCGATACATGAAACAAGTTTTTGAATGGTATCCTCCAAAGGCCGAGGCTAATTGGCGCAATCACGGGGTGACGTTTGAACAAGGAGCCAAGGCTATTGGCGATAAGTTCGCAATTGAATGGATTGATGACCGCAAGGACTACGGAGAGGAACGAATCAATTTGCTTGGCATGTGTGAAAGCGTTCTTTTGCATGTTACCTATACAGAGCGTGATGATCGGATTTGGATCATTTCGACAAGAAGGGCAGAGCGACATGAACAAGACTATTATTTCCGCGAGAATTCGGTCTGATGGTAAAGTTGTTGAGATACTGGCTGATGGCAATGAAATGCCACTTGCAGAGACACCTATGCGCCTCATGACAGAAGATGAAATTTCAATAGCGGCAATGGCTGACCATGATACGTGCCCGATGACGCCGGAACAGTTAAAAAGCGCAAAGCGCATACCCAGAACAAAAAGTCTTCGGCGCGCCCTTGGATTAACACAAGATGAATTCTCAGCACGTTATCATATACCCATAGGAATGCTGAGGGATTGGGAGCAAGGGCGTTCAGAACCAGACCAAATGGCGCGTGTTTACCTTTCTGTTATCGCAGGAGATCCTGAAGGGGTATTTCGCACCCTTTCGGACTATGGATCTGAGCGCCAAATTTTAAAAAACAGGTAAAGATGGCGATGCATTGATGAGGTTTGGTAAACCATTTGATCCCCCTTTAACTTTCCTATTGTTATGGATCTTCTGTTCAGAATCCGATTGTCCAAGCTGAGGATGCCATTGCTGGGATTCTTCCGCCTGCCCCAGGCTCGGGGTGCCGTGGCGTACTTCCTGGTGTGGACCTTGTTGGTTTGGGGGGCCTGGATCGTCAATATCAGGATGGGAGAAGACCATGTTTACCAGCAGATTTTGACTCTTGCCAGAAACTCGCTGGTCAAGAACCAGAGCCTCAGGCAATGGGCTGCCAGTCATGGTGGAGTCTATGTCCCGCTTGGCTCGGACAACCGGCCCACCCCCTTTCCGTCCCTCACTGAGGAGCGCATTATTGAGACATCCTCGGGGAAAAAACTGATTCTGATGAATCCCGCCTGTATCGTGCGGCAATTGACCACCAAGGGATGGAATGAACAGGGTGAAACGGATCGGATTACCAGCCTGAGGCCACTCAATCCGGCCAATGCTCCCGATCCATGGGAACGCAAGGCTCTGGAAATCTTGGAAAAAGGGGATAAAGAGTTTGTCGGAATTGTTGCCGGTGACGATGGGGCGATACTGCGCGTGATGCGCCCTTCCATAATGCAGGAGGAATGTCTCACATGTCACGTCCATCAAGGTTATTCCGTGGGTGACGTTCATGGGGGCATAGGCGTTTCCATCCCCATGAAGTATTACCAGAAGATGGATGACCATGCGCGGACGAGCCTGCTGGTCAGTTGTGTCCTGATTTGGTTGCTCGGGGGGTGGGGTATCGTTTTCTTGACCCGGCACAGGTGCCGGGATGCCCGGGCGCGGCATCTGGCGGAAGAACGTTTGATGCAAAGCCAGATCAATCTGGTGAAGGCACAGGAAATGGCCCACGTGGGAAGCTGGCGTTGGGACTTGCATACGGGGGTCATGTTTTGGTCGGATGAGTTGTATCGGATTTGTGGAGTCGATGCCCGGACCTTCAAGCCGTCCTACGAAGCCTTCATGCAACTGGTTCTTGCGGATGAGCACATCCCGTTTCGGCAGATGGCGAACCATTCTTCGGAGGATCCCTCCGACCTGTTGGCTTCCGAATATGTCATTGTGCGTCCGAATGGCGTACGTCGCTTTGTTCGGGAAGTTTGGGACATGGTCTTGGACGATCAAGGTCATCCCCAGTACATGGTGGGGATCGTCCAGGACACCACCGAACAGAAAGAGGCCATGAACCAGTTGCGTTTGAACAGCGAACGCATCGCCAATCAGGAACGCTACCTTTTGGCCATGTTCGAATCGGCCCTGGATGCCATTGTTATCATGGACAGTCGAGGATTTGTCAAAAACATCAATCCCGCTGCCGAAACATTGTTTGGTTTTGCCAAGGACGATCTGGTTGGTCATTCGTTGAGTGACATGCTGGTTCCCCCTTCGAATCGTCAGGCGCACTGCGATGCCTTGGCGAGACGTTTGGCCAATCCCGGCTCCAAACTGGTGGCTCGCCGCATGGAAGCCCAAGGGATGCGTATCGATGGTGCGCTGGTGGATTTGGAAATAGCCATTACGGAAATGATCGAAGAGGGCGAAGTGATGTATACCGCCTTTATTCGGGATGTTACCGACCGCAAGCAATTGTTGAAATCCTTGAACGATACCTTGTCCGTGGCCCAATTGGCGAATCGGGCCAAAAGTGAATTTTTGGCCAACATGAGCCATGAGATTCGTTCCCCCATGAATGCCATCATGGGGATGACCGAATTGGTGTTGACCGCCCCCGAATTGCCGGAATCACTCAGGGAATACATGGAAATTGTCCAGCAGTCATCTGGCGGCCTCCTTGGAATCATTAACGGTATCCTGGATTTTTCCAAAATTGAAGCAGGGCAGTTGCTGTTGGAACGTGTAGCTTTCGATGTGGTGAAACAGGTTGAGGATGCTTGTGAAACCATGGCCATCAATGCCCGGCAAAAACAATTGGAACTCTACTGTTTGATTGAACGGGATGTCCCCCTGGAATTGCTGGGGGATCCGCTCCGGTTTCGGCAAATACTGATCAATCTGATCAACAATGCCATCAAGTTTACCCAACGTGGTGAGATTGTGGTTCGCGTTCAGGCCATTCCACCCCTAATGGAGCAAGCGGGGCAGGAGTTGAAAATTTCCGTGGCCGATACGGGTATTGGTATTGCCCCGGATAAATTGGGTGAAATCTTTCAGGCCTTTACTCAGGCGGATGGCTCCATGGCGCGACGTTTTGGGGGTACGGGTTTGGGTCTGTCCATCTCCCGCCGGCTGGTCAACATGATGGGGGGCGAAATTTGGGTGGAGAGTCAGGAGGGGAAAGGGTCGGTGTTTACTTTTACCGCCCATTTCGCGGCAGAAGAGTCCCGGCGTGCCGTCGGGGAAGGGACCACCACGCTCCCCCTGGAATTCGCCGGGGTGCGAGTCCTGGTGTTTGATCCCAATCCCACGGGACGGGATGCGATCCTTAATATGATTCATTATTTTGGTGCGGAGGCGCATGCCGTTGACAGTTTGGAGGCATGTTTGGTTCAAATGCGTTTGGCGGCGGAAACGGGTTGTCCGTTTGATCTGTTGGTGGCCGACAGCTCCCTGTTGAATCAGAAGGATGCGTGGGATTCTTTCGACAAGGAAGGTTCCATGGCGATCCATACCGTTTTGTTGAAGCCCATGAACGTGTCCCCTGTCGCAATTCAGGCGAGTCCTTGTTTGACCAATCCCCAGTATGTGAACAAACCGGCTCGACGCTCCTCTCTGCTCAGTGCCATGCGTCAGGCACTGGGTTACGATGCTCAGGAGGTGGAGGCTACGAATGCTTATCAGCGCTCGCTGGAGCAGCAGGGGGTGGCGATTCGTATCCTTTTGGTCGAGGACCAGGTCAACAACCAAAAATTGGCCATGGAGATTTTGCATAATGCGGGGCATCATGTCACCCTGGCCAACGATGGTGTGGAGGCCCTCGACATGTTGGCTCAGCATTCCTTTGATCTGGTATTGATGGATTTGAATATGCCAAAAATGAATGGCTATGAAACCATTCGTCGTATCAGAAATCCGGATGACTCCCGGGGTGGCCATTCGCAAGTTCCCATCGTGGTTGTCACGGCGACCATAATGACGGATACTGAAAAAGCTTGTACCGAATTGAATATTAATGGTTATCTTCTTAAACCCTACCGCCCGAACGAATTGTTGAAAGTTGTGGAACCTTTTACCCGGAGACGTCGCCCGCGAGCCAAAAAAGGATCGGGATTGGCTTTAGCAACCATCATTGCTGCGGGGGGAGATCGGGAGACCCGGGAGCGGCATCGGAATCTTTGGATATTGGAAGCCCCGGGACATTTGGCAGATTTGGAACAAGGGGTACAGCAGCAGTCGGTTGCAGGGGTTATGACCGAGATCCATTGGTTATTGGATGCGGCGGCCAACATGGGTGCCGTTCGGCTTAAACATCGGACGTTGCGTCTCAAGGGAAAGGTCGATTTGCGGGATTGGCCGGCAGCTCAGGTTGGATTGCGCGATTTGACACAAGAGTTGGAACTGATTGCAAACGTTCTGAATGTTAAGGATGAAAAAAACTCATGAAAGTCTTGATTATCGACGATCTGCATGAAGCCAGGATATTATTGCATACCATTTTAATGCCTTATGGTGATTGCGATGCCGTGGATAATGGGCGGGACGCAATCGACATGTTCCGCATGGCCTTCGAGGAGGAGCCTTACGATCTGGTTTTACTGGATCTGACCATGCCGGGGATGGATGGGATAGAGGTGTTGCAAACCATGCGCTCATTGGAGCGGGAATTGGGTGTGGAACCCGATGAGCAAACGATAATTATCATTGTCTCGGCGGTGGATGCCCGAAGTGAAATGGAAACCTGTTTCAGCTCGGGGGCGAATGATTATATCAACAAACCCGTCAGTTCGGCCAAGTTGCTGCTCAAGTTGAGCCAGTATAACCTGGTCGCAAAAAAATGGTGGGAACAAAAAGAGGATCCTGCGGAAAACATCCCGGGTTGACCGTTGGTCTATGAATGACCATCCTCAAGCACGGTACAGATGATGGTACGGCGACTGCGTGGTCCATCAAATTCGCAAAAGAATATATTTTGCCATTGCGATAACCCCAGGCGACCGTCGATCAGCGGAATGGTTTCCGATGGCCCGACCAAGCCGGCCTTGAGGTGGGCATCGCCGTTGCCATCCTGGCGATCATGCAGCCAAACACCCTTCGGGATCATCTTTTGCAGCAGATGGACGACATCCAGTTGTACCGAATCGTCCCAATTTTCCTGAATCATGATGGCCCCGGTCGCTCCCTGGGCATAGACCGCAACCAAGCCGTTCTGAATGCCACTTTTCTGGACACAGTGTTGGACCATGGGGGTGATGTCCACCAATTCTTCCGGGCTTTTGGTGGCAATATGCAGCGATTCGCGCATGGAAGTTCCTCCTGACGGGTTGGTCTAGCGTCTGCCAAACATTTTTTCTATTTCTGCTTGTGATAACGTGATATGGGTCGGTCGACCATGCCCGCATTGTCCCGAGCGCAGGGTCGTTTCGATCTGACGCAGGAGGGTGTTCATCTCCTCCCGTTGCAAAGCGCGATTGGCGCGGACTGAACCATGACACGCCATGGTTGTCAAAATGGCCTCAAGTCGGGCATCCATGGCTTCGCTATCGCCAAAACGTTCCAGATCGCCGACCATGTCCAATACCAGGTTGCGGACAGGGATCGTTCCCAAAAGTGAGGGCAATTCCCGTACTGCGAAAGCATTTTCCCCAAAGGGTTCGATGAGGATGCCCCATTTTTCCAAGGTTTTGCTGTGGTGTTGAATTTTTTGGGCCTCGGTGGGCGAGACGTGCAAAACTTCCGGGATTAATAACAGTTGTCGTTCCAGCATGGAACCTTGTGCCATGGACTCTTTCAGGCGTTCATAAACGATGCGTTCGTGGGCGGCGTGCTGATCAACGATGACGAGTCCTGTCTCACTTCGGGCAAGAATATAAGTCCCATGAATCTGTCCCAGGGCCTCTCCCAAGGGATGATTGATTTCCAAGGTGGGGAGCTGTCCCTGGTTGGATGGGGAGGACGATGGCAGGGTCCTTTCTTCGCGAACTTCCGTATTGAAGCGGGGCAATGTGGGGAAGTGACCCGGATTGGTTGTGGTTCTCCTCCCAGGTGCCGGGGAGGCGGTCGATCCCGGGGAGGGAGTCGGCCAATGCACGGGTTTGGAGACTTGGGGGGGCAGGGTGTCATCGATGCTCAAGTCGTTATCGGGGGGTGGGACCGGGGGAAGATTGGGGGAAGTTGACGCGGAAAGAACCGTGGGCAGGGCATCCAGGGCTTGGCCCAGGGTGCGGCGAATGAGCGAATGAATGGCATGGCTGTTGTTGAAACGCACCTCATGCTTGGCGGGATGAACGTTGACATCCAAATCGCCCGGATCCAGATCCAGGAATAAAACCAGGGCGGGGAAACGATCCCGGGGAATGGTATCGCGACAGGCTTCCCGGGCGGCGTGTTGCATCACCTTGTCGCGTACATGACGCCCATTGACGAAACAATGCATGGCTTGGGCATTGACGCGATGCAGGCGGGGGTGTCCCAGCCAACCGTAAGCCCGCATCCCCCCTTGTTCGCCATCGAACTGGATGCATTGATCGGCGAAATCGTTGCCCATGATGCGGCTCAGGCGCTGCCGGGTGGCCCACTCATCCGTCCCTTCGCGAATATGGAACGCTTCCCGCCCATTGATGACCAGGCGAAAAGCCACCTCGGGATGAGCCAGGGCAAGCCTTTGCACATGCTCGGTAACATGATCCGCCTCGGTTTTTTCCGCACGCATGAATTTAAGCCGGGCGGGGGTGTTGAAAAACAGGTTGCGGACCAGGATGCGGGTTCCCGGGGTCATGACCACTGGAGTGGTTTCCACTTTCTTGCCACCATGGGTGCGAATGCGGATCCCTTCACTCATGGTTTCTGTTCGGGTTTCCAGATCCAGGTGCGATACCGAAGCGATAGATGGGAGGGCTTCGCCACGAAATCCCAGGGTCCGTATGTTGAATAAATCCTCTACGCTGGCAATTTTTGAGGTGGCATGGCGTTGCAACGCCAACAGGGCATTGGCTTCGCTCATGCCATGGCCATTGTCGGACACTTTGATCAGGCGTTTTCCCCCCTGATCGATTTCCACATCAATGCGGGTGGCCAGGGCATCGATACTGTTTTCCACCAACTCCTTGACCACGGAAGCGGGGCGTTCGACCACTTCCCCGGCGGCAATCTGGTTGGCCAGGATTTCGGGGAGTACCTGAATGATGGGCGGGGGAAGAGGCATGGTGGCAACCGATCAGCATTATGGAAAAGGTCACATTAAAACGCTACGCGGCAACGCGCAAACTATTTTTCGTCGTGTTCTTTTCTTGCCTTTGTCGTTGATTCGCTAATTTTTAACTTCAGTTCGTTAAAAAATAAAACGGACGCAAATTGGATTCATGCTTATTTTTACTTTTTTTTAAATGTCCGCATGATATCATACCCATCCCTTAATTATAGGAATAATGATACTGAGTTTGGTTGAACTATTTGCACTTAATTCAAACATATAGAACCTAAGAATGCGATGAGAAAGGGCTGATGACCATGTCTGACCGTCTCCTTATGGGTCAAAATAAATATTTATATGTTGAAAAACAAACTATTGCGCATCATCGTAAGTCTGATCGTCAAAACCAACTTCTTGAAAATCACTTGCAGGGAGTTGCCAATCAGGCTAAGGTGTTTGCCGACAAACTGCAATTGGGCCGATTGGGGGAGCTGTTAGGGCTGCTGCATGATATGGGTAAATACAGCGCGTCATTTCAGGACTATCTGCGACTGGCGATTCGCACCACTACCACATTTCAGGAGGGCAATAGCCACGACCCCGATTGTGACGCCACGGATGATCAACCCAGGAGAGTGGATCATTCCAGTGCCGGGGCGCAATGGGTCTGGCACCGTCTGCGTCTGTTGCAGGAAAAAGATCCCATAGCTTCCATGGTGGGGCAGATCGTCGCCCTCTGCGTTGCCTCCCACCATTCCGGTCTGATGGATTGTCTGCACCCCTCGGCCAACAAACCCGTGGAAGATCATTTTTCCCGACGGATGAACAAAGAAGAGCAGCAAACCCACCTCGATGAAGTTCGGACCACAATGGATCCGCAGATCAAAGACCAACTCGATGCTATTATGAACGATGGGTCATGGGTTGCAATACTACAGAAAATTCTTCAAGACATCGCCAAGGGAGATCGGGGAAAAAAAAGGGTCATTTATCAAAAAATAGGCTTGTTGGTGCGTTTTCTCTTCAGTTGCCTGATCGACGCCGACCGTATCGACAGCGCCGATTTTGAACACCCCGATTGGTCCGCCTTGCGGGCAAATGGGCGCTACGCCGACTGGCAGACGCTTTGCGACCGATTGGAGCAACACTTGGCAGAGTTGCCTTGCAGCCATCCCGTGGACGAGGCGCGACACAGAATTGCAAATCATTGTCGGGAAGCGGCAGAACGGGACAAGGGGTGCTATACCCTTACCGTTCCCACCGGGGGCGGCAAGACGTTGTCCAGCCTGCGATTTGCCCTGCATCATGCCCGCCGTCTTGGCATGGAACGTATTTTTTACATCATCCCGTACACTTCCATTATCGACCAAAACGCCCGTGTTGTGCGCTCGATCCTGGAAAAGGAGGGTGAAGAGGGATCCATCGTTCTGGAACATCATGCCAATCTGACCGGGGAAACGGAAACTTGGCCGCAAAAAGTGATGGCCCGGGAAAGCTGGGACGCGCCAATCATCTTTACCACCATGGTCCAGTTTCTCGAAACATTGTTCGGCGGCGGTACCCGTGGCGTGCGGCGCATGCACCGACTGGCAAAGGCGGTGATCATCTTCGACGAACCTCAGACTTTGCCAGTCAATTGTGTTCATCTTTTCAATAATGCTGTTAATTTTTTGCAGGAACGGTGTGGGTGCAGTCTTTTGTTTTGCACAGCTACCCAGCCTTTGCTACACAGTGTTGATGCCGCGAAAGGTGCCCTGAAACTATCGGATAATGCGGAGCTGATGCCAGAGGTCACGACACTTTTCCAGAATTTACAACGCGTTCGTATCCAATATCGCCACCAACCCGAAGGCTGGTCGGTGGAACGGGTGGCGGAATTGGCATTGGCCGAGGTGGATCGGACGCGAAGTTGCCTGGTGGTGGTCAACACCAAAGCTTGGGCCAGGGCTCTGTACCGAGCTTGCCGGGAGCGGGGAAAGGTCCCGTTGGTTCATCTGAGTACCTCCATGTGTCCGGCCCATCGCCGGGCTGTACTCCGGGAGATCATGGCTCGCCTGCCCGATCAACCCATCCTGTGTATTTCCACCCAGTTGATTGAGGCGGGGGTGGATGTCGATTTTGGCACAGTTATCCGCGCCCTCGCCGGTGTTGACTCCATAGCTCAGGCCGCCGGTCGCTGCAACCGCCACGGCATGCGTGAGAAGGCGGTAGTCCATGTCGTCAATTTGGCCGGGGAAAAGCTTAAAAATCTTCAGGAAATCGAAATTGGCCAGGACAAGGCCAGGGTGGTTCTGGAAAAACTTCCCGATGATCCTATCGGTCCCGAGGCGATCTCACTGTATTACAAGAACTTTTTCTTTGCCAGGGCGGATCGGATGGATTATCCCATCACCAACAATCAAGGCATAGGGGTGCAGGACACCCTGCTCAATCTGCTTTCGACCAATGACAAGACAACGCAAAGTTATGAGCGCGACCATCAAGGCCAACCCAAGATTCATTTCCGGCAATCCTTCATGACCGCCGGAAAGCTTTTCAAGGTGATTGATGCCCCCAGTCAAGGGATACTCGTCCCTTACGGCACCGAGGGAAACGAAGTGATTGCCGCTCTTTGCAGCTCTGATACCCCGGAAAAACAATACGCCCTTTTGCGCCGTGCCCAGCACTATGCCGTCAATCTGTTTCCTGATGATTTGGGGCGATTCAGGAATGATGGCATCGTGCAAGAGATCCAACCAGGTACGGGAATTTTTTACTTGGTGGACCATCGTTATTACAGCCCGGAATTTGGTCTGAGTGACAACCCAGAGGGAAAAATGGAGGTGTTGTGTGATACCTAAGAATACCATCGAGTTCCTGGTGTGGGGGCGTTACGCCCTGTTCACCGATCCCCTGACCCGTGTTGGCGGGGAGAAATGTTCCTACCACGTTCCTACATACGAAGCCCTGAAGGGGATCGCCAAATCCATCTATTGGAAACCGACCTTCATCTGGTTGATCGATGCGGTGCGGGTCATGAAACCCATTCGTTCGCAAAGCAAGGGGGTCAAACCGCTCAAGATGAGCGGTGGCAACGATCTTTCTATTTATACGTTCTTGAGCGATGTAGCGTATCAGGTGCGCGCCCACTTTGAATGGAATCCGCATCATTCTTCGCTGGCCGATGACCGCATCGATGGTAAACACTTTGACATTGCCAAACGTATGTTGGAACGGGGGGGGCGACAGGACATCTTTCTCGGTACCCGCGACTGTCAGGGTTACGTCGAACCCTGTGCGTTCAACGAAGGCACGGGCTATTACGATGATCGGGATGAACTGGCCTACGGTCTTATGTTCTTGCTGATCAAAAACGTAAAAAATATTCACGTTTTTTTGTGGTGCCT
>JADGCN010000065.1 GCA_015228975.1 Magnetococcales bacterium
CCCCGCGAAAGCGGGGATCCAGGGCGTATATTCTAATGTGACAAAGTAGAATTAGCTATCGTGTGGAAAATAGGGACAACGTCAGCATGTAAGGAAATAATATCATCTACCCTTCTTGAAAAAGCGGCCGAGATCCTGTAATACTTCGGATCGATTTCTCGGTAACGGATCGGGTCCGGAATTTAAAGCAAAATAAGAAGCGCGATCCGCTGCCAATTGTTTGAGACGTTTGGCGTGGAGGTCGCGTACCAGTTCCCTGATGGCATTTCCCTTCTCCTTCGGCATGGTTGGAAGAATCAGGGAGCAAATTTTACCCTCAGGATTCATTGCGTTACGGGATTGCGTCGTTGAGAGCGCCCGAACCACCCCTTCCAACGCAATGGGCAGGTGCGGATGTTTACGAATCTCCAGGTTTAAGCTCTCCCCCAAATTGGGTGTCCATTCGGAGGACGAGGGATACAAAAAATCAACTTTGGTTTCACTGATCTTAATGAGGTGAACATTGGGAAACTGCTTCGGCATCGTCGATGATGTCGCCACAATTTTTAATTGGATAAGATCCGTGGGTTCAAGATCTACTCCCAAACGGACCTGCGTTTCCATCAGAAGAGATTCGGTGAGTATGGCGCCAAAATTGATTGATTTACCGTGTAATTCAAGTCCTACCCCTTTATCATTGACATGGACAACGCGGCAGGGGAATTCTTTATCAGAGCCCAACGAAGGTAATTTCAGAAAGCCGGTATCACCAATTCCAATGCCATGGTTCGTATTTGGAATAATAAGGAATGCGCCGCGCAAGGAGACATCGCGTGTCAGTCCCCATGCGCTTTTCCCGCCGGAGGATCGCAATATGGCTTCCTTTTTAAATAAGACACGCTCATGGCCCCGTCGATGGTTGGAAGACGAGTCCTTTTTTTCCAGTTCCATGTTTTTTATCCTGCGTAGATACGTTGTTGCCTATTGATCCGCACACTTAACGTTCCTTGGATACTTCCTCGGTTCCTTCTTCTGCCAAGTACTCCTCCCACAACAATTCTCCCCAGCGTTCACAACGTCCCAGGGCTTCGGTTGCAATTTGCCCCAGCAGTTCCATGGACAGGGGTTTTTTGACATAATCGGATGCGCCAAAAGAAAGGGCTTCCATGGCCCGGTCCAGATCACTGGCGCCAGTGATGACAACAAATTGGATCATGGGGTATTTTTTCTTGGCTTGTTTGATAAATTGCAAGCCATTTCCATCAGGAAGGTTGATATCCTGAAAGATGATTGCCGGATTTTCATCTTCAAGTCTGGCTAAGGCTTCTTCAACGGATTGTGCCCTGACAAAGTTGACATCAGTAAACTGTGGTTGAAATCGCAGGTAACGCTCAATGCTTTTGACGATTTCCGGTTCATCATCCACAGTCATCATCGTAATTTTTCGTGAATCCTGATTTGTTTTCATTGATGTCCCCACAAAGAATGATGGAATGGTGTATTAAGAAAAAGTTTTTTTATTTTACTAAGAAAGCAGGGGTGTGGTTAGTCAGATCTTAAATTATGTGGATTACTGACCAAGTCGCGAAGCCTGTTTCTCAAGAATATCTACCATGTCTTCAGGTAATTCTTCATCCATGACCGGTGTCGCGGAACAAACCTGGTTGCGCCCATTACGTTTGGCTTCATATAGGGCATCGTCAGCTTTTTTGATCAACTCTTCTGGATTTTTAACTTCGCAGGCGGGCATGGCCACAATCCCGATGCTGACCGTTACTTTTAAACCATCAACGACCATATTCTCCACCCGGCGCCGGAATCGTTCCGCGACCACGAACGTTCCTGTGACACTGGTATCGGGCAAAAGGACGCAAAACTCTTCTCCGCCAAAACGGCAGGGAAAGTCAACGGTACGAAAATGTTCCTTCATCGCTCGGCCAATGGCCTGCAAAACCCGATCTCCTTGATCGTGGCCGTAAGAATCATTGAATTTTTTAAAATGATCTACATCAAATAGAATAAACCCAAAAAAATGATTATAACGTTGTGCCCTGCTGACTTCTTTAATCAGGGATTCATCGACGAAACGTCGGTTATAAACCTGTGTCAAGACATCGGTAATGGCATGGAGACGTAGTTTGTCCTCCAATTTTTTTTCTTCGGTGACATCGCGAAACATGAATGAAGAGCCTATGGGACTCTTCTGATCGTCGTAAAGGGTGGCCCCATGGATTTTAATGGCGCGGTTATTGTACACCACCAAATCAGGAATTTCACGTCCACGTCGATTCAAGACGGCGTTCATATAGCTGGGATCATCGATAATGGTTTCCCAACCGCCATCTATGATCTGTTTCACGCTTTTACCCAAAATACGTTCTGCCGAAGGGTTAACCAATACGACCCGTTGCTGCCCATCGGTTACCACAATGCCATCCAAGGCACCCAGGATGATGGTTGACAGTTTGTCCTGCTCCCGTCGCAAACCTTCGTAGGTTTCCCGTAATTTAAAGATCATCATATTGAAAGATTTGGCAATCTCACTGATCTCATCCCGTCCGGGAACCTTGATGGTCATGTCCAGGCGTCCGCCTGTCACCATTTCCATGGCATCTCGAACATGGCCCAAAGGTCGAACCAGTGTGTATCGAATCATCAGGTAGAGCAAGAGCAATAAAATCAATACCGCCACCGAAGCGATAATCGAAGCCTGAAAACGCGTCTGGGCGATATCCAATTCAGCCTGGGTCAAGGAGGTTGTCAACTGCACAACCCCCCGCAACTCTTGATCACTGCCATGACAATGGTAACACTTTTCACCGTTCATGACCGGTGCCAGATAAATCAGCAGGTCACGATTGTCCTCGCCTTTCAAATACCGTGGCAGGAGTCGCAAATTGGTATTGACCCACAGCAGATCGGGATCTTTGGGGTCCAAAACCTGCCGCGTTTCTTCAGAATCCCTGGCCAAAAACTCTTGCTCACCCAGTCGACGATTGACGGCTTCGATGGATTTGTTGTCGAGAAAGGCTTCTTGTCCATTACTGCGCAAAATTTTAAAATCGATAATATTTTTATCGCTACGAATATCGGTCACAAAATCATGGGCAATATTGGCGTATCCTGCTTTCATGATTGTGTGCAAGGCACTGATAACGTTTGTAACCATCATGGTCATGGTCCGCTCATTCTGGGCCATGATCGTTTTTTCCTGGCGATCTACCGAAAAAAGAATGATCCAAAGCAACAGGATAATCACAGCACTGGCGGTAGAAAGCATCACCCGGGCACTGATACTAAGTGATTGAAACAGGTTACTTACAAAACGCATGTTAGGGCGATCCTGCGTACACGATGTCTTAAGGGAATTACGAGTCGAAACTTTACATGGGCAGGCTCTGCCCACCTGTACTCACCTGGGGGAGATGTCATCTCCCCCAGGTGGCGTGGTATTTTTTTACGACTGATTAAACCGCAACCAACGCGGGACACGTAGTTTTCTAGCGTCATTCCCGCGAAAGCGGGAATCCAGGAAGTCAGAGAAAGGTGTGTAGATCCCCCCCGATTCAGGCATTCGGGGGCAGGCTCTGGATCCCCGCTTTCGCGTGGATGACAAGAACTATGAATCCCAAGATAGCTGCGGTTTATTTCCAGAAGCATGTGTTTTTTTGCAAAAAGGAATCAGCAAAAGTCAATCATGGGATCATTTTTTTGGATAGATTCTGGCCACGCCACCATAGCTCCCTACCCATTGTGAACCATCCTGAGAAAAAGTCATGGAGAAAACATTATTGGAAAACAGGCCATCGGCGGTGGTACTTACGACAAAGGTGCCATCGTCCTGCATGGAAGCCAACCCCGCACTGGTTCCGACCCACAAGCGCCCTTTCCCATCCCGGTGGAGCATGAATATGTGGTTGGCGGGCAAACCGTTATCTTTGGTCAGGTTTGTCCACTTTTCACCATCAAAATGGGCCAGGCCCGCACCCCAGGTGCCACACCATACCCCACCTTTGCCATCTTCGACCAAAGAAATGATATAGTTGGGGTTGTAAGCTGTTTTGACATGCCCTAAACCTTGTTCCTCTTTTTGGCGGGCGTGGTGACTCGAAACAGCACCAGGATCGCTGTCAAAGGCATTTTGTCCCTTCACCTGTTCATAGGGTGCGCCGACGCCATCGGCATGAGTCCAATGTTTCCATTGATCGTTCCGGAAGAGGGCCAGTCCCCCTTCGGTAGCCAGCCATACGTCACCATTCAACCCTTCCGCAAGCCCGTAGACCCAATCGTTGGGTAGGCCACCCTTGGTATTTTCTACCGTATAGGTGCGCCATTTGGAAGCATCCTGGAGGTCGCCCCCCACGATATGGTTGGCCCCGGACCAGGTTGCAATCCACACATCGCCATTGGCCACCTTCATGACATCGTAAACAAAGGCGTCAGCCAACCCCTGGGGAATATTGAAAGAGGTCCACTTCTCTTTTTCCTGATCGTAAAGAGACAACCCACCACCATAGGTGCCCACGACAATGGACTTGCCCAATGGGCCGACATGGAACACACCATTGGCCAAAAGGCTGCCATTGCGGACATCAAACAAACGATAATCGTCCTTGGTGACGTCATAGCGGATGACTCCGCTTGAGGTTCCAACCCATACATAATCGCCCTGGGCGAACATCGATTTGACATTGCGGTTGCCGACCCGAAAGTGGGTAAATTTTCCTTTGGCGGAATCGTCTTTGGGATCAGCCGCGGCTTGAGGTTGTCCCGGCGCCTGGGTTTGTCCCTGTGGAGCGGTCAAAGGTTGTCCCGGAACTGGAGTCGGGTGTGCCGCACCCGCAAACTGCCCGGTCGTTGCCGGATGGGCAAAACCCGTTGCGACATCCTCAGGGGAGAGGGGGTTTCTACCCTTCATAAGCGGGGAAAGTGGTTTTGAAGCGACTTCTGCTTTTGCGGGTGCCTTGTTTTCCTGAACAACCGGAGCATTCTGAGTGTGCGGAGTGGATGCTCCCTGCTGCCGACCAATCACATAGGAAACCACCGCAATCACCAGGGCAATACCTACGAACACCAAGTTTTTCCATTGGGCTTGCACTTATTCACTCCTTTTTTGCGTTTGCATGACCAATCCTGACTACCTTTCCCCTGGTTCCCGCCCATATTTCCCCGGCAGATGTTGCCGTAATGGCATAAAAATGCTGATTTGCAAAAGCGCCATCATGAGGGAATGCCCTCCATTGACCATTTTCAAAGACACCGATCCCATTTTCGGTACCGGCCCAAACCCGCCCCTTTTTATCCATCACCAAGCTGTAGACCACATTGCCCGGCAGTCCGTCATTTCGAGTGTAGCTGGTCCAGTGACTGCCGTCGAAACGGCTGACCCCGCCGCCCCAGGTTCCAGCCCATATGACATCGGCATTTTCCAGGGCCAGCGAAAAGACATAGTTGGGGTTATAGGTAGGTGCGCCAGCATTAAAGATACCCAGATCATGACGCCGTCGCGTTCCCAGACCAGTGTTGGCGCTGGCTTCAAGTTGGTTGGTATTCTCCCCGCCCAAGCCATCTTTGTGTGTCCAAGCCTGCCACTCCCGGCCATCCAGGCGGCTGATGCCACCTTCGGTGCCAAACCAGATGCGCTTTCGGGAATCAACCACCATGGCGTAGACCCATTCGTTGACCAGCTCGCTTACGAAGGTTTCCATGTGGCCACTGTTCAGGTCCATGCGGTTGACACCCGCCCAGGTTCCGATCCAAAAGCTGCCATCGGGATGTTGGGCAAACGAATAAACCCAGTAGTCAGCCAAGCCATGCATGGGAAAATAGGTTTTCCATTGGCCATTCTTGTACCGTGAGGCACCACCGGCATTGGTTCCAAACCATTGATACCCCTCCCGATCCTGACCAATGGCGAAAACGTATTCATTGGCCAACCCCTGCGCCCGAGTAAACGTGTTACGCACTTCCAGTCCACGTAATTCGATTTCCAGCACGCCAGCGGACGTTCCGACCCAAAGGGATTTGTTTTCCTTGTCGGCCATCAGGGCACGCACGTACACATCGGGGCCGACTTCATAGGTGTCCAGGATGGTTTCGGTGCTGGCGGCAGCATTTCCCTGGGTGTCGATGGTTCCCGAGGCTTGCGGTGTCATTGCCGCAGTTTGCGTAGCGCCACCGGATTGCGCGGCAAGCATCTCTTTGCCGGTAGTGGCTTGCCCAGTGGCCTTGTTGCTTTTGCCATCTTCGGAGGAGGGGGTACACCCGCTCATCAGCACCGAAACTAAAGTCAGGATAAAAAAATAGTTCACCGCTGCAACTTTCGGATATGAGCGATGATGTTTGTAATCTGGCTTTCGGTATACACCGAACGGAAGGATGGACATGTTGTTCCCCCCTTGCGGATGCGGTCCAACAGAAGCGCATTGCCCTGCATGAGACCATTGGTAGGATCTGCTGGACGCGAAAAATCAGGGGTTCCGGGCATTGTGCCGCGTCCTGTGGCACCGTGACAACGACCACAGGATTCTGCGTAAAGTTTTCCCCCTTCAAATGGGTCAGCCGCTTCCAAGGGGGAAGCCGCGAGCAGGGATAACAGCAATCCCCCGCCAGTCAGGATAGGCAACACACCCCATTGTTCTATTTTTCTCATGGTTTGGCTCCACCCGATTTGATTGCTTTTTGAATTTTCTCCTCCAAGCTGCGAACTTTGTTGGGATCGGGTTTTTGTCCCAAGGTTCCGTAGCTGTACACCTTGATCAATTCCTTGAATGCGGGAAGATACCCCATATCTGCCGCATCAGCCAACAACTTTAATCCTTCCTTGGGATCTGGGGTATCGACAAAGCGGTCGGAGGAGATGACACCGGAGAGGACGACCATGGCGGCCCCGTAACGCTGATCGGCAGCCTTACGTATCCAGGTGACCCCCTCTTTGACGCGTTCTTTTCCATAACCACCGGAAATAAGCATTTCCCCCAATCCGAGGGCTCCCTCGGGGTTTTCCGCCTTGGCGGCTTTTTCGTACCACTGCAACGCTTCCTGGTTTTCACCGGAACGGTCAAGGGCCTCAGCCAATTTGACCATTGCGGGGACGTGTCCAGCAATGGCCGCACCACGAAAATAAGCGATTGAGGCCACCAGATCATTGATTTTGATAGCTTCAAGCCCTTCGCGATACAGGGCATCCGGTTTGGGGGCTTCCGCCTTGGCGGCATCTGGCTTGGGGGCATCCGGTTTGGACGCCTCCGGCTTAGGGGCTTCCGGTTTGGGAGCCTCTTGTTTGGATGTATCGGCAGTTGCGGTCCCTGGCTTTGGGTCGGCAGCCATGAGTGGTTGTGCCAGCAATGTCAGACAACCCATCGTTAAACAGAAATATTTCCACTTTCTTCCTGAACATCCGGTCTTCAGATCGCTTTTCACCAATTTTCCTCCGTCCAATTCGACCAAACAGGGACACTGCCACGCCAGACGCAATCCCCAGGGATGATAACACCCCCCTGGCATGCAGGTAAACAATTCTTCTTACGCCATTTTATGGGTTCGGATCCTGTCATGACTCATCCCCGCTGACGCCTAAAGCTTGGGCACATTGGCCAATTCCAGTTTGCGGTAGAGGCTGGAGAGGCCGATGCCAAGAATTTTTGCCGCCTGTTTGCGATCTCCTTGGCAGGTGTTGATGACTTCCAGCATGATTTGCGTTTCAATTTCCTGCATGCGTTCCCGCAATGTTTGTGAACTTCCCTGTTGGTTGTTGTCGGTGACCACGGTTTGCGGGGCGAACTGAGCCAGCACATCGGGCAGATCGCCCAGGCCAATGATACCATCTTCGGTCAGGACGCTGGCCCGTTCCAAAGCGTTTTCCAGTTCACGGGTATTTCCCGGCCAATGATAGGTCATGATGGCGTCCCGGGCTTCGGCGACCAGGGAGAAGACGACATTGTCGCCAAATTTTGCGGCATTTCTGGATAGAAAATAATCGACCAGGGATTCCAAATCTTGTGGACGCTCCCGCAAGGGGGGGATATGAATATTGAACACATTGAGTCGAAAATACAAATCTTCACGGAAAGTTCCATCCCGGACCATCCCCTGAAGGTCCTTGTTGGTCGCGGCTACGATTCGGACATCAACCTTGCGGAACACTTCGCTGCCGACGGGACGAACCTGATGTTGTTCCAGGACGTGCAGGAGTTTGACTTGCAGGTGGTGCGGCAATTCGCCAATTTCGTCGAGAAACAGGGTGCCATGATCGGCCTGGACAAACAGACCTTTCTTGATACGATCCGCTCCGGTAAATGCACCCTTGACGTGACCAAAGAATTCGCTTTCCAATAATTGTTCCGGGATGGATCCGCAGTTGACAGGGACGAACAATCCTGAGGAACGACCGCTGGCGGCATGGATGGAACGGGCATGAACGCTTTTTCCCGTTCCCGATTCGCCCGTGATGAGAACCGTATGATCGGTGGCGGCAATTTTTTGGATTTGCCGTTCGATTCGTCGCATGGCCGGCGAACCCAATGGACAAAAATCTTTTCCCGAGGCGCGGGCAATTTGCCGCAAGGTACGGTTTTCATCCTGGAGGCGAATGACGTTACCCAACTGTTCCAGGCGGCGTAACACATCTTCTTTGCGCAAAGGTTTGATGAGATAGTCGTAAGCTCCGGCGCGCATGGCTTCGATGGCAGTGTCCATGGAGGCAAAGGCTGTCATCATCAGGAACTGTGTATCCAGGCCCAGGGCCCGGACGCGACGCACCAACTCAATGCCACTCATTCCTGGCATTTTGATATCGCTCAACACCAGATCAAAAGAGCCCTTTTCAATCAGTTCAAGGGCATCGTCCCCGTCGGCGGCCTGTTCCACCGCATAACCGGCACGCGACAACATACCCATCAGCACTTGCCGGATGGCGGGTTCGTCATCCACAACCAATATTTGTAACAGGTTATCCATCGCCGCCCCCCGGCATCATTGTTGCCAAGACGGGTAAGCGAAGCTTGAAACGGGCTCCCTGACCCGGTTGGCTGTCGATAGTGATGTCGCCGCCATGTTCACTGATAATATTGAAACAGAGTGAAAGTCCCAAGCCGGTTCCGCGCCCCACGGCTTTGGTGGTGAAGAAGGCGTCGAAAGCGTGTTCCCGGACATTTTCGTCCATTCCCGGCCCGTTGTCCTCGACTTCGATGATGACCCAATTTTCCTGGCAGCTTGAGGTCACGGTAATGCAGGGATCTTCCCGTTTCATGCTATCCAAGGCATCGGCGGCGTTGATGATCAGGTTGATGAACACCTGACGCAATTGACCTTCGGAACCTTCTACCGCGGGCAGGGAAAAATCCAGATTGACCTTGGTAGCCAGGTTGCCCACCCGTTTGTCGAAACGCATCAGGCGCATGGTTGATTCGATCAATCCGTTGATATCGAGGAGATGACGATCATCCACCTGGGGTTGGGAAAAGGCGGACACTTCCCGGGTGATGGTCAACAGGCGTTGAATTTGCTGTTGGACCAAAGTGAGTGGATCAACAAAGGTCACGGCTTGTCCGGTTTGGATACAATCCAGCAGTTCGTCCACCAAGCCGGAAATGGCGGCAATCGGGTTGCCCAGTTCGTGGACGATACCAGCGGCCAGGGTTCCAACGGCGGCCATTTTTTCCTGTTGGAACGATTTTCTCCGTGCCGATTCCAATTCGGCCTGGGCACGCCGCCGTTCGCTGATATCCCGGACAGTGGCGATGAACTGGTTGCGTTGGTTGTGGCACACATGGCTGACAGTCAATTCCAGGGGAAAACTTTCGCCGTTCATGCGCCGGGATTCCATGACGCGTTCAAAAAAGATCTCACTGCGGGTCGGCGTTTCAGAATAGGCGTTCTTTCTGGAGGAATTGAACCAATCCAGGTAGTTTCGGATATAGTCATTATGATGCCCGGCGTGTCCTTCAGGAACCAGGATGCTGATGTTTTTTCCCAACATGTCTTTGGCTTCGATGCAAAATATTTTTTCCGCTGCCGGGTTGACTGATTCGATGATGCCATTGCTGTCAACGGTGATGATTCCTTCGACCACATTTTCCATGATCGTGCGCAATCGCAGTTCATTGCGGCGAATGGTTTCATCGGAGAGCTTGCGCTGGGTAATATCCTCCTTGACGGCGAGGTAATGGGTAGGGGTGCCATCGGGGTCGCGAATGGTGGAGATGAAGGCATATTCCCAGAATGGTTCCCCGTTTTTACGCAGGTTGTGAAACTCCCCGCACCATTCATTGCCATCCAGCAATGTTTGCCACATGATGCGGTATTCTTCAGGGGACATATGACCAGATTTGATAACGCTTGGATTTTTTCCCAGGACTTCGTCTGCGGAGTATCCGGTGACCTGACAAAATTTGGGGTTGACGTATTCAATGCGGTTTTGCAAATCCGTGATGACGACAGAAACCGGGCTTTGTTCCACGGCGCGGGTTAACTTGCGCAATTCGGCTTCGGTACGCCGCCGTTCCTGGATTTCCCGTCCCAAATCCTGGTTGATCTCAACATAACGTTGCGTCCGTTCCGCCACGCGCATTTCCAGGGAGGCGTTGATCTGACGAATGTGACCAAGCATGGAGACGAGAGCCAGATTTTGATGGGAAATTAATTGTTGGGCACGACGCACGATGAAAAATAGAATGAAATAAAGAAGTAGAAAGGCAACGCCAGAGAATCCGATGGCCAAGTTGCGAACATGAGAGAGTTCGTTAAAAGAGGCGGACACATCGTAGTAAAGCTCAAACACCCCTTCGACTTGACTTCCCAGGTAAAGGGGAATATGACTTGAAACAAGGTCGTTTTCTTCCAGAACGCCTTCCGAAGTGGCGTGTTGACCGGCCAGGATCAACTGGCTGTGTACGGTACCGGCCATGGCCGAAATGAATCCCGGGCTATCCTTTTGAGTTTTTCCGATTTCACTGTTGTTGGTGGAATAGACGGTAACTCCCCGTTTATCGTGCAGTTTGACTTTGACGACATCCAGGTCACGAACCAGGTAGCGCACGGTATAGTCGAGACTGGCGAGTATGGATTGGACCAATACCTCGTTGGTTCCCAGCCGGTTATCCTCCCGCAACAATCCCTGTAGCAAGGGCCAGAGTGAATTGGCGAATGCCCGTGTCAGTGCGACATTTTGTCGTTCGACCAAATGTTGTAGAATTTCAATCTGCATCTTGTTCAGATACCAACCCAACGTCGCGCCGACCACAATCATGGCGATGAAACTGGTTAGAGAAAAATGGCGCACCAAAGGGAAGGGGGGAGGGATCCTCCCTTTTGCGCTATCAGCGGATTCGGCTGGTGCAATTCCATTCGGTAGGGAGATTGCAGGGTCTACGGAAATCATCAGCGGTTCCCATTACCACTTTCAAGAAGGAGCGTTCGACGATGTTACGCATTGCTTGGTTGAGTCTGGCTATCATGATAGGTGTCACCGGGCTGGTTCGGCCAGGGATTGCCAAAGATCCCAACCATGTTCCCGCTGCCAAGGATGGATATCACGATCCCAGTAACAGATCCCTGGAGTCTCTGCAAAAACCGGCCCAGGCACTCAATGCGTTTCCCCATGATCGCCTGGGTGAGGTCAATTGGGTGCAAACACTTGATAAAAACCTGATTGCTCCCCGGGCTGACCTTCATGGCAAGGCATCCATGAAAGTACTCAACCAGGATATTGTCATGACCAACACCAAAACCATGCCCCATGTGCGTTTTCCCCATGCCACCCACACGCGCTGGCTGGATTGCAGCAACTGTCATCCCAAACCTTTTTTGCCTGTGGCAAAGGGCAATGCCATTACCATGGATGCCGTGCTTCGGGGTCAATTTTGTGGTGCTTGTCATGGGCGGGTTGCCTTCTCGCCATTCATATGCGAGCGGTGTCATAGTGATGTTCATGCGGGATCGCCTAAAAAGTGGTGGTAGGATTTCACGGTCCCTGTCCATCGTCTGTCCGGTGCGGATTTTCTCATATATTGGAAAAACGCCCCCTTCTTTCTTATTTTTGAGAATAAAGGGGTGTGTTTTCCAAGTAGCTATCATGGAGGATATGATTGTTCAGGGCGGTAGGAATCCCATTTTCGAGATCGGATGCTATTCAGGAGTCCCGGTGTCGCAGTGGCATTAAAATTGTAGCTTACGGTGATAGCGTACCGCACGCCTTCCCCCCCCCCCATGTTTCCTGGCACCTGCCATTCCTTTTCAGGAGAACGCCTTTGTTCGTGCATTTATGGATTTTGGTCGTTCTTCCTGCTGTGGCTTTTCTCCTCAGCACCATGTTTTCCGATATATCTCTTCTTAAAATGGTTTCTGATGGGTATGGTGCTGTGACCCTTCTATTCTATTTTTGTATCCTGGTTGCCGTATCCTGGTTGGCATTTCGAACTGCTTTTTCAGGGTTTGCCTTGGGATTTGGTTTTTTTACAGTTGGCTATACTCCCAAAGAAATTCGCAAGGCCATCATTCACCAACGAATTGCCCGAAGCAGTCGGTTCCAGTTCAACCAGCACATGCAACAGGAGCTGGAGATTCTCAGGGAAAAAGAATCAGAACTGGAAATTATCCAGAAAGTTTTTTCTCATCTTTCCGAGGCGGTTGTTATTACTGATGTTCAAGGGACAATCGCTTCGATCAATAACGCCTTTGTTGAAATCACTGGTTTCTTGGCAAATGACATTATTGGCCAAAATATGCGATTGCTAAAAAGTGGCCGACACGGCACCCCCTTTTACGTCGAAATGTGGCAGGAGCTGCTTACCAAGGGATTATGGAGTGGAAATATATGGAATCAACGCAAGAATGGAGAAATTTATCCGCAGTGGACGGTGATCAAAGCCATTTACGACCGGGATGGAAACATTCGCAATTTTGTCGGCATTCTGTCTGATCGGACGGACATTCGTGAGAGTCAGCAACAAATCGAATTTGCAGCCAATTATGACATATTGACCGAACTGCCCAACCGGATCCTCCTGAAGGACCGTCTCAGTCAATCCATCATCCAGGCCAAACGCCATAAACAATTGGTGGGTCTGTTGTGGGTGGGATTGGATCGGTTCAAACAGGTCAATACCAGCGGTGGCCGTTTGTTTGGGGACCAGGTATTGAAAATCCTGGCTCAGCGCTTGCGGGACGGCATGCGGGAAAACGATACCATTGCCCGCATTGGTGGCGATGAATTTGTCTTGTTGGCGACTCAGTTGGATGACATTGCCCATTTTCGCCTCATCGCGGAAAAAATATTGCAATTATTGGGTCATACCCTGCAATTGGGTGGTCACACCCTCCATTTTTCCGCCTGCATCGGGATTACGGTGTATCCCATCGATGTCGATTGTGCCGAGTCGTTGCTCAAACATGCGGAAACGGCCATGCATCAGGCGAAAAAACTAGGCGGCAACACGTACCAGTTCTATACCCAACAGATGGGCGATGTGGCCATGCGACGTTGGAATACCGAGGTGGGTCTGCGGAGGGCGCTGGAACACAAAGAATTTGTATTATTCTACCAGCCCCAGTATGATGTCTTTACTGGAGCCCTGGTAGGTGTTGAGGCGTTGGTCCGTTGGAACAGCCCCCAATTCGGTTGGGTTACGCCCGATCAATTCATTCCCATGGCCGAGGAAACTGGTTTGATTGTCCCTTTGGGTGAATGGATTCTCATGGAGGCTTGTGCGCAAAACAAGCGTTGGCAGGACGCGGGCTTTCCCCCGATTCAGGTGGCCGTCAATGTTTCCCCCAGGCAGTTTAAAAGTCCTCATCTGGTGGAGGCTGTGGAAAAATCATTGCTTAAGACGGGACTTGACGCACAATGGTTGGAGCTGGAGATCACCGAAAGCACGTTTCTCGATGATGAGAAACGGGCCATAGAAATTCTTGGACAGTGGCGCAGGCTTGGACTCCATCTGGCCATCGATGATTTTGGAACAGGGTATTCTTCCTTGAGCTGTTTACGCCATTATCCCGTCCATTCCCTTAAAATTGACCGTTCTTTCATTAACGACATTGCCCATGATGATCAAAGCGCTGCCATAGTCAACGCTATTCTGGCAGTAGCCCGTGGCCTGAAACTTACGGTGGTCGCTGAGGGGGTTTCTTCTGTGGAGCAGTTGGAATTTCTTCGTCAGTCGGGTTGCCACAAGGTTCAGGGCTTTCTATTTAGTCCCCCTGTTCCCGAGAATGAAATTGTTGAATTGATGCAGGATGCTGTTTTTGTGAGTAATCTTCATACGCCTGCGAATACTTGGCCAGGGCATTACAGTATGAACGAAATCTGTTCCGAACTGACGTGAGATTTATAGAATCCGGGACATATAGAGATAGGTGTGTGGTTTCAGGAGCCCATCCATAATGGCCTTACATTTTTACAAAATAAAACACAGATTTTCGGCATTGTTTGTCATTCTATTGGGCTTGGCTACAGGCTCCATTGGCTGGTTTTCTTTTGAAATGACGCAAGGAGCGGTCATTGATAGCGCATTGAGTATTATGCATGATGATTTGGAGCATGTTTATGGTAAATACGAAATGTTCCATGAGCGCGCTCGGAGTACCATGGCCATTGCATTGGATAATCCTTTATTCAAGGAGTATTACTCCCTGCCGGCGACCAAGGCTGGCAATCGTTACGATGATAATCATCACCTGATTCTGACGCAGGAACAGCAGGTCATTCGGGAACAATTGGACAATTGGACTTATTCGTTGCAAAAGCGTTTTCCCATTGTGGAAACCTGTCTGATCGACGTAACCGGCCAGGAACATACGCGCACGGTACGGGGAGAGCGGGCTCCGCTGGCCGATATGTCACCAGACGAGAAGGATGCGCCGTTCTTCCAGCCAACGTTTAAACTGCCGTCTGGGGAGGTTTATCTGGCGGAGCCCTACATGTCGGGTGACGTCAAGGAATGGGTTTTTGCCTATACCTCGCCGGTGGTCCTGGAGGATGGCAGCAAACCCGCTTTTTATCACTTTGAAATTCCTCTGACCTTTTTTAAAGAATTTATTTTGACGGCATTTCCAAAGGATACGCAGTCGGGCAAGGATAATCCGTGGAAGAATCCGCTTTCTGACCGATTTTTTATTCTTTCTGCGGAAGGTTTGATCATTATTGATAGTCAATTGGAGAGCAGTTTTGCTCTTAAATCTGGAAAAGCGGAGGGGGAACCGGCGCAGCTTCGGGATTATCTTCCGGTAAGTGACACCATTTCGGATAATCCCGAATTTCGTGCGTTGATGCAACGAGCGAGAAACTCCGAAGAAAACCATGGATCCTTCACGTCTGATGGAGAACGATATTTCGTCAGTTTCAAGCCGTTACCTGTTTTCGGCTGGAGTCTTGTTCGTATCAAGTCCTACGAGAACCTGCTGAAAGGGAGCATGACCCTTTCCCATATTCGCAACATCATTATTCTGGTAACTTCGGGTATTCTGATCGTTGGTTTTGTGGTGGTGCGGTTGGTGTCTGATAAAATTACACGTCCTATCAATAGTTTGTCCAATGCCATGCAAGATCTGCAAGAGGGTCGGACATGTGCTGATGTAATAACCGATACAGAGGATGAACTGGGTAACATCGTGCGTCATTTTAACTATATGCGCCGGGAAATTGAGAAAAATCGCGATTATCTCGTCCAGGAACGCAATAAATTGACCACGATTATTCACAGTACACAGGAAGGGGTGGTTGTCGCCGATGCGGATGATGCCGTGGTTCTCGTCAACCCTGCTGCGGAGCGACTCCTGGGCAAAACGGAGGAACAAATCGTCAAGGGTGGTTTTTATTCACTGCTGGATGATCCCGAATATGTCCAGGCGCTTATTGACGGGGCTAAATTTGGGGAACTTTCCGATATTGTCGTTTTCAATCAATTGGTATTGTGTTTCTATGCATCCAAATTTCTCACTGCGGAGGGCAACAAGCTTGGCTCAGCGGCCTTGATGCGAGATATTACCCGGGAAAAGAAGCTGGAAGAAGAATTACGCACACTGTCGTTTACCGATAAATTGACCGGGCTGTTGAACCGACGCTGGCTGGAAGAGTCCTTGCCGCTCGAATTCAATCGTGCTTTGCGTTATGGGCTTAATTTATCGATCTTGTTTTTTGATGTTGATCATTTTAAAAAATTCAATGACACCTATGGTCATGATATGGGGGATCTGGTACTGAACACGATTGGGGAAATATTGCGTAGCACCTTTCGCCAGACCGATTATACCTGCCGCTTCGGAGGTGAAGAGTTTTGTGTTGTATTGACCAATACCGGGGCGGATCAAGCGTGTTCCGTTGCAGAAAAGTTGCGTGTCAAAGTTGAATCAACCCTGATTCGTGATATGCGGGTGACGATAAGCATTGGGGTTGCGTCCAATCCCCAGTCCAATTCTAATGATGAAAAAGTTTTGCTTAAATTGGCGGATAATGCATTGTATGCGGCCAAAAAAATGGGGAGAAACCGGGTTGTCCGCTGGGATCAGATAGATGCAACATAATCGGGAATCTTGTTGAAAATTTTCTTGTCCTTTGCTGACAAATGAAAAAGTCAGATACAGTACTGTATGATTTGGAAGGGAGAGTGGCATTGAAAAAAGCGTGCGTAACACCCCATGTAACGTTTCAAACGCCCCTCTTAAGATTTCAGGGCGTTGGGCGAACCGCCTTGGCAATGGTGCTCATGTTTACTGCTTGGCAGATGCCTGTGATGGCTGAAGAGAAACATGAAGAGGGGCCAGGGCCGCAATTAAAACCGGCGCAGATGCCCGAAGCGATAACCATTGCTGTTCCCCTTCTGACGGCGGACCCTGCGGCGGCAGGACAACTCTCTGAATGGATTGCCCTTGGTGGGAAACCTGTATCCATTCCAATACGCTCGGCTCTGGAAGTCGATCCAGAAAACCATACTGGAAACATTGTGGTGGAACTCGCAACGGGTGTTTTTGGAGATCGCTTCCATGTTTTTTCGCGTTGGCCTGATAATGCCCCGGATATTCGTTTCCGTTCCTGGCGTTGGCGCGGGAATGCCTATGAAATGGATAAGAAACAATTGGATGATGTCTTTGCCATGCGTTTCCAGCTCAGTGGCGATTATGACGCGTGCATGTTGAGTAAAAATGATTATCGCGTCGATGTTTGGGCCTGGACTGCCGGACGCAGCAATGCTGCGGGACTCGCCGAAGACCGTTTTCACATCATCAGTCACAAGCGTTTGGACGATGCCGCAGAGGTTTCCAGTCCCTACGGCACCATTTACATCGCCGATCGTCTGGATGCGGGGGAACCGATTTATACCGTGATGGACCGTCCTCCGAAGGAGAAACAGGGGACTATGCTTTCTTCTATTCTCCTCACGGGAAAGGCTTCTGGAAGCAGTGCCGATGTTTCTGCGCACGGGGAATGGAAGGATGGTTTTTGGAATTTGCATATGTCGCGTCTATTGAATACCGGACATGACGATGATGCTGTTTTTGGCAGAGGGGCGACCATCGCCTCCGCGATTGCGGTCTTCAATCATTCCACAGAGGAGCATAAGAGTGTATCCGGCACTCTTAACTTGGTTTTTCCCCCGTGATCATCCAAGGAAGTTGGGGTCAAGCCAATACCCTCTAAACCGCAACCAACACGGGAAACGTAGTTTTCCAGTGTCATTCCCGCGAAAGC
>JADGCN010000066.1 GCA_015228975.1 Magnetococcales bacterium
CGCAACAACTTTTATCAATCTATCCGTCTACTCAGAGACAATTTTTCTATCGAACACGTCCTCATGAGTACCTGTAATTTCTTACAGCTATCCAAAAAGATGAGGAACATCTATCATAGTGATCGTTGGAAGAGGGGGGGACCACTTCCACATGGAGTTTATTCGCCGATGCAAAAAGTGGTGAATGACCACATTTGCAGGAAATCCATTTGAGTTCAGGGGGGGACCAGTGAGCATAGCCGAGGCCAGCATCCATCCCATTTTTGGGATCGAATCTGCGTTGCGGGGCGGGAGGGGCGGCTACTGACAACGAACCCATTGCCAAGAATTGTTCGAGTTCATTATGGACGAATCCTGAAGGGCTGACATCGGTGGGAGGCTGATCGATGGTGATAAGTAAAGAAACAATTGAACAGCGGTTCAGCAATCTGGAAACCATTATTGGATGTATCAGCGAACGATTCAGCACCCTCCTGGGCATCAAGGATGTGGAACATCTGGAGTTTGCAGAGCGGTTACTGGCCAGCAAACGAAGACAACAGCAACTCGAAAATGAACTGGAACGCGCGAAGCTTGTTATCGCCGCGTTGACAAGCTGTAACAAGGCGTTTGCCTCCGCCGACACCGAAGAGCAGTTTCTTTCCCAGGTGTGTGATTTTATCGTCAAGAGTGGTGGTTTCTCCATGGTGTGGATCGGGTATGCCATAGACGATGAACGCAAATCCATTCTCCCCATGGCCTACAGTGGCCTTGATCAAGGGTATATCGAACATCTCAACCTGACATGGGATGAATCACCAACCGGACAGGGGCCGACCGGAAGGGCCATTCGCAATAAAAAACCGGAGCTTTCCCGTAACATTACGACCGATGAGGATTTTGCCCCATGGCGGTCGGAGGCACTCAAACGCGGGTATGCCTCTTCCTTGTCCCTGCCACTCATTCTCCCCGACGATACCGTGTTGGGTGCGTTGAATCTTTATTCAAAGGAGAATGATTATTTCTCCAACGAAGAGATCGATATTCTCTTTACCATGTCCCGTGATATCGCGTTTGGGATTCAATCGCAAAGAGACCTTCAAAAAAATCGCGAACTCGCCATCAAAAGCCAAAGGGATTACAAATCTAGAATCGCCATAGCTGCCCTCCTGGAAACATCGCTTCAGGCCATGACCCTTCATCAACAACTTGAGGCGGCCATGGACATTATCATCTCCGTCCCATGGCTCACGATCCAACCCAAAGGGAGCATTTTTCTGGCCGATGAGGACAATCAAACACTCAACCTGACTGTACAAAGAAATCTTTCACCACCGTTGCTTTCGTTATGCAGTCAGATTGATTATGGTTATTGCCTTTGTGGAAGGGCCGCCCGGGATCGGGCCGTTGTCTTTGCATCCAGCATGGATGCGCGGCACGATATCTCTTTTGATGGGATCAAACCCCACGGCCATTTTTGTGTTCCCATTGAATCCCTCGGCAGACTGTTGGGTGTATTGAATCTCTACGTAGCCCATGGTCATGACCGTGATGAGGACGAAGAACATTTTCTCATCACCTTTGCCAATACGCTGGCTAGCATTATTGAACGCAAAAAGGCGGAAGAAAAAATCGGTAAAATGGCCCGTACCGATTCCTTGACGCAACTACCCAACAGGGCTGCCTTCCTGGAGAGACTCCACCAGGAAATCATCCGCGCTAAACGCCAGGATGAACGCCTTGCGGTCTTGTTTATTGATCTGGATGGTTTTAAAAAGGTCAATGACAATCATGGACATCAGGTTGGCGACAAGTTGTTGATGATGGTTAGCAACAGGGTCAGCAAGTGCCTGCGCGAGAGTGATGTCATCGGGCGCATGGGAGGGGATGAGTTTTGCCTGATTCTACCCAACATATCCCTTCAAAGTGATACCGAGCGCGTCGCAAAAAAAATCATTCAGGTCGTCAACGAACCCTACCTCATCGACGAAATTTCTCCCAGGGTCGGGGCGAGCATCGGCATAAGCCTCCATCCAGAACACGGAAACGACTCCGCATCCTTGTTGAAAAAAGCCGATCTATCCCTCTACGCCGTCAAGCAGTGCAGACGCAACCATTGTCAGGTCTATCAGCATGAGTTTGAAGATATTCTAACCCATGTTTAACACCAGTAGGCAAGTTAAGATATAAGACGTTTAAAAATATTGTATAGAGTTATTCACTATGATCATGGCGGCAAGAGTCAATATGGCGAACGATGCATTCAGAATCAATATCTACGGGATGATATTAATCAGTTCTTTTTTATTTTTGATACTGGGAAGACTCTCATTCGCGGAAGAGTTGTCGGGACTCCTGGGTGCTGTTTTGGAACAAAGTCCCAAAATCAAGTCGGCCCATCTTGATGTGGCAAAGGCGGAATTTGAGATTCGTCAGGCAACGGGGGGACGTCTACCCCAGGTGACGGCCTCTGGGGCTTACGGTTACCAGGAAATGAACCCTGAGTCCCTGGCTGATACGTCCCTGAACACGAAACATCTTCAGGTAAAAACGACGCAAATGTTGTTCGACGGCCATGAGACGGACTACTCCGAGGCCATTTCAAGACTGAATCATGAAAAGGCGGTATTGAGCCTGGAACAGATCAGGCAACAACTCATCCTGGACGCGGCTACGGCCTATCTTGGCGTCGTCAAGGCGGTTGGACAACTTGCATATGCACGGCAGTCGGAGGAAAATATTCGTCGGCAGACGGGGATGGAAGAGGTACGGGTGCAGCATGGATCTGGAGTCACGACCGATGTGTTGCAGATCAAGACCCAATTATCGGGATCTATGGCGGCAAGGGCTGCCGCAGAGGGGGCTGTGGTATTGGCATCGAACCAGTTCGCCAGGGTTTTTGGTTTTCTTCCGGTTGCTCCCGAAAAATTGGTGGAACCTGGTTTGACCGAGGAGACCCTGCCAGAAAAAATGGAAGAGGCGGTCGCTCAGGCACTGGAACATAATCTTTCGCTCAAAATTGCTGCAAAAACTGTGGAAGTATTGCAGATTCAAAAAAAATTGGTTCAATCGACGTTTTACCCCCGACTCGAATTAGTCGGTCAGGCAGACTTTAAGAGCGACTATGAAGGGGTAATCGGACACAAAAGTGAATACCTTGGCAGCGTCAATTTCACGTTGCCCCTTTATTCTGGAGGTCGTGACTTGGCACGACTGCGTGCCGCCGATTCGGGTTTTGAATCGGCACAGCAACTTCTTGGAGAGCAACGAAGACTGATTGAGGAAACAGTCCGCAATGCGTGGCAATCCATGGAAACAGCCAGGGAAACGTTTAACTATCTCGATACCCAGAAAGATATTGCCGGAGAATTTCTGGATCTGGCCCGAAAGGAACGCGGGTTGGGACGCCGTTCCCTCATCGATGTTCTCAACGGTGAAACCCATTACATCAATGCCACCAGTCGCACCGTCGCCGCACGCAACGATCTGTTGGCAAACCGTTATCAATTATTGTTCCTGATGGGAAAGATCGATTTGCAGGTCATCGATGGATCATCTTCGTAATGCCAAAAAATACAACGTACCGACTGGGATTTTTCCTGAATAATGGTTTCTCACACCCTTTTGGGGAGATGATGGATGGCCGATCCTGTCGTTGAACCGAAAGGGGAAAACGTTGCACGGCAAAATCAAGCCCCTGCCGCCGATCAGGGTGACGGGGTTGGGCCAAGTTCCCAGTCCCCCGCCAGTCCGACGACGACGAATGGACCTGCGACATCGGATGGCGATCCGCCAGCCGAGGAGGTTAATGGGGTAGCCAACGCTGGGGAAACTTTGCCCGGAGAAACGGCACCTGAACCTATGGCAGCGGATGACCAAAATGCGGGAATGAATCGCTATTTCGGGGCGATGGCGCGCGAAAATGCATTGGCGCGTCCGACGGCGGGCAATGATCGGCTTGGCGCACCGGTAGACTTTGGCAACACCACCTCTTCCACCACAGTAGAAAATGGGCGTTTCTTTGGAACCGCTGACTTCGGAAGCGCAACGACGCCATTCGATCTTGGCGGATTTTTCGGCTCTTCCAACCCTTTTTCATCGGATTCTCGTCTGAACCTCTCGTTTTCTTCTGAAACTCAAACCCCCTTCGATTCTCCATCCGCCAGCCCATCCCCCTTTGGAATCGGAAATGCCGCCCTTTCCAATGGCACCATCACCCCATCGGTGTTTGGTGTGTTTGGTCCGGGAACCTCCCCAGTCCATGATGTCATTGCATCCATTGCTTCCAAATCGGTTTACGCCATGTCCTCACCCGACGTTGCCCAATCGTCGTTTCGACAGGCTGGATTGCAGGGGCGAATTGATACAGATCCCCATTCTTCCACCGTTTTTCCAAGCCCTTCCCCTGCCAACGGGTCTTCCGCATCCCCGACCCCTCCGGCCTCTGGGGGCAGAAATGAAATTGGAGATGGTCCTGTTCCACGGGCAACCGAATCGTTACCAACCTTGCCCCATACCACGGTTCAACATGAATTCACAAAAACTCTAGATTCTTCGATCCCTGCCCCAAATACGGATCCAGATACCCGTGCGCCCATGATTCCAACCGGGAACGGCCCCATGCCCGTTCAGGAATCGGCATTCATACCCCCGATTCCGAATGAAAGTCGTGACCAAGCAACTTCGGTCGATCCCCCTGAAGGGATCCACGACCTCGATTTTGGAAGAATTCGGGAAATCGACGCAGTTCTGCCCCTGGAGATGCCATCGGAACATTTGGATGATGATGTTCAACTGGAGCCTCTTGCCGCGCATGTCCCTGATTTTAACACGGCGGTGGCGACCGCCAGCGTTCATCTACACAGCGATCCTGTGGCTCATCGACCATGGCTGATGGTTGATCAAGCCGTTGGTTTTGAAGATCGACCGATCCGTTTGAATATTGAATCCTCCCTGAGTGATACCGATGGGTCGGAAACGCTTTCCCTCGTGATCGCCGGTGTCCCAGAGGGGGCAGCACTTTCGGCGGGAACGGATCTGGGATCGGGCCAATGGCGACTGGGTGTTCATGAACTGGATGGCCTGACCCTGATGCCGCCCCAAGATTCCGACGCCGATTTCCGTCTTGCCATTACCGCCACAAGTACCCATGGTACCGATTCGGCGACTGCGACCGACTTCATCAACGTCGTGATCGAACCGATGGCGGACCTGCCAATCCTGACAGTATACCATTCCTCTGGAATCGAAGACGCATCAATTCCTCTGGATGTTTCGGTCTCATTGACGGATTGGGACGGTTCTGAAACTCTATCGATCCAGATTGGCAACCTTCCCGAAGGGGCAAGACTTTCGGCGGGAAGAGAGTCCGGTGATGGTCTCTGGACCCTGACTGCCGCTGACCTGGATGGACTGCGCTTTCTTCCACCACCTCATTTCAAGGGTGCGCTTTCCCTCTCTGTTGTGGCGCGTGCCGTTGATGGGATTGATCAAGCAATGGATACGGCCCAGGTGGAAATCGACCTCTCTGCCAGAGCGGATGCCCCCTTAATCGAACGGATTCCGGCAACGCCGGACGATTCGGGATCGTGGCTACATTTTATCGTAACCCCGCAGGACATGTCGGAGTCTTTGACCTTTCAACTTTCAGGGGTGCCGACAGGTTCCCATCTCTCGGCGGGGATAGAACGGGAGCCTGGCACATGGGATCTGACCCTGGCTGATCTGGGTACACTGCATCTTTCACCCCCCGTGACTTTGGATAACCCGGTGTCTCTTGTGTTGTCAGCCACGACCGATGATCGGGGTGATCAAGCAACCACCACCGCCACCTTGGAATTTTTTCCCAAAATCCCGGTAATCTTCGGGGAGACCCAGGACCGGTTCGACCCGTCGGGTGGAAGGTTCCTGATGTTCGGCAGCGCGGTGACCGCTTCGATGCGTTTTGAAGGGAAAACCGAGGCAGGTGATGCCTTTGTTTTTGGTGGTGGGGCCACGGAAATCACACTTTCGGATATGGGAAATGTCTTTACGATCCTGCAAAGAGATGGAGAACCCCTCTCCTCCGACCCGCGCACACTGAAAATTTTGGGCGGAACCGGGTCTGACGCGATTGGTTTCCAATCTGGAGAAGGTTCAATGGAAAACCTGACCCAGGCCGTTTGGCTTGAAGGTGGGGCGGGAGATGATTGGCTGACGGCAGGTGGTGGTCATGATGTGTTGTCGGGTGGGCCGGGCAATGACCGGCTGTCGGGTGGAAGCGGCAATGATCTCTTTTGGGTCAATGCAGGAAATATTCTGGACACGGATGACTTCGGTGTCGATTGGATCGTTGCGGATGCGGGGGCCGGTTCGGATACTCTGGTGTTGTGTGCGTTGCCACCTCCAGACCTTTCGGAATTGGAACTACTTGAATTCTTCTCCCTCATACGCACCGACGCCGATGAGGACGGAGACGCGGATGATCTGGTTTTAGTCCATGAGGGAAACGACCGGATTTACGGATCGGAAGACGACCGGGGGTCTGTCCAGATCGAAAACTTTTTCAACCGAGAATCCCCTTCGACCCTTCAGGCAATCCATTTCGATCTTGACGGCGACTTGGAAATGGATTTGGGAGAATATATCCTTGATCTGACCGCCTCCGATGGAGCCGTTTCCCAGCTACTCAACGATGCCGGGGCGATCCTTGGTCTGGAATGGGCGGGATTAAAAGGACTCGACGCCGATGGGATTACCCGATCATTCGTAAGATCCACAGAGCGGTTTGAAAACAGATCGGGAAGTGCGGCCGAATCATTGACAGGTGACTTTAACAATGATGGATCGGTGGATCTATATGTCGCCTATCGGGGTGATGCTCATGCCCATATTACGGGAAACTGGCTTTGGCTGAACGATGGCACCGGACACTTTATCAAAACACCCTCTCCGACAATCCACCAGATCAAGGATCTGATCGACTATGATGGCGATGGTGATCTGGACCTGATTCATCCCAACGGCATTTCCATCAACGATGGTTCGGGCAATTTTTCTCTGGATGTTGCCTTTCCGACAGTTCCAAACATCAATCGAATTTCGTTGGCCGATTTCGATGGCGATGGCGATCTGGATGCCTTCCTTGGTGCGGGGCAGGGTTGGCTTGGCGGTGGAGCAGTCCCTGATACTCTGCTGATCAATCAGGATGGGCAATACATTCTTTCCGGTTTGTCCCTTGGCAATGCCAATACCACGGCCATCGGTGTCGCCGATATCGATGACGATGGCGACCTTGATGTCGTTCCCGCCTATGATACGCTTTTGGGTGGTGTCAAACTCTGCTACGCCTACATCAACGATGGCTCCGGAAATTTTTCATTGCTTTCCATTCCGCTCTACGATGGTACGGGCGGTGGTTTTGCACTGGTGGATGTCGATCTTGATGGGGACTCAGACATATTGAGAACCTACTCGCGAGAATTCAGGGTCTATCTCAATGACGGTCACGGTTTGTTTTCCGAAAGCCAAGGGTTGACGCTGAGCCAAGGGGGAGCTGCTTTACGTCTTGATGTGGACGATCTGGATAATGACGGTGATCCAGATGTGGTCGTCGGATTGGATGGTGACAGTATCCTCATTGCCGTGAATGGCGGCGATCCTTATCTTGGTTATGAATACCGAAATAATTTGGTTCTCTACAACAATGGTAATGGAACTTTTGAAAAAGATCCCGAACTTCCCATGGGAAACAAATATACGTCCAATGTTCACATCGTGGACATCGACGATGATGGGTACAAGGATCTTTTTTTTGTCAATCGGGATCCTTTGAAATCATCGACAAATGGTACCGATTCCATCAATGACATCTACCTGAATGTCCCCTATCTCCTGGGAAGCGATGGTGATGATCTGATCATGGGCGGGGATGGCAGCGAGTTGCTGGTTGGGATGGGGGGGCGTGATCTGCTGATGGGTGGCGATGGAATGGACTTTTTCCGTTTCCAGGATCCGCTTCATGCCACGACATCCGTTTTGACGGCCGATTTGATCATCGATTTTACCCCTGGCAGTGATCGTATTGAACTGTCCACCAAGCGTTTTGGCGGTGATACCGCTGCATCCAATGTAACCAAGGATGGTATCGAGGATTTGTTCGTCCGATTCGAATCGGGAAAAAATTATTTTGAATTCCAGTTTTATGCCCCTGATCGTGATTTCCTCGACCAAGCGTTGGCTGACGGGACTTTCGATACCATGGCAGTCAGAGGCTATGGATCCTCTGAGGTTCCTTCTGGAATCGTCGGCGCAAAACCTTATGTCATTGTTTTGGATTTCATCGATACCGAGGGAGGAGAAGACTCGGCCACGTACCTACTTTATGATCGTAATCCAACCGTTCAGGGCGTCACGGTACTGTCACAGTTGCAAGGTGTGGATAGTCGCGATTTGTCCATCCTCGACTTTGCCCGATCTGGAATGAATCCGGCCCTTGATCCAACCCATACCGCCACCAATGACCGTGTAACGGGCAGCCGATGGGACGATGATTATTATGGGGGAGCGGGTGACGATTCCTTTGTTCTCCAACTGAATGGCAGTCTTGCTTGCCCCGGATTTGGCCATGATCGCATCGTGGCCGCCCCTTCCGAAACGGGTTCCGATACCCTGACCATACAATTCGGTGCCATTTCCGACCCCGTTGATTTCCATGCCCTGAACGGGTTTACCCTGCGCAGGGGAGACGGTGCGGGTCGCAGTGGGGGAAATGATTTGATTCTTGTTCATGAGGGTTTGGACCGGATCGCGGGAACGGGTGATGATGAAGACAGTATGGTGGTTGAAGATTTTTTTTCCAATGCAACCTCCCATCCTCTCTCCTGGTTGCATGTGGACCTGAACCGAAATGCCTTGGTGGACAGCGGCGATTTCAAGGCGGATCTCGCCAATCCCCATGGCGCGGTACGGTCCTTGTTGCTGGAGGCGGGAGATGAAGTCGGATTGGAGTGGGCCGATTTGCTGGCCCCGCAACAGATCGGTGCCTTGAATCGCACGCTGGTCCGCTCACCGGAAACATTGGGGGGTCAATCGACCGAAACGGAAAAGGTGCTGGTTGGCGACTTCAATGGAGACGGAACACTGGATCTGTACCTGAATCATGCGATTCGAGCAGGATTCTCTGAAGGGGGAGGAACGGAAATCTGGTTCAACGATGGTGATGGTTCTACTTTTTCCCGTGGCGATTCTTCTCCTCCCGTGGCCCTGGCTGCCGCCGATATCGATGGTGATGGTGATGCTGATCTGGCCGGAGTGGATGGCTTTTGGGTGAACGATGGTTCGGGTCATTTCACCATCGGCCAATCCTGGACTCCGATTTCCTTCGTTTCCTCAATGGATTTCTCCGACTTGAACAATGATGGAATTCTCGATCTTTTCTTGACCCGGTACCAGAGAACGGTGTTCATGACAAACAGTTACAGTGGAAATATTCCTGTCCTCTATATGGGTGCCATCGATGATCAGGGAAATTACCACCTAACAAACAGTAACAATAATTTTCCTGGGTACATACCAGCACCCGATGTGGGATTTTTCGATGTGGATAGCGACGGCGATATCGATATCATCCCTGGCCGCGCCACATCTGCATCGGACAGTAATAGTTACCGTTATATTAATGATGGAAATGGAATATTTACAGTTGCGCAAAAAGGGGTCAATTATATTCAAACAGCATTTGCCATTGGTGACTTTGATGGGGACGGTGATCAGGACGTTGCCGGAAGTACTAATAATAATCTTTTTGTATATTCGGATACTTCAACAGGATTCAGGAATCAGAGTAATTTATCCTTCACAAATACAGTCGATTGCATCGTGACGCTCGATATCGACAAGGATGGTACGGATGAATTATTTTTATTGCAGAAAGAGGACAGAATGTTCGATTTTAGCAACAGTGATGCCGCGTTGAGCATTCGTAGCAATACACTACTCCCGTTGGGTAATCGATACACCAGTGACGTGGGTGTTGGTGATTTCGATGGTGATGGATTTCAGGATCTTTTCCTGGCCAATGATCGGACCGATCTTGCATTCGCGGGAGATGACCTGTTCTTGAATGCCGGCAATCGACTTGGGGGAACGGGGCGGGATTTGATTCTTGGAGGAGATGGGCCTGATTTGTTGCAAGGAATGGCGGGACAGGATCTGATCATCGGCGGGGAAGGACGGGACGTGTTGCGTTTTTCCTCGCCATCGATGGGTACGACGGATGTCAATCTGGCCGATCTTGTCGTCGATTTTTCTCCCGCCCAGGACCGAATCGAGTTGCTGCGGACCGGCTTCACATTTCAGGAATCCTGGATTATTCACGGGGTTAATTATTTTGAGACATCCCTCACGGGCAGCGGTGTTTCAGACCTATCCCTCGCTTTGGGCGATGGTACCGTGGATTCCCTGGCGGCATTGGGGTATGGAACGGCCCAGGAACCCCATGGTGCCCGGGCTGGATCTTCCGTTCTCATCGCCTTGCGCTACGATGACATGGACGGCGGCTTTGCTTCTGGTACCTACCTGTTGCACGACAGCGATGTGGCAACCCACGGAATGACGGTTCTGGCCCGTTTGCAGGATGTGACGCTGGATGATCTGTCGCAGTCTCATTTTTCATTTGTTGCCGAACCTTCCGCAGCAAGTCCCGAAGGGACGCTCGGAGACGATCTGCTCGTGGGAACCGGAAGGGGAGAGTTCCTGGCGGGATTGTCCGGGAATGATCAATTGCAGGGAAACGGTGGCAGTGATCGACTCTACGGAGGCCATGGTTCCGATGTCTATCGCTATTTGACCCCATCGGATGGGGGAATGACGGTTGCCGAATCCGATTTCATTGCCGATTTCGAACCCGGAAAGGACCGGATCGAACTTCATTCGGGAGGATTTTCTGGAATCGGAACCTTCCAGGGGGAAACCGGGGGGGGGGTCACGCCGGAATCCGATTTTTTCACCCTTTCCTGGAGCGGGGAAAGCGGGTTGGCCCTGGATCAGGCACTGGCCAATGGCACCATCGAAGGGATGGTGGCGGTAGACGATAATACTCCGTTTTTGACACTCCTCGCATTCAACGATTCGGTGGGGGGCGAGGATTCCACAGCGTGCCTCCTTTATGATAACGACAACGACGGCAGTGATGGAATGACCGTACTGGCTCGGTTCGATGATTCCAATGTCTCCGTGCCATCGGTCGATGATTTGGCCGTGTTCATCTGAAATTCCATGAGACCGTAATGCGTGAACTCCTCCTGCGACTGAAGGCCCAACCCTTCATAGCCATGCAGATTTTGGTTGTTTCTCTTGTCATCAATCTGTTGTCGCTCGCCAGTTCACTCTTCGTCATTCAGGTATTTAATCGCTATATCGGACATGGCTTTCCCGGGACACTTTGGACTCTGACCTTGGGGGTGATGCTTGCCATTCTTCTGGAATGGCTTTTCAGAAATGCCCGTAACCATCTCATGGCAGCCATCAACGATCCACGTGACCGCAATCTTGAGTCCCGCGCTTTTGAGACACTCACCCAGGGACATTGGGAACTCATCCATCGAATTCCGCCGGGAATGCGGCTGGAGGTGGTGCGGGAGTTTGAAACCGTTGCCAAAACCTTAAGTCCGGTTAACAGCATTGCCATGATTGATCTTCCCTTCACCCTGTTGTTCCTGATCGTCATCCATCTGTTGAGTCCGATGTTGGCCATGGTCACCGCGCTGACGGGGGTATTGTTATTGGTTCTGGTCCAGTTCAATCGTCTCCGGGCGCGACGCGATGGTCCCATGCTGTTCCAGGCCGCATCGGGACGCAACGCTCTGATCCATTCCGCCGCTCAGGGGGCGGAAACGATCCGTATCTTTCGTGGCAAGGAATTCTTCAAGAAAATCTGGGAGGAACGGGTTCTTCAGATTCAACGTACCAAGGTTCGGGCAGAGCTGGGAACCGTGACCATGCAATCCGTTGCGCAAAGTCTCGTGGCGAGCATGTCGGTAGCCATCATCGCTTTGGGGGCGGGTGCGGTCGTGACCGGCGAACTGACCACCGGTGCGTTGATCGGTGCCAATCTTCTTGCAGCTCGGGCGATTCAACCGATCCTGCGCTATGTTTCCCTCGCCGAATCCCTGGCCCGGATCGGACAAATCATGGCCAGATTTGAACAATTCCGCGAGATTCCACTGGAATCGACCCAGGGCGTGATCTTGCCGATTTGCCGGGGCGGACTCTCCCTGAAGGATCTTGGATTTCGTTATCCAAAATCCCCAATGCCCCTGTTCGAATCCCTGACATTCGATCTAAAACCGGGTGAAAGCCTTGGAATCACCGGTCCCAACGGGTCAGGCAAGACGACCTTGATACGAATGATTCTTGGGTTGGTCGTTCCCAATCGTGGGCAAATTCTTGTCGATGGCGTGGCGATCCGACAACTCTCCAGTGACTGGTGGCGTGGTCGGATCGTTTATCTGCCCCAGGAACCAACGTTCTTTTCTGGATCCATCCGGGAAAATATTCTTCTTGGCCATTCGGGAATCGAAGATCACACCTTGAGGCAAATTTTGGAGACTTCGGGAATGGCCGGGTATGTCGATCACCTTCCCGATGGCGTGGAGACCCATCTTCCCGACCAGGGACGCCATCTGTCACCCGGATTGCGTCTCCGTTTGGCCCTGGCACGGGCATTGATTACCGATGGCCCCATCATGATATTTGACGAACCAACCGAACATTTGGATCGCCAGGGAAAGAATAACATTTTCGAGATTCTCAATCGTGCCCGGGAACAACGAAAGACCATCGTGGTAGTATCCCAAGACCCCGAAATCCTCAAAGGGGTCCATCATCTGATTGATCTTGAATCCAAACCCGTTCCCACGATCCAATCGGCGACTGGGCACGCCATTGCGACACCATCTCCCCTGCAATCGACCGTATCATGACCTTTTTCTGGGAACACAACGATTCCACGAGACGCCCCGACCGGTCACCTCAGGAACCCCTGCCATGGAAGAAGACCGTTTACATGGTGCCGCTTTGGTTCATCACGGTTGTGGCCATCGGAACCTGGGCGGCGACGGGCCAACTGGATATCGTCAGCGTCGTGGAGGGTGAGGTTGTACCACAAGGGCAGATCCGCAGGGTACAACATCTGGAGGGGGGGATTGTCAAGGAGATTCTGGTTCAGGAAGGGGCACGCATCGCGGAAAACCAACCCCTTGTTGTCTTGGAATCGATTGCCCGCAGTGCCGATGTCGATGAATTAAAAATTCGGAACGCCGCTTTGCAAATTACTAAAATCCGTTTGCAGGGAGAGGTGTCTCGAAAGGAACATCTGGCGTTTCCCGACAGTTTGTTGCGGGAGCATGGGGATTTGACGGAAGAGGCGATTCAATTATTCCAAGCCCGCCGGGAACACTTGCAGAGTACCATCGAGGCCCAGAGAAAACTTGCTAAACAACATCATAAGGAGAGAGATGAAGTTAATGCACGCCTTGAATATGGAAGAAAAAACCTGACTCTGCTCAACGAACAGACCAAAATCAGTGAAAATCTGGTCCATGATAAATTGATGGACCGCTATTCTCATCTGGCATTGTTGCGCGAGAGGGTCTCCGTGAACGGCCTGATCCAGGAGAACGAAGCCGCCGGGCAACGGGTGGATGCGGCCCTGGAAGAGGTCGAGGAACGGATCAAGATGCTGACGAACGGCTTTGAAGAGGAAGTTCGGAAGGAACTGTCGGAAACCGTGAGGGATCTCGAAGAATTACAACACAGGGCGACAAAATTAGAGGATAGTTATCACCGAGCCGTTTTATTGGCTCCAGTGGCGGGCATCGTTAAGGCGATTCATGTCCACTCCGTTCGGGAAGTGATCAAACCGGGCAGCGATGTCGTGGAAATCGTTCCTGCCCTGAGTGCGTTACTCATCGAGGGACGCCTACAACCCAAGGATGTCGGTTTCATCCATGTGGGGCAGTCGGCCACCATACAACTGGCATCTAGCGAAGCGGTACGGTTTGGGAAAATGACCGGTACCGTGATTTTCGTCAGTCCCGATACCATTCAGAACCAAGAAAAGGTCTATTACCGGGTGCGGATTCAACCCCATGCTAAGGCATTCCAACAGGGGGACTGGTGCTATGATCTGATCGCCGGTATCCAGGTTGTTTCCAGCATTCATATTGGGCAACGGACTCTTCTTGCCTATCTTTTGGAACCTTTCATGTCGCAGATGCGGTTTTCCTTCCAGGAACCCTGACATGTTAATACCAAAAAAACCATCCAAGCCAAATTTGTCCCCATTGTCAATCTGTTGAATGATGAGTCGTTCGGTGCTTACCAATCATTCCCATGGAGGAACGGTTCTGTCGGTAAGCCTAAACAACTTATATTAACATAGCAGCCAGTTCTGAGATAATTTTTTTATCGAATACGTCATCGTGAATACCTGTAATTTCTTACAGCTATCCAAAAAGATGAAAAACATCTACCATATTGGTAGTTGGAAGAGGGGGGGACCACTTCCACATCGAGTTTATTTTCCGATGCAAAGCGTGGCGTGTGACCATATTTTCAGGGAATCCATTTGAGTTCAGGGGGGAACCAGTGAGCGTAGCCGAGGCCAGCGTTAATCCTATTTTTTGGATCAGATCCACATTGCGGGGTGGGAGGGGCGGCAGTTATTGGGCCCTCATACTGGTCCTTGTTGTGACGGGTTTGTTGGTCGGAGGGGTGGTCGCTGGGGTGGTTTATCAGACATTCCTTCATGAGCAGGAAACCATCCTACTGGACGTGGTTCGGAGTCGCAGTCGCTTCATCGAACATCTTGCCATGGATGAGGCAATATTCCACGGCAAGGATTCACCGGAATATCAGAAATCTGTGGAGGAAGTTCTGAAGTTTCCCCAAGAATTTATTTTTGGGATCACTGGAGAATTGATGATGGGGCGGCAAAAAGGGACACAGATCGAATTTCTTTTTGCCGGACATGGCCAGAATATCCATCAGCCGGATTCTGTCTCTTTGTCCGGTTTGTTGGCAACATCTATGCAGCTTGCGTTGTCTGGGAGGCGTGGAACGAGCAAAGGCTATAACGACCGTGGCGAACCGATTCTGGTTGCCTATGCACCCTTGAACCGTCTGGGGTGGGGATTGGTTTTCAAGAAGGATATCAAGGAACTTCGGCAGCCTTTTATCCGGGACGCTTGGTTTGCGGCTGTCCTGGGAATTCTCGTGATCATCCTGGGGGGGGTGCTTTTTTATCGTATCAGCCATCCGGTTTTTCGTCGTCTGGAACTTTCCGAAAAAAAATATCGCCGTATTTTTGATACACATGAGAAAGTCGAGGCGGAGTTGAACCGGTATCGGGAACACCTGGAAGAGATGGTACGGCAGCGGACGGAGGCTTTGGAGATTGCCCGGGATGCTGCCGAAGAAGGTGCCCGCGTCAGAGAGCGTTTCCTGGTCAACATGAGCCATGAAATTCGTACCCCTATGCACGGGGTTTTGGGGATGGCTGAATTGTTGTTAAAAACTTCCTTGACCCAAAAACAGCGCCATTATATCGATACCATCCACCGCTCCGGGCGTTTTCTTCTGCGAATCATCAATGATATTTTGGATCTTTCTAAAATTCATGCTGGATGCATGTCGTTGGAAATACAGAATTTTGATCTGTGTGTACTGGTCCGGGATGTTACAGATATTCTTTCCTATCGGACCAAGGAGAAGAACCTGGAGTTTGATGTTCGTATGGCTCCGGGGATTCCGGTTCATCTTTTGGGGGATCCCTATCGCCTGAGCCAGATACTTTTTAATCTGTTGGGTAACGCCATCAAGTTTACCAAGCAAGGTTCTGTTGCATTGTGGGTGGACGCGGTGGAAAATCAGGAAGCGTATGTTCAATTACGTTTTCAGGTCATCGATACCGGCATTGGTATGAGCGAAGAGTTTCAGCAACAGCTGTTTCAGGCTTTTTCCCAGGAAGATTCTTCGGTTTCTCGCCGGTTTGGTGGTACTGGGTTGGGGCTGGCCATCTCCAAAAATCTGCTGCGATTGATGGAGGGAGATTTGGAGGTTGCCAGTGTTCCCGGTCAAGGGACAAAATTTTGGTTTTTGGTCCGTTTCGGCAAACAAAGACCGGGAGATCATCGAGAATGGGTCTCCTGGCAGGCGACACAAACACTTAGTTTACATTCTGGTGCCCGTTTCGAGGGGAATGTCCTTTTAGTGGAGGATAACTGGGGCAACCAAGTAGTGGCGGTGGCGACATTGGAATCTCTTGGTTGTCGGGTGACGGCAGTAGCCGATGGTCAGCGAGCCCTGGCCCTGGTATGTGCGGACGACGCAGCATTTGATGTGGTGTTCATGGACCTGGAGATGCCTGGACTCGATGGCATAGAAACAACCCGGCGTATCAGGCAGTGGGAACGCCAGAGAGGTGTGGGGTCTGCGGTGCCCATTATCGCTGTAACGGCACATGCGATGTTGGAGGTGCGGCAGCGTTGTATTGCCTCTGGAATGGATGACCATCTGTGCAAACCATTTAGCCAGGAGGAAATGGGTTTTCTTCTCGGCCGTTGGTTGCCTCAGGATGGCGTACCGGAGACGGTCGTGTCCACCGAGTCGCTGTTGGCAGTTTCGGCAGGAGATGACGGCTCCCAGTCGGATCGGTCGTCGGCGGAAAACGAAGAGAACCAATCCACTTCTTCGATTTTGGATCAAGAGACTTTGGGCCGTATTCTGGAACTGAACCAAAGGTCTGGCGGCACGTTGTTGGAGAAAATGGTGGCGCATTATTTGGTGCAAACGCCGGAATTGTTGCGCCAGTTGGAGCAATCCTTAGAGTGCCGGGATTCCGAAGGGGTGCGGATGGTGGCCCATGCCGTGAAATCTTCCAGCTTGGTCATGGGAGTCCGTCATTTGGCGGAATTGGGGCGGCTTGCGGAGGATGACCACGCCAATTTGGAGGATGTGGAACGGCATTTCAAGGGGATGATTTCTGCCTTCGAGGAGGCGGGGGAGGCTTTGCGTGATTGTCTTCATGCCTGTTCCAAAGGGGTGGTGGCAGGGGGACATCATGAAGTATATACCAGCGTGACTACCGGATTTTCTGGAATTCGGTGGACACGGAATTTGATGGGTACAATCGGTAACCCCTACGAGCCTCATCAGAGCGTTCTTGGGATTCCCCAATCTCATACCGCAGGCGACTTGAACGTCGGTGGGGTGTCTGGCAGCGATTAAAAGGGGTGGTGCGACAGTGACGTTGCCTTTCGCGGCAAAAAAAAGGCCGACCCGGGTCAGATTTGGGTCGGCCTTTTTGAATATCGGG
>JADGCN010000067.1:0-7146 GCA_015228975.1 Magnetococcales bacterium
TAGTCCAGCGCGGCGACATAGCCCTTCCCGTACCCCATGTCTTCGATGGAGTTCACCCGGTTCGCCCGGCACACCTCTCCCCAGATGAGGGGCTCAAGCCAGTCCAGGGAATCGAGCACCACCGTCTCAAAGTCGTGGGGTTCGTTGAGCAGGCTGTCCAGTGCCTCCATCACCTCTACGAAGGTGCGGGCCTGGGGAAAACTGGTCACCTGCAGCAGCCCCAGTCCATCCTCGGTAATGATAAAGACTGGCTTGGGGGAGCAGGCTGCCAAGGTGCTTTTCCCAACCCCGGCCACCCCATAAACCAAAACACGAGGGGGCAGAAACACCTGGTTGCGATTAAGAGATGCCAATGAGATAGCCATCACACACCTCCATGGCCGTTGGGCCGGGTTGAAAGGTTGTTCACTGTTTTTTGCTGCATCATTCGTCTCCTAAGGTTGATTGGGTTATGCTGCCACATGGGCAGAACGTTTACTGGCCGGCACGAGGTGCCGGAGGTACTGATCTTCAATACTCTGAGCGGCCTGGGTAGAATTCACGCCCATCACATCACAGATGAATCCAAAGCCACCCGGCTCCATTGATTGGGACCGGAAATACTTTTTGAGATGCCTCACCTCAGACCGGAACAAATAGTTGCCCCACAATTCCGGCTTCTTCTGAACCTTTCTCAACAGCATCTCTGCGTCCCTCACGGCTTGGGAGAGGACTGATATCCATAGAGCTTCTTCCGGTTCCATTGCCTTGATCCTTTGTTCGGGTTACGGGCTATCGGGTGTGTTGCTGTCCGCCGATCGTGTTGTATCCCTATAGGGCAAGCGGAGTGCCATACCTAAAATCAGCGTTTTTTATTTTTAATATCAGTTTGTTGCGTGAACAATCGACTGCTTTTCAAGGGGGATTTTGGGGGAATTTGCAAAATGGAACGCATGGCACGCAAAATGGAACGATATGGCACTCATATGGAACGGTATGGCACTCATATGGAACGATATGGCACTCATATGGAACGGTATGGCACTCATATGGAACGGTATGGCACGCATGCTGAAGCAGGAAGGCAATGTACAAATACCAACTATCAAAACGAATACAATGACATAAATCAGGAGAACACTATCCATGCAAGATGGAGCGGGATGGCACTCATCGTGGAACGGGATGGCACGCATGCCAAAATGGGATAGCGATGGTCACAGGAAACGGCGGGAATTCTCAGATTACGCCATTAAAAACAAAATCATATACATGTGAAGCGGGACGGCACTCAGGCTGAAACGAGATGGCACTCATCGTGGAACGGCGTAGCACTCATACAAAATGGAACGATATGGCACTCATCGTGGATCAAGCCGGAAACGCTCAGACGCAGACCAGATACCCAGCCAGCTTGCCAGGCTGACCATCCAGTCTCAGTCGACCATTGCTGAGCATGTCCGACAAATCCCGACTGGCAGTCCTGATGGAAACACCAAAAACATCGGCATATTGCTGCCGTGTGATGCGCCCCTTCTGTCCAATGAACGCCATGGCCTTGGACTGACGATCTGGCAGCAAGACGTCTGGGAAAATGGTATCCTCTCCACCAACCGCAAACAAGACTGCCTCATTTTTGCAGAATCGACGAACCTGCCCATCCTCCTGCAGTCTGCCAAGGTACCGGTGCAGGGTCGGCTTGGGCACCTTCAGATCGGTATGCAGTTGTGCCAGGGTTGCCTGTCCCCTGGCTTCAATGGCCACCAATATCTTCTGCCCGATGGATGCCCCCACCTCCACTGGGGCGTTTCCGACGCACCTCAAGTGCTGACGCAAATGCTGGGCACCAATACTCCCGGGGGCATCCACTGCAGCGGCCTGGATGGCATGTTGCAACTCCCTGATATTGCCCGGCCACCTGTAGGCCAGCAATAGGGCCTGTGCGTCATGACCAAGACATTTTCCAGAACCTTCTTTGCTGGCATGCAGGAAGAGCCTGGCCAGGGTGATCACATCACGGCCTCGCTCCCGCAACGGCGGCAGTTCCAGCATGTACCCCCTCAGACGGGATAGCAAATCCTCTCGGAACCTCCCCTGACTGACCATCTCCTCCAGGTTGCGGTGAGTAGCAGCTACAACGCGGACATCCACTTTCCGGAGAACGTTGCCACCCACGGGTCGTACCTCCCGCTCCTGCAGCACCCGCAAAATCTTGGCCTGCAATGGGAACGGCATATCCCCAATTTCGTCCAGGAACAGTGTACCGCCATTGGCCTGCACGAATAGCCCCTCCTGGTCACTCACGGCACCGGTGAAGGCCCCTTTCTTGTGCCCGAAGAGCTCAGATTCCAGCAACTCGCCAGGAATGCTTGCGCAATTGAGTGTCACAAATGGCCCCTTGGCTCTGGTGCTTTCAGCATGAACAAACCGGGCAAACAACTCCTTGCCGGTACCCGTTTCTCCGGTGACCAAAACAGACAGATTCGTCCGAGCCACCCTTTTGGCCGTGGCCAGGGTGGTCTGGATGATCTTGCTGCTACCGATGATGGATGAGTTGGAATTTGCCATATTTTCCTCCTGAACGCTAAATCTGCGTCCAAGAGTACAGGCATCCATTTTGTCTTGCCCTCGGTGGAACCAAGACATTATCTCGTCTTGGCAAGAACGCAACCGTTCTTGGATCCCTTCCGGCAAGAACAAATTTGTTCTTGCTCGTTCTTGCCAAGGGGAAAATTTCGTCATGGCCCAGAAAGGGCAACTCACAACGCCGCCGATTTGCCCCAGATTCGCATCGCCCCATCCTGGGATTCTGTCAGGAAAAGGTCGTCACGGTTTGAGTGAGTTGCCCTACCAAGCCGGTCCATTACCGCCGATTACTGGCGTACCGTAATCAGCTGTATGTTATCATCCTATTGTTTATGATCAGTTTTTTCTCCAACAACTCCTTTGTCTTTTATGGTTTCAGCGCATCCTTCTGATTTCAGTTGATAGCTGGGCAACGCTTTTCAGTCTGTGGTTTTCAAGACGATCATAATCAATCTTGCCAATCATTATGTCAGGGTTGATCCGGTAGTTCCCTTGATTGTCGTTCTCGTAAAAATGGATCCCGTCAGGGAGATGGGGCTTGATAACCGAATTGAGGTTCGAGATTCCCTTGAAACCCTCCTCATCGTTTGACCCAAGAACTTTTTTGTGAGTCCATCCATGAACATTCCTTACCCTGTTCGCCACGAGATTCATTAACAGAAGGAACTGGGAGTCAGGCAGAGAGAACGCCTTGCCGCCGATGGACGCCCCGGTCCTTTTCCACTGAGTCTCCCCCGTGATGGACAATTGCACCCCGAATGGGCGGACAGTATCCAAGGTCCCCTTGATCACAGCATGATCCCCACGGGCCAATTCCATCACTACAGGACAATCCAAATGATTGGTGCGGCCGCTTTTTTTTAGGCTCTCTTCAATCATTCTTGCCATAGCCGAACTGCGTGGGTCCAATGGTTTGGCAATAAAGTCATCCGCCCCATCTTTCAGACACTGGACCGCATCTGGCGTCTCCTTGGCGTACCCGCTCATCACAATAATTTGCAGGAGATGCTGATCATCTTGGTTGCGTGCTGGGTAATGACTCCTGATGTCTTTCAGCAGTATTTTCCCAGCATCCAGTATGGGCTTGAAAGCATCAGGGGCCGTCAGAATCTGGAGATCCAGAAGGACAAAGCAAAATTTCCCCGCATCCAGCAGGGCCATAGCCTCTTCCTGAGATGGTACGATGACACAGTCGTGGCCCAGCGACCGGAGTGTATCCCTCAGCTCATTTGCAGCCTCATGGTCGTCTTCCACCACCAAACCAACATGCCGATTTTCCGTTTTCCTTACCATGCTCGTAGCTCCTGTTCTTTTGGCAACATGATGGTTACTGTGGTTCCCTTCCCTTTAACACTCTCCAAGTAGACCTTGCCATTGTGGTCTGACTCGATGATTTTCTTGGCGATTTTCAATCCAAAACCGGTTCCCTGTGGTTTGCTGGTGGCGAATAGTTGAAGGGCGTCTTTCGTCCCCCTTTCGGACATCCCACAACCATGGTCCACAAGAGCCATCTGAACACGTGTGCCGTTGTAGAGCGACGCAGTCACTGTGACCGATGGAATGCGATTTGAACCGGCATAGGCCTCCACACTATTCTGGATGATGTTGGTCAATGCCTGGAGCAGCAAGTGTCGATTGGCTTCCACGGCAATATCTGGATCGATCTTCAGATCTACCTCCAGTGAGGCGTTATCCTCCTTTCGGTCACGGACCAAATGGACGGCTTCCTCAACCACCGACATCAGCCCCTCTGTCTGGAATTCAAGATCAACAGCCTGGGTCATCGCACGGAGAGAGTTCAATACGGAACAAAGAAGGTCCACTCGCTCTCCGGCCTTCCGTACTTTCCGCTCCAGTTCCTCCCGGTCAATCCGTTTCTCCTGGATGGCGATCTCAATATTGCCCAATACTTGCTTCAGGGGAGAAATCACCTTGATCAACTCGTGATCCAACTCCTTCACGTATTGGGCTTGCAGTTTTTCGGACACCAGTCGCGCTGCATTGCGAGCCATGATACCGTGTTTGACCTCCAGTTCTTCCAACCATCTCAACATGAGATCCCCATGCTGATCCTTAAGCAGATCTGTTTTTGATATTTCCGACCGTCGAGACAAGGTACGCTTGGCGGCATTCCTCACAAGGGCGTTGCAGTCTTGATCCAACACCGCCATAATATGCTCGAAAGTCTCGTGACGCAGGTAAAGCGCAGCATGAGCCAGGGCTTTCCTGACTTCCCACTTTTGGTTCTTGGCATACCCCACAAGGCGTTTGCCAATTTGTGCGTGGGAAGACGCATCCAGCCCCCCTTGACGCAACACAGCACCGGCTTTCTCCACGGCCTCACGTGCCAAGAACCAGTCTCCGGTGTCAACTGTCTCCAGCAACTCAACAATTTTTGTTTCTGGTGAGTTGTTCATGGTCAGTGTCCATACCTCACTTTGCGTTGCAGGAAGGCTTCCCTTCCACCTTCCAGCAATGTCTCGATCTGCCCTTTGACGTCATCAACCGTGCCCTGATGGGTGATGGTCCCCTTGCGTCCGTCTGACGTCAATACAAATACCCGGTCGGCTTCACCCAACACGGGAATATTGGGGTTGTGGGTCACAAAGATAAGCTGACGGTGAGCCTTGGCCGCCTTGATACTCTTGACGATGGTCTCGAAAATGAAGGCGTTGTCCAGATTGTCCTCCGGCTGATCGATAAGCAGAGGGCATTTGTTCTCCAGCAACAGAATGGGCAGAATAGTCGTACATCGCTGTCCGGTGGAAAGAGACGCTGCGTCCTTGTAATCCCGTCCATCCAGCAGCTCGATACAGGGGAGATCCTCTAATTCGACAGTTTCCAGTTTGACTACTGCCTGTGACACTATCAACCTGTCGATCACCGTCCCCGCACGGCTGGGTTCTATCCCGGCCACTTCTGCCAAACGCCTCGCGTCCTTTTGTTGCACGCAGATGATCAGTTCATCGGGGGCAACGGTCTGCACAATTTTTTCGACAATGCTGGCATATTTGAGGCCAGACCCCTTGAGACAATCGGTCAACAAATCGGCAAAAGCCTGTCGTTTGCCGGCCTGGATAACAGACACCCGGATGGTGGGCATCAGGGAGCAAGTCAATTGGTCCGCAACGGATTTGCGGATATCGTAGCGTTCATCGCGCATGCGGGTTAACCGGCGTGTCATCTCCTGGTGCTTGCCTGTTTTTTCAACATGTTGTCGCTTCAGACCATCCAGCAGGCGGCTGGCATCGCTCACTTCCAGATGCCGTTTCTGCAGACTGATACGTTCATTGATGCGACTTTGCTCCTCCTGGGATTTATCCATCAACTCCCGATAGGCATGCTCCTGGTCGGCATGCCGGGCTTCCAGTTCGTTCGCTACGCCATCCAGGGCGTTCAGGGTTATCTGGCAGTGCTCGTTTACCCAGGGAACGGCTTTGCGAAACTCGTCGATGAATTCCACAACGCGGTTACCAATAGTCTGGAACTGAGACTCGTTGGGTCCTGCCGCAATGTCAGCCCCGACATACCCAGCCAAACGCTGGCCCAGGGTGTCGGCATAGGTTTGGAACCTCGGTCCCAAGGTGGTGAACTCCGACACCAAGTTGGCAATTACCTTTTTCTCCCTGTCTCTCAGTGCCTTGTGTGCGTGGGCCTGTTCAATCAGTTTGGCATCGGGGCCACCGTTCTGCTGTTGAAACCCCTTCAATTTCTCATCAAGGGCCGGTCCTTCCGACGCGGTCTCTGCCAGATCTTCCATTTTGCGCGTCAATTCCGCCAGTTCTGCGGCACTGTGGTCTACGTCGCGCAGCAGTCGGCTGATTTCCCCGTTGATTGAGCGGATCTTTTCCTCCTCAAATTGGTCGATCAGCTTCAACTGGAAGCCGGTATCGGTGGCAATCTGCTCGACTTCGTTCTGGCTGTAGATATCGGCTCGAAAGATGCGATCCCGTTCCAAAGAGATGGTTGTGGCCACCCTGTGCTCGTCCAACACCTGACACTCATCGTTCCACGGTCGCTCCGCCGTGTAACGCATGCCGTGTCGAGTCTGGAAATGCAGCCTCACCCGGCCATTGGCCAGATTGTTTTGCACCACCGAATGTGCCCTGGAACGAACCGACCGCTTAGGGTCCGGCATCAACCCCAGCACATGACGGATCAGCTCCAAGATGGTGGTCTTGCCAGTCCCCCGCCCACCAATAATGCAGTTGAGGCCTTGAGAAAACTCAAGATGCGCCCCCTCCAGAAATCCGCCAGTGATCTCGGTACCCAGGATGGTGTGGTTCGTGTTCGTCAAACCTTCTGTGCTACCCATGTCAGCCTCCTAAATGTTCTATTTGGATGTGATTACAACAAAAACAAAGACTTTTTCGTTTAGCTACCCGCGATTGGAAACATTCTACAACACCTTGTCTATCACCAGACGATAGACACATGAAAAAATTTTCATCCGGTTGCATTTTTTTTCCCTGCCCCGTGCAGACCCACTCAGAAGGGAGTATAAAACACCTTGTCTATCACCAGACGATAGACACATGAAAAAATTTTCATCCGGTTGCATTTTTTTTCCCTGCCCCGTGC
>JADGCN010000067.1:7244-17275 GCA_015228975.1 Magnetococcales bacterium
AGGGAGTATAAAACACCTTGTCTATCACCAGACGATAGACACATGAAAAAATTTTCAGTCGATCGCATTTTTTTTCTGCATGGGGGACAAACCATGGACCGCACCGCACGACTTTTCCGAATTGACCAACTTCTGCAGGAAAGACAGGTAGTTCCCATTGCCACATTCCTGGAAGAGTTACAGACATCTACAGCTACATTTATGCGAGATCTTGAATATTTACGGGATAGACTCAATGCGCCTATCGTCTGGGATGCAGCCCGTCGTGGTTACCACTATGAAAAGATGCAGGAAATGGCCGGGCCCCGTTTTGAACTACCAGGGTTGTGGTTTAACGCTTCTGAGATCCACGCCATCTTGACCATGGAACACCTGCTGATAAGTTTGCAGCCCAGCCTGCTGGCTCCTCATATTGCCCCACTGCGCACCCGGTTGAGGATGCTGTTGGACAGTGGCGGACATAGCGTCGATGAGGTAGTCGCCCGCATTCGGGTGCTGCCTTCGGGTGGACGGAAGATGGAACAGCCATTGTTTGAGACGGTGGCCAATGCACTATTGTCGAGAAAGGTACTGCGTATTCACCATTTGAACCGAGGAAGAGGGGAATTTCTGGAGAGGGATGTGTCGCCGCAACGACTCGTTTTTTATCGAGACAACTGGTACCTGGACGGATGGTGTCACCTGCGGGATGAGATCAGGAGCTTTGGTCTGGACGCCATTCAGAAGGCCAGTATTACCAGCAAACCGGCCAGGGAGGTATCCGACCAGGAGTTGGACCGTAATCTGAAGGTGGGGTACGGGATTTTCGGCGGTGCCGACACCGAGACGGCTGTCATCCGCTTCTCCCCAGAGAGATCCCGTTGGGTGGCCAATGAATCGTGGCACCCGGAGCAAAAGGGGAAATACGACGCCGAGGGGAGGTGGGTGCTCTCATTCCCCTATTCCAATGATACCGAGCTGGTGATGGACATTTTGCGCTACGGACCAGACGCAGAAGTCCTGGAACCACTGGCACTGCGGAAGAAGGTGCAGGAACGGTTGCGCGAGGCACTGGCCCGTTACGGTTGAGCACCTTCGACAGCCAAACCTGGCGGATCTATCCGTAAATGCCGAAGATGCGTGAAGGTGCTCAAGTTTGGGGGAGAGCATGTTGGGCACCTTCGGCAGCTCCGACGCACCCACCCATCCCCCGCCGCAAGTCCCCATTTTCGACAAAGATGTTTGAACGCCATGTTTAAACATCTTCAGCTATTAAACCCGCCTTCTATCCTCTCTATTATGGCATCTCCATATTCGCCAAGCATCAGGAGACGGCCACCAATGAATCTGCCCCACCCCGACCAAATGCCCCCCGATGACCGCCTCTCCGAGGTAGGTTCCATCCTTGCCACCGCCATCCGCCGCCTGCGAGAAAAACAAAAAATGGAGAAAATTCTAGTTGATAACCTGCCAACCAAATGCCCTTATGGTCGAAAAACAACCAAAGGAGAAAGACAGTGAAGATCGATATCATCAAACAGGTGGCGGCATTGCCGGAAATGTCCATGCCCGATCTGAGGAAAAGATGGATGGCCCTGCACCCGGCAACGGAACCGCCTCCTTTCAACCGCCTGTTCCTGGAAAAGAGACTGGCTCACCGGATTCAGGAACTGGCCATTGGTGGGGTGGAGGAGAGGGTCGAAAAACGGATGGAGCGACTGGCCGACGAGGACGCCGTGCCAGAAAAGAAAGTGATCCAGGGAGACCGGCTCCTCACGGGAACGCGACTGATCCGGGAATGGAAGGGACAGGAATACTGCTGCATCGTCCTGGACGACGGATTCGAATGCCAGGGGCGCAAATTCAGCAGTCTGACGTCAGTCGCAAACTTTATTACCGGCACAAAATGGAACGGGCGCGTGTTCTGGGGCCTCAAAAAACAAGGAGAAAAAGTATGATAAAAAAACCGGCAGTACCGATAGTGCGCTGCGCTGTCTACACCAGAAAGTCCACTGAGGAAGGCCTCGATATGGACTTCAATACCCTCGACGCACAACGAGAGGCGTGCGAAGCCTACATCGCCAGCCAGAAGTCGGAGGGATGGTTTCTGGTGCCAGATCGCTACGACGACGGAGGCTTCTCCGGCGGCAACCTGGAGCGACCCGCCTTGAAGCAGCTCCTGGCAGATGTCGAGGCGGGCAAGATCAACGTGGTGGTGGTCTACAAAATCGACCGCCTGACACGCTCCCTGCTGGATTTTTCCAAGCTGGTGGAGCAGTTCGATCGGCGGAATGTCACCTTCGCCAGCATCACCCAGTCATTCAACACGACAACTTCAATGGGACGATTAACACTCAACATATTACTCTCGTTTGCGCAATTTGAAAGAGAGATCTCTGCCGAGCGGATCCGCGACAAGTTCGCCCAATCCAAAAGGCGCGGTATCTGGATGGGGGGCCACGTTCCGTTGGGCTACGAGGTGCAAAACAGAAAACTTCTGGTTGTCCCCAGCGAAGCAGAAAGCGTGCGCCACATCTACCAGCGTTTCCTGGAGTGCGGTTCCGCCACCCAGTTGGTCAAAGAGCTGGACGCCGCCGGGATCAGGGCCAAAAACGGCAACCTCCTTGACAAAGGCTACCTCTACCGCATGCTGGCCAACCGCCTCTACCTGGGCGAAATCGTCATGGGCGAGGAGAGTTTCCCCGGCGAGCACGAGGCGATCATCGACCGCGATACCTGGGAGCAGGTGCGTGCCATGATGGCAGACAAAACCCGTCGTCAGGGCACCAATCGGGTGCATCCCCCGGCATTGCTCAAAGGCCTCATCCGCTGCCGCCATTGCAACCGCTCCATGAGTCCAACCTTCACCAGCAAGGACGGTCGGCAGTACCGATATTACCTCTGCCAGACCGCTCTGAAGAACGGCTACGATGCTTGCCCCCTGCGCACCGTCGCTGCCGGGGAGATTGAGGCCGTCGTCATTCAACAGGTGCGCACCATGCTGAAGGCTCCAGAGCTGGTAGTCAAGACCTGGCAAGCAGGGGAAGGTGGTGACGGCAGTCTCAAAGAGCGGGAGGTGATTAATGCCCTGCGGCGGATCGAACCGGTGTGGGAGGTGTTGTTCCCCATCGAACAACAGCGGTTGGTGCAACTACTCATCGGTTCGGTGGAGGTTGGGAAAGGGGATGTAGAGGTGCATCTGCGGGCTGAGGGACTCGACACCCTGGCTCGTGAATTGAGCGACATTGGCAACCAGAAGGAGGTGGCGGCATGAAGGCAGAGCTGAGAAAAGACGGGAAAATCATTGTGGTCACCATCCCGATGGCTCTCAAGCGCAGGGGTGGACGCAAATGGATCATTGCCCCCGAGGGGATGGATGACGCACCACCACGCGAGGAAACGTTGGCCAAGTTGGTGGCGAAGGCGCACAAGTGGCTGAAGATGCTTGAGAGTGGCAAAAGCCCCTCGGTCCGGGCTCTGGCCGATCAGGAAGGACTGGACGAGTCCTATGTGGCGAGGGTGCTGCGCCTGACGCTGCTGGCCCCGGACATCGTGGCCGCCATCATCGATGGCCAGCAGCCGGACATCTTGACCTGGAGAGAGCTGAGAAAGCCGTTTCCGATTTTGTGGACGGAGCAAAGGGAGATGTGGGGATTCCCGCCGGTGAGTTGATGTTGTGTGGAGGGGGGTGTCTACCATTTTCTGGAGGCACCCCCGTCACAAATCCATCCGTCTGGCCATTGCCTCGACATCCTCCGGCGGCCATCCATCCAGTTGCATTCCGAGACTCAGATCCATCCCCGCCAGTGTATCATTGATCTCACCCAGGGATTTCCGACCAAAATTGGGGATTTTGAGCAAATCCTTCTCTGCCTTTTGCACCAAATCACCGACGTAGATGACGCCAGCACCCCTGAGTCCATTGGCAGAGCGAATAGTGAGCCCCATCTCGTCCAATCTGTAAAACAAAGCTGGATTCCACTTGGGAGTGGCAGCAACCTCCTGCTCTTTCACAAAAGCGGCAGGATCAAAATTGATGAACACATCCAGCTGGTCTCGCAGGATCCTGGCCGCTATATTCATGGCCTCCTCCGGACTGACAACACCATTGGTTTCAATATCAAAAACCAGTTTGTCGTAGTCCGTCTGCTGGCCAATGCGTGCATTGGAAACGTGGTAAGCCGCATATTTCACCGGACTGTAGCTACAGTCGATGGGTATACCGCCGTCATCCACGGACACTGCCGGAACATACCCCCTACCGGTGGTCACCGTCATAGCCATGTCCAGTCTACCGCCTCTATTGACTGTGGCAATGTAATGGTCCGGGTTCAGGATCTGGATGCCGCGACTACAAACGATGGATTCCGCCGTTACAACCCCAACCCGATCAGACACCAAGCTCAGCGTCTGAGGTTCGCAACTTTCCGTGCGGACAACCACGCCTTTCAGGTTGAGGACGATTTCAGTGAGATCCTCAGCCACACCAGGGACAGCGACTATTTCCTGTGAAAATCCCTCAACCCTGACAGAAGAGATGGCCGATCCCTGCAGGGAGGAGATCAGCACGCGGCGCAGGGCGTTTCCGAGGGTCGTCCCAAAGCCTCTTTCCAAGGGCTCAATAATCATGGCAGCCCTGCTCCGAGCGTCCCTGCTCTCAACCAGTTCAACTTTGCTGGGCTTGATCAGCGCAGTCCAATTTCTGTACATCCTACCCCCACACCAACTTCTTTACTCGTCCCAACCATCAGAAAATCTCTGATCGAACATGTCATCGGTTATGTACTCGTACATCCCATATTGCACCAGCCAGATCGGATCGGCATTCTGTCTGATGAACGTGTCCTCATCCATGCCATCAATAGTCACCGGGCGTCTGACCCGCTTCTGCTTACCATTAATGAAAATGGTCATGAACTCCCGACGCTGACGTCTTCTCACAGCTTTTTCCTGGGGAGTCAGCTTACGCTTCATTGTCCGTCCCTATGCGCAGGCAAACAATTGCTGAAACTGCCCTACAAGCTCTGCAGAGGGCCGACTCTTGCCGCTTTCGATGGCCGACCAATAGGATTGGCTGATGCCAAATCGAATAGCGGCCGCAGATTGAGTGAGATTACCCTTTTCTCTCCATTCGCGTAGTAGGCTCGGAAAACCATCAACCGGCTGGGAAGAGACGCCTGGTGACTGGGCGGTTGGCGATGAGACAGAAGTGGCGGATGGTTTTAAAAATTTCCGGATGCAGGAGTCAAGATCAGAAGCCTTGGCCCGCTGCAATGCGCGCAAGAGAGCATGCGAAAGTTGGGGAATTTGGAATCGTTTCACCAGTGTTGCCTCCATGTGACACAACAGGTGGGCAGTCATCTCCGCATCCGCCATGGCGCGATGAGCTTTGCCTGTGTCAGGCAGGTGCGCAAACGCGGCCAGAGTCCCAAGCTTATGGTTGGGCGCAGCAGGGTACAATCTCCTGGCGGCCAGCATGGTACATGCGAACTCCTTCTGACTTGCCCGGCGAATCCTTGACAATTCGTCCTCCCAAAACTTACGGTCGAACGATGCGTTATGAGCAACCAACGGCAGGTCACCCACAAAATCAGCCACTTCCTGCATGACTTTGGTAGAAGGGGGTGCCCCGCGTACCATCTCGTTGGTGATGCCTGTCAATTCCGTGATAAAATAGGGAATCCTCATGCCAGCGTTCATAAGACTCTGATAACGCCGCACAATACTGCCATCCTGCAGCACAACCGCCGCAATCTCTGTGGCACGCGCCCCTTCCTGGGGTGAGAGCCCAGTGGTTTCAAAGTCGATGACGGCCAGAGTTTCCAATGAATTCAATCCCTAATGCTGTTGATGGATTGGGAATGTTCGCTCCAGAACCTGTACGGTAAAGAACCTGAACCCAGGAGGCATATTCTGGAAAGCTGTCGGGTCAGACACCTTAAGCCCCTCTGCAAGTGCCAACGGGTAGAATCTCTCATAGGACTCCTTGTCAAACGCATATGCCGCACCGAGTCTCATGCCATGCATGATTTCTCCAAAGCGAGTTTTTTTGATGGTATGGCGGCTTACATCCTGTCCCATCTCCACAAGATAACGTTCCATCGCGTCTTGGGAACCAGAAACAATACATGCCAACCCTTCTGTACAGATGACCTCCGTTCCCATACTGGCAAAACATCCGATGACTTTCGTGTAAAGATCACTCATAACAACTCCATTTTTTAGCGTTCAGCTACCCACCCGTTCCCGCAACGCCTTCCCCGCCTTAAAAAACATCACGCGCTTGGCCGCCACCGCCACGCTCTCCCCCGTCTTGGGGTTGCGGCCTGTGCGCGGTTCAACCCAAAACTGCCGAACCCCCGCAACTCGACGCGGCCGCAAGGCGCCACCGTTTGCAAAATCCAGTCAGGTCACCTTGAGATATTTGTCCTGCTTCACATTGCAGACCGGGCACTGTTCCGGCGGTTGGCCAAATTCTACATGCCCACAGACCGGACAGAGGTAAATGTCTACCCCTGTCAGATCTTGCCCTGCGGAGACGGCGGCCAAGGCCTGCTCAAACAGACGATGATGCACCTTCTCAACCTCCATGGCACCCTGCATGGATTGCACGGCCCGCTTATTACCTTCCCGCTGGGCCTCTGCCACAAACCCTGGATACATATGGGTGAATTCATGCTCTTCACCTGCGATAGCCGCTTTCAAATTCTCTATCGTACCACCCACACCATCCATTACCCTGAGGTGAGCGTGAGCATGGATCGTTTCCGCCTCTGCAACAGCCCGGAACAACTTGGCCACCTGGGAAAACCCCTCTTTTTCCGCCTTGGCAGCAAACGCCAAGTATTTCCGGTTGGCCTGGCTCTCGCCAGCGAATGCATGCTGTAAGTTATCTTGAGTGCTCATTATGCTTCCTCCATGTTCAAGAAAAATGAGGGGACGGTATCCTACCGCTCCCGCAACGCCATCCCAGACTTCAAAGGCACCATGCACAGGTGAGAGACTGAGAACCAATCAATCGAACCCATACAGGCAACTGCTATGCAGAACCCAAACTCATATCCCGACGGGCGCTGACGATGGTAACGGTGAAACCAGCTACTACGTCCAGAAATGCCATCAGCATCAGGATGAAAAAGACCTCGGTAGCTCCCTTGGGAGACACCAGAAATTCCACCAAAAAACCAACGAATGTCAGCATGGAGAAGAGATGATCAAGAATGGAGGTGGTTGCACTTCGGGTGGCTTTAAAAATCTCGATGTAGAGGGCAACCACCCCCACCATCAACAGCACATTCCCAGCATGAATAGCAAATACAGACCCGGAAAGCATCGAGAAGGCATGGAGTTCCTTTTCCAATACCGAACCACCGGCGTCTCCTCCAGAAAACACTAAAAAATTATATACAACAAACAGATAAGCAAACGAAGGCACGCTGGCAATCCATCTCATGACAAACACTCCAATAGCACCAAATATAACTCCGCCACCGTGGCCGGGAGCTACCCATCCATCTTCGCCAACTGTCCCCGCTCATCCAGCCCCAAACAGCCTTCCTCCGCCATCTGCTCCATCACCGCGACAACCACCTCTTCGGACATACCCCTCTGTTTGGCAATTTCAGAGGCGATTGGAGCCGCCACCCGACGAAACTCCTCCTGCGTCATCACTGCCGTGCGTGAACGCGCCGTTGGCTTGCTTTTGGCCCTCTTCCTGGCAGCTCTTTCTTGAGAACGCCGCTTTTGCGCATCCTTGGCGGACATCGGTCTACTTGATTTCCAACGCTTCCAACTGGCCACCAGCACCCAGATGTGACAGCACCCAACCCGGCTTGCGTCCCCTCCCAGACCACGTTTGCTTTGGATCGGCAGGGTTTTGGTACTTGGCCAGCATCCTGCCCCCCTTGTCGTTCCCGGCTCTTCTCCCACCTTGACGATCCTCCAGGAATGCCTCGACGGGCTCGATTCCGGCAGACCTCACCACGGACTGCATATCCACTGCTTGCATGAGACGATCAAACTCAGGCTTGTCAGATGCACGCACCCACTCAACATGGATAATGCCACTTTCGCGCATCCCACAGACCACAACAATGCGTGTATCCGAAGAATAATTCTCTTTCTTGTAGTTAATTAATCTATCTATCATCAGTCTACTGTCTTGAATTATGAATTCTTTCCACATGGAAGGCCTGGATTTTTCGAATACCTTGAGAACATCCTCATACTGTTTGTCTGAAAACTTCTCGCCAACCGCACGATTCCATGCCACATGAGACAACAACAAACTGGCATGCATTGCCTCGCTGGAATGAGCATCATAAGGCTTTTTGAACAACGTCAAGGCCATCACCCGGAGTATTTCCGACATCTTACCTTCTGGCTGAACGAAATTCTTTTTTCTGCCGAGTGCCTCCTTCTGCCTCTGCGCGATGTGTTCGACATTTGTTTCCAAGTCTGCAACAAACTCTTCCATGGATAACTCAATAGCCGATTGCACAGCCTGTATGGCATCCCGTTGCGCCTCTTCTTTCTTCTTGGCCATTTTTGTTTCTCCTCTGTCGCGGCACAAACCACCCTCGTGCGCCAGGATGCAAGCCCTGACCTCCATTCACCTTACCCGGCCAAATATTCCTTGTACTTTCCAACCACCACCCCACAAACCCTGACTCCACCCGGCACGTCCATCAGTGGATACCGGGTGTTCAATGGCTTCAGGTAGGTCTTGCTCCCGGAGATCATCAGCTGTTTGAAGGTGGCCGCCGTGTCGCCTTCCGCACAGGCAACGACGAACTGGTTGTGCTTGCCTGGCAAAACCGGATCCACGATGATGAATTCTCCCTCCCGGAACTCCGGCGTCATGGAGTCGTCCGGTACGCGCAAGGCGAATGTTTTGTCACTGCCTTTGGGGGCAATGGGGAGCCACGCCTCTGCTGTCGGGTGGAAAGACTCGATCGGTTCCATGCACAAACGGCCAGCCTCTTCCCATGAGATGAGCGGGAGGCGAGCGAAAAGAGGCACGCGGTGGAATTCTCCGTCCTTGACAGCCTTGGCCACCTCCTCCGGCGTCACGCCGGAACCCGCACCCCGCAAGAGCATCTCGCCGTGCCCGGTTTCCAGCCATATGGGATCAACACCGCACGTCAAAGCAATGGCGACTGTGCGGCGAGAAGACTTGGATCTGCCGCATTCAAGTCTGTTGAGGGCAGTCTGGCTGACACCAACCCGGTCTGCCAGTTCCTTCTGGGTGAGCTTGGCGTGTTTGCGGGCGATCTGAATACGGTTGCTGATGTTCATGGCATGTCATCCTTGAGTCGGACAGTGCAGCTGTCGCCATAATATTCCGTATTGATAGGCGGTTGCAAGTTTCTCCATAAGAATAGTTGCAGCCCTGGTGCAGAACCGCTCGGAGGGAATGGAACACCCTATCCGCACCAGTCGCGCCGTGTTGGGTTTTCTGTCTGGCGGCAAGGGAACGGTGGCAGACGCCGGTGTCGCTCAACAGGTGGCCAGTGGGTGGCAACCGTGCGCTGGAGGATGGGTGCCGCTATATTCCGCATGAACATGCCGGAAACATGGGTGATTTCTTATCAAACCAGACCCAGGTTGACACCTTTACTCGGTTTCTGGCCAGCCATTCGCGACGGCGAAATGTAAAGACATCAGGAAATGCTGTTAAACTTTGAAATTGCAGCTGAAAGATGCGGGTCCAGTCGGTTGGACCCGCACGGGGCGGGTCCAGTCGTTTTGGAGAATTCTGGCGAGGAGAAGAGAAAAATACCGTTTTCGACGTCCGGTGGGTCCGGGTGGAACCGAGTGTGTCGTCGAACAGAAGCCTACTAACGTTTGAAAATATTGAAGATTTCTTGGACAGAGAGTGCCGCCATCCATGGCGGACAACAACTGAAGAAATCCACTATATTACTTAATGGTGGGCCCACCAGGATTCGAACCTGGGACCGACCGGTTATGAGCCGGCGGCTCTGACCGCTGAGCTATAGGCCCGAAAGATCTAAGATTCCAAAAAGCTCCGCAACTTGCGGGAACGGGTC
>JADGCN010000068.1 GCA_015228975.1 Magnetococcales bacterium
TGTTCCCCACAAAAAAAAGTGCCATCCAGAGGTAGCGCGGGATCAAGAACTCTGATGTTACGGCGGCCAACGTCAGCAACTGGAGTCAGGTGGTTGCGGTGCAGATCAGCCTGGTGATGCGTTCCCTGGATTTTAATGATCGTTATGCCAACCTCTACCAGCAATCATTCTCCATGGCTGGAGGGTACACCTTTGTTCCAGCGACCGATTCCGCCACCTCAGCCACAGCGCACATCAAATCGTACAAGCGGATCATGTTTACCAAAGTGGTCCAGTTGCGCAATCGGACTTATTGACGATGAAAACCAACCGGTCGCTTTCTTTATTTGGTTTTATGCGTCCCTGCGGTGAACGGGGGTACATCCTGGTCAGCAGCATGGTTTTATTGTTTGTGTTATTGATTGTTGCGTTGTCCGCCATGCAAACCACTACCATGGAGCAACAGGTCACCATCAATTCCGCCAACGCCACCCTGACCCGCCAGGGATCGGAATGGGGTCGCACGGTCATCAGCGATGTGCTGATTGATCACTTCGCCTATCGGGGATGGCCGGCACCCATGGGCACGCTCACCGCCGGATTGTTCACCGTCCCGGCCAAACTGTTCGTCCGTTCGACTGCGGCAACGGTGAGCAATTGCACCCTGATTGGCACAACGCTACCAACAACACTTCCCGCCTCGCCAGTCAGTCTGGCGGTCAATGACGGTACCGGCGCGCAACTTTCCGACAGCAAGATGGCCGCCGGGGTGGCGACATCCATCCTCGATTTTCGTTGCCCCGATGCCCGGTTGACTTTGAGTACCCGGGGTACCTTGACGAGTGCTGGTGACAGTATCGACGACACGGTCATCAATATTTACGTGATGCAATTGGGAACGGTTCTGGGGGCAGGTGCCAGTGTGGCGGAAAGTGCCGGCTACGAAGGGACTGGAAAAGGGAGTGCCAGTGGGGGTGGGGTGACCTATTTGGATGTGCGGGCCTGTAGCAGCAGCGATTTGACCTTGGGTGGGCAATGTCGCTCGGCATCAGCGGCGTCGGTGGTTCTTGGGGCGCAATATCAGATGATCATCCGCTGACTATTGGTGTCGAGATGGAATAAAAAAAGGATTGGAACAAAATGAAATGGCAAGGGGATTGGCATCGTTTTTCTGGTTCAAGGATCCAGGTCGGCAAGGGAGGATTTACCCTGGTTGAGCTTTTGGTTGCCTTGATGATTGTCGGACTGCTCGTTGTCGTGGCTGTTCCCAGTTATTGGCAAATGGTCCACAAATCCAGGCGGGGAGACGCCATGACCTCTTTGGGCAATCTGGCCAATGCCATGGAACGGGGCATGTATACCAATAATTGCTATTCCAATATTATCACAGGGACGCAAAATTATTCCAACATGTCTGTAGACACTTATTATCAATTGTCCATTACACTTCCTGCTGGTACCTGTCCCACTACCTACACATTGACCGCCACGGCCAACAGCAATGCCGTATTGGGGTATACCAGTCAAAGCAAAGACAGCGACTGCCAAACTTTTACTTTAAGCAATACCGGGGTCAAAACCTCCGCTCCCTCCACCACGGAATGCTGGAATTAGTTATTTGTTATCAGTTGTTTATATATTTAGTATCTTTAAGAAACATGGCAAGATAATTCCATTGATGCCATCTTTGGTGGGGAGCTGTAACGCCATGAACCAATCGAGTTACTCCAAATCTTTGCGATCAGCCAGTCTTCCAAACACCCGATGGGGTTGGTCGTCCAATTATTTTTGGGTCTTCGTTGTTTTGATGGGGCAGGTATTTCTGTCTCACGACACCTTGGGGACACCGCCATCATCCGGGGGAACGTTGACGACCCCCTGTGTGACGACCAGTTGCACGGAGGCCAATTTTGATTCCACACCGACCAATTTATCCACGGCATCGTCAATTAAACCCCAGGTGATGCTTGCCGCTGCCAAGGATCACCGACTTTATTACAAAGCCTATGATGATTTTTCCGACATCGACGGTGACGGGGTTATAGATAATACGTATCGCCATAGTATTGATTATTATGGCTATTTTGATAGTTATAAATGCTATGATTACGTTGCCGACACCACGGCCAACTCGGTAACATCCGGTACTGTCGCCCGCTTCGAGCCCAAATCGGTCAATAACGGCTTGGCTTCTACCGCTTCTGCTTCCGACAGAAAATATTGCACCGGAACCAATAATGGTTATTGGAGTGGTAATTTCCTTAATTGGCTCACCATGACGCGCATGGATGTGGTGCGCAAGATATTGTTCGGTGGTTATCGTCGCAACGACGCCGCGACCGATTCCAGTTCGACCAGCGCCACGAGTGGCACGATCCTGGAGCGGAGTTATTTGCCCCACGATGCCCATAGCTTTGCCAAGTATTATAATGGCAGTGATCTCGCGTCTCTTTCCCCCTTTGAAATCACCCCATCGACGACGCCGGTGGACCTGAGCAACAAGGTTAGCGCCACTTCCAATACGATTGCTACCGGCAGCAAAACCTTTACCATTACCGGCGGTGTCCTGGTCAGTGAATTCAGTGTCAACGATTATGTGGATATCTATCGCACCGATAGCGGTACCGCCGTGATGGCCATGCAGGGGTACGTCAGTGCGACCCCTTTTTCCACATCCGCAAGTGCCACGGGAACCATTGTTGTCAATATTTTGGATACCTTTTCCACCAGTACCACCGCCCTGACTTCGTGGAAGGTCGTCAACCGGAGTTGGATTGGACGGGTGACCAAAACCAGTACCACTTCGCAAAACATTGGCACCGGATCCAAGACCTTTACCGTGGCTCAGGGTGTCAGTACCGCGACAAACGAAATCATGGTCAACGATTTGATGACCGTATACAAAACTTCAGGTACCGAGGCTTGGGCCATGAAAGGGTTGGTTACCGCCGTGACCAGCACCCAGGTAACGGTCAATGTGACCTCCACCAATGGTTCTGGGAGCGGCATCACTTCTTGGAAACTGGTTGACAATACCCGGGCCGGCATCAGTTTTTGCAATACCACCGATACGGCCAGTACCGGTAATTCGGAAACCATTACCGCACCGCCACTATTGAAAATAATCAAGGGCAACTACAGCCTGTGGGCCAGCAACGAGCGTTGGCAGTGTACCTGGGCGAGTGGCGCCCCGGTGGATAATCATGCCATAACCACCGGCAGCACCGGCACCAACAGTAATGACCCTATCAAGTCTGGCCTGGATGCGTTTCCCAACAGTCCGAGTTATCCGCCCACGACAACCCCGGCGCAGGGGAATTATGTCGTTCGGGTGCATGCCTGTGTTCCCAGTTTGCTGGGTAGTGAACGCTGCAAGCAATACCCTGGCGGCAACTACAAACCCATCGGCTTGTTGCAGGTGTATGGCGACGATGGCAGTATGAACTTTGGCATGATGGCGGGGAGCTATACCAAAAATAAAAGCGGTGGTGACTTGGTCAAGAATACCGGCCTGTTGTCCGATGAGATCAACGTGAATACCGATGGTACCTTCAAAAAAGTGTACTCGGGTGTCACCTCTCCCAACGGCGTGGCCAGCAATACCTCCGAGGGTATCATCAACGCCTGGAGTTTGTACCGTATCATCAGATATCGGCATTCTGACGGCACCTATGGCACCAGCGGTACCGATAGCAGCAATTGTACCTGGGGGCTCAACACGTTCGCCAACAATCAATGTCAGAATTGGGGCAATCCTTTTGCGGAGATTGTTTTTAACGTCATCCGCTATTTTGCCGGTAAAAGTTCCAGTACTGTTTTTGACGCCACCGATTCGAGTTTGCTGACCGGTCTCAATTATGCCCCGGCTGCTGTGACCACGCCGGCCACGACAACACCCTGGGCCGACCCCTTGAACGATCCCTATACCACCTCTTCGCCCCCTTCGCCGCATACTTCCGCCAACTATTGTGCCCGGGCGTTTACTGTTTTGTTCAACTCCAGCACCCTGTCCTATGATGGCGATGAGCTGGATGGTTCCGGCAGCAATGGGGTGGCTTCACTGTCCACCAGTGGCTTGACTTCCACGCAATTGACCGATCTGATTGGGGTCAATGAAGGGATCCATTCGTCTGCCGGAGTTGCCAGCGGCACCTATCTGGTGGGTTCCACCCCAACAAGCAGCGATGGTCTGTGTACCCCGAAATCCGTTACCGGTCTGGGCTCGGTTTTGGGCATCTGTCCAGAGGCCCCGCGCCTTTCCGGCACCTATAAAACTTCTGGCTTGGCCTATTTGTCGCATACCCAGGATCTCAGACCCGGTGATGTAACCATCAAGGCGGCCAACCCGACCTATAAGAATAAACTGGATTTGTATTCGGTCCAGCTCTCCAGCGGCGTTCCCCAGGTGACCATTGCCATTCCCGGCGGTACCAATACTCTGACCATTTTGCCGGCATGCCGCAATACGACCACCGCCGCCGATGGTAATCCCATTGGCAACTGTGCCATTGTTGATTTCAAGGTGGTGGCGGATAATTTTGCCACCAATGGCACCGGAAAATTTTATATCAACTGGGAGGATAGTGAGCAGGGGGGGGATTATGACCAGGATATGTGGGGTACCATGGATGTTGCCTTGGTTCCCACCAATGGAGTCAGCGGTCCGCCCTACAACCAGGTGACTATTACTACACAGGTACTCGCCCAATCCACACCCAACATCATGGGTTTCGGTTATATCCTCAATGGAACCACCAACCAGGATGGTTTCCATGCCCACTCCGGCATCAACGGTTTTGTCTATACCGACCCTGGTCCCACCAATTGTGGGACAACGGGCTGTAAAATTCGTTCCGACACCAGTTTTGGCCCTTCGACGATTGGCACCGCTTCTTCTGCCACGTACACCCTGGGTACCGGGTCCGCGGGCTTGCTCAAGGATCCTCTGTGGTATGCCGCCAAATATGGTGGTTTTGATACCTCCACCGCAACCAGCACTTGGCCAACTCCCGAGGCGCAAACCACGGTCAGCAGTGTTTTGCAGAATACGACCTGGGATAAAACCAACAACTCGACCGGTGCTTCAGGTGCCGATGGCATTCCTGATAATTATTATTATGCAGCCAACCCGGCGCAACTTGAAAGCGCACTCAACCGGGCGTTCCTGGATATTTTGCAGCGCACCTCCTCTGGAACGGCTGCTGCGGTGGTCGCGGCCACCGTCGATGGTGTGGGTGCCACCTATCAGGCTTATTTTGAACCTCTCCGCCAGGATATTGCCAACCGCAAAGTCACTTGGATCGGTTCGCTCCAGGCGCTGTGGATCGACAAGTATGGCTTTTTGCGCATGGATGGCAACCAGAATGGCCAGCTTGACAATTATCTGATTGACAAGGTGGTCCAGACCTATTTTGATTCCGTGGATAACAAAACAAAAGTTAAGGTCTACACGACTACCGACAGCACCGGTACGACGTTTACGCCGCCGATAGCGACCACGCCGTTGGCCTTGAATCCGAACTACACCGTCATCGACTTAGACGAGGTGACTCCTCTATGGAACGCACGCAAGCAACTCTCTTCTACCGGCCTGGATGCCACCATCACCAGCCAACGGGATGCCTCGGTTAACCAGGGGAGCAACTTTACGGTGACAGCCGACACCGGTCGGCACATTGTTACCTGGTTGGATGTGAACAACAATGGCATTGTGGACACGGGAGAGATTGTCAATTTTGACACCTCTGCCATCGATGCCACCAAGTACGGTTTTTTCAATTTGCCGAACAGCACTAATCTGAGCAATCTGGTCAATTATATTCGCGGTCAGGAGATCTCCGGCTATCGCAATCGCACCATCAATTATACCAATGCAACTTCTGGCACCGCTGAAGTGATGCGTCTGGGCGACATCGTCAACTCGACGCCGGCGGTTGTCGGTGCCCCCAAGGAGGCGTACGATCTCCTGTATAGTGACCCGAGTTACGCCACCTTTAAAAGTTATTATGCCAATCGGCGGCAGATGGTGTACGTCGGGGCCAACGATGGTCTACTGCACGCCTTTAATGGCGGTTTTTTCAACGCCGCGACCCTCACTTTCAGCACCAGTGGCAAAAAACCGGATGGTGCGGCTGCCATGGCGCACCCCCTGGGCTCCGAGATATGGGCCTATCTCCCCATGAACCTGCAACCGCACCTGCAATGGTTGACCTCCAACAGTTACAGCCATGTGTTTTACATGGATGCCAAGCCCCGTACCTTCGACGCCAAAATTTTTACCGCCGACAGTAATCATCCCGGGGGATGGGGCACTGTTTTGGTGGCGGGCATGCGCCTGGGTGGCGGTCCCATGACCATTACCCCCTTTGCGGGCATGACGGGTCTGGCCACGGGTTTGACCTCCGCCTCTCAGGTAACCAGGCGCTCCGCTTTTGTCCTGCTCGACATTACCAACCCGGAACTGGCACCCAAAGTGATGGCTGAGATCCCATTACCCGATGGCACGTTTACCACCAATTATCCAACGGTCATGGGTTTTCGTGATGTTATCGTTCCCGCCAACGATGCCAACAAATGGTATCTGGTCGTTGGTTCCGGCCCCAATTCGTTGAGTGCCTTTTCCATGGTCAGCAACCAAACCCCCAACCTGTATGTTTACGACTTGGCCAATCTTTCTTCGGGTCCGGTCAAAACATTTCCCCTCAACGGTGCGGGGACGGCAACGACGACGGTGCTTTCCGGTCCATCGGCTCCCAATACGTTCATTGGCAATCCGGTTGCCGTCGATTGGGGTCTGAACTATGGCACCGATGCGATTTATTTTGGTCTGGTGGGAGACTTGCCCGCCAATACCGGCAAACTGATCAAATGGCCGGTCAACCGTATTGCCACCGCCGCCTCTTGGACGACGCCGCCTTTTGTATTGTTCAACACGGGGCTGCCCTCGGTATTCACCCCGACTTTGGCCTTGGATGAGTTAAAAAATCATTGGGTTTTTGGTGGTTCCGGGCGGTTTTTCATCGACAGCGACAAGGGTAGTATCACCCAACAGGAACTTTTTGGGTTTCGGGACAAGGAGGATGGTGCTACCTTGACAACCAGCCATTTGATGAACGTCACCAATGTTCAGGTTTATTCTGACGGCAGCATCGAAAACGGTACCGTGACCCCAACCTTGAACACGACTACCAATACCTACACCTATACGATTACCAACAATACACCGGTCTGCAAATTGAATAATTGTACTACCTACGGCACCTTGACCACACTCTCCGGTCTGGAAAGCTACATCCAGAGTGGTGATGCCGATGGTAACGGGGTGACGGATTATCTGGGGTGGTACCGAACTTTGGGCTACGATGGGTCCAATCCCAGCGAACGAGTGGTGACGCAGATGCCCCTTATCGGCGGTACCCTGGTTGCCACATCCTACACCCCCAATGCCGATTTGTGTCAAATAGAGGGAACCAGCAATCTGTATGGCCTTTATTATAAAACGGGCACCACCCATTCGTCCGCCATACTCAGTTCCGCCACATTGCAGGGGGCTACCAGTACGACAAAAACACTTTCATTGACTTCCACATCCTTGGGACGTGGACTGGCTACCAGTCCGGATGTTCACATTGGAACGGGCAAGTCGGCGGGGGATGTGACTGTGGTGGTGCAACAATCGACCGGCGCCATCGGTCAGGCCGATGCCAAACTGGTTACTAAAACCGAACGTAGCGGGGAGATCTCCTGGCGCGAATTTTTGCAATGATGGCGTCTGGATACGGAAAGATTCTTGAATGCACGGACTTTGATACTGAGGCAATACTGGCGAGCGTTTGGCAACCTTTTCTATTGATTGCTGTACTATATTAAACCGCGACCATATTGGGAATCGTAATTTTTCGACTCCTGGATCGAGCGAATCCGCAACCCATAATCTGTCCGCAATTTGATACGGGTTCGTGTTGATGCAATTGGTTCCAACGAGCGAGATTGACCTTTATGATGCACCTTTTTCCGAAATGGCACTATAGTTGAAGGAGACCACGGTTGATTAACACAAATTACGAATTTCAAGCTGAGCGCGGTTTAACGATGATGAAACTATGGCATTGATTCTTCCATGCTCGCCCTGATTTCCCCCGCCAAGACACTGTATCTTTCCCCCTGTTTTCCCGGTCTTACCGGGAGTAGACCCGAATTTTTAAATGATGCCCGGGAGTTGGTCGGTCAACTCAAAGGTTTCAATGAATTGGCATTGGGGAAACTGTTGGGCATCAGTCCTGCGTTGGCCAAGCTCAATGTCACACGCTTTCAAGATTTTGTATCCGATGCGGATCCGACACCATCGGGTAAGTATGCCGCTGCCATGTACCGGGGGGATACCTACGAAGGATTGCAGGTGGATCGTTGGGATGTCGAGGATTGGCGGTTTTCCCAGGAATCGTTGCGTATCGTGTCGGCTTTATACGGTTTGCTGCGGCCCCTGGACATGATTCAGCCGTATCGCCTGGAGATGAGTACCCGTTTGGCCAACGCCCGTGGCAAGGATCTTTACCTTTTTTGGGGTGAGCGTTTGGCGGAAGCCATACGCATCCAGACAGCCTCCCATCCCGATCCCACCGTGATCAACCTGGCGTCCGAGGCCTACAGCAAGGCAATGCGGGGTTTGAAAATGCTTTCGGTGTCGTTCAAGGAACAACGTTCGGGACAGTTGAAGGTGATTGGTCTGATGGCCAAACGCGCCCGTGGTGCCATGGCGCGTTTCATGATCCAACACAGGTTGACAACTCCAGAGGGATTGCAAACCTTTGCGGAAGGGGGCTACCGTTTCCGCCCAGACCTGTCCACGGCAGACCAATGGGTGTTCGTGCGCGAAAGTTAACTCCATTAACCCGAGGTAACGTCCTTCCAATCGGCGATGCAGCCGTGAAAGGGACAACCGTTGGCCTGGCAAGGATTGCCTTCGGCCATGCGTTGCAACCCGGGATTGTCGCTGGGCCAAGGCAGTTGGTAACGGCGACAGATTTCTCGAAGGATCGGGGCACCGTATTGCGGAAAATGGTCGGGGTTATCCATGAAGGTGAGCATGGCGTCATCACCCATCAGCCAAATCCAGGCACGCAGATAATCAACGGATCGTTGCGTTTTCGTACCCCGGTGCGCAATGACGGTTTCCAGGGCGATATCCATGAATTGGCGTATTTTATCCACCATGGCCCCCGGAGAACGATCCTGGTCGATCCAACGATCCCCATGCTTCAAACCGCGGGCTTCGAGCAGGGGTCCGGCCAGATGCAGGGGCAGGAAAGTGATGAGCAGGTTGGATTCCCATTTAAACAGGTCCGTGGCTTCCAACTCTTGAATGCGCTCTAAAATATCCTCATTGGTTTTCAAAGGGGCCAATCCTCGGGTTACGGGTCAGTGGGTCAGACGGCGGTAGACATCGGCGATTTTTTCCGGCAGGGACCGGGGTGAATCCAGGACGACGAACCGGGCCGGTCCATACAAATGTGGCAGATAGTCACGGGCTTCGCTGTCCACGGTGATGCAAAAGGGGTGTAGTCCCGCTTGCCGGGCCTCGATCAACGCTTTACGGGTATCCTCCAACCCGGTTTTGCCCCGATAGCCATCATAATCTTCGGGGCGACCATCGGACAGGGTGATCACAAGGCGGGTGCGGGCATCCACTTTCTTGAGGAGGGCGGTGGCGTGGCGGATGAAAACCCCCATGCGGGTATATTCCAGGGGTTGCAGGGCGCTGATCCGCCCTTGGACCGCTTGATCCCAAGGTTCTTCCAAGGATTTAATCCGGTAGAGTTCGCAACGTTTGCGTGTCATGCCGGAAAAGCCGTAGACTGCATACCGGTCCCCCAAATGTTCCAATCCTTCGCACAGCAGTACCAGGCTTTCGCGGATCGCGGTATTGATCCACCCTTTGGTAGAGCCGCTCAAGTCCACCATGAGGATCGCCGCGACATCGCGGTCGTCGCGTTGCAAACGGCGAAACAAGCGATCACTCAATTCATTGCCACGGCGCCATTCGCCCAGGGCTTCGACCAGGGCATCCAGATCGATCTCATCTCCCTGACTTTGTTTACGCATGCGGCGGTCGCCACCACGCAATAGTTCAAATGCGCGGCGGGTTCGCTTAACCAGGGGGCGATATTTATGTAACGTTTCCGCAACAAAGGGTTCGTCGTCGCTGGGCGCGTTCAGTTCGCGCAGGGCGCACCAACCTTTGCGATAATCCTGGCGTAAATGATCCCATTCATCGTAGAGGAAAGCCCCCTCTTCATGATAGGTGCCACTCCATACTTCGTGGGGTGCGGTGGTTGTCGCCTGGGCCAGATCGCGGCCTCCGGAACCCGCCGGATGGCTCAACTCAGGGGGGAGGTGGCCGATATCCTGGACGATGGAGCGTGCCAGACGCACCAAGCTGTCGGGGGGGGCGAGCAAAATACCGTCAAGACGCAGTGAAAAATGCATGCCGTTTTCAGGTTGGTTCCGGGGGTTTGCGCTACTGGGGCAAAATTCCAGTTTTCCCGGCTTTTGCTGTTGCAACTCTCCCAATAGATGGCGAAACAGGGTGATCTCCTTGTCCAGGCGCCGGGACATGACTTGAAGGGCGGCATCGGCCTGAAAAGTGCCATAATGAAACGGGGCAGGGGGGGGTGGCAGGGGAACGGGGTAAAGTTCGTGGAGCCAATCGAGGGAGATGTCCCGGGTGGCGGCAAGCGTTTCCACTGCGGCAAAGGCTTGGTTCCAGTGTTCCGACTGGGACGGCATGGTGGTCACGGAGCCAAATAATCCCGGCAGTCGGCGGATCAGGAGGGCGTGAATGCGACGGTTTTCCAACGTACCGTAAATCAGAGCGGCGCGTTTTCGGTCGGGCCACCGGGACAGGTGGTCGTCGAGTTCGGGAAAAAAACTGCCGAACCGGGTCACCCCCCACAGGTGGGCTGCCAACCGTCGATAGATGAGGCGGTTTAATTCGGGCGAGGTTTCCTGGGCAATGTGCAAGGGGAGAAACAGAGTTTCGGTGTCGGTGTGTGGGCATTCTGAAGCCTGTATGTTTAAAGAACGGCCTCCCAAACCCAGGACGAATTTTTCCAAAAAACCGGTCAGTTCGGACAAACTTGCGCTGTTAGTGGATTGCGGGTCATCGGCCACGAAAGAGTCGGGGGCCTTCAAGAGGGCGACCCCGGCGGCAAGACCCCGGCGATCATAGGCATCGAGTGCGGCGACGATCCAGGCGCGAAAGTGACGTTGCGACAGGAGACTCAAGGCCAGGGCGGCGTGATTGGCCAGTTGGAAGGCCATTTCCGGGTTGGTGCGGGCGGCCACTTCGACCCAATGCAGGACGAGTTGCCGCTCCTCGGGCGGACGGGTGGCCAATTTTTGCGCGGGTCCCGAGGCGGTACGGCGCGAGGAGGTGGCAGCCGCCAGGAGATGTTCCAGCCGTTCCTCCAGGGCTTCGAGGTCATCGTCACTTTCAATCTGGGTATGGGACATAAGTGATTGTCACATCCTGGCGGGTCCGGGAAAAAGTGATTCACTCAGGGCATGGATGGCGGTGATGACTTCCGGGTCGTCGGAGAGGGCTTGGGCAACGGTGTGGGTGCAGGCGGTACTGGCGGGTACGCCGGCGTGCATCAACTGGGCGGCATGCACCAGGAGACGGGTGGACGCCCCTTCGTCGAGTCCGCCACCTTTCAGATTGCGCGTCAGGTGGCCGAATTCCACCAGACGCGAGGCGGTGTCCATGTCGATACCGGTCTCCCGGGTGATGATGGTGCATTCGGTATGGGCATCGGGATAATCAAAGGTGAGGGCGACGAAACGCTGGCGGGTACTCGGTTTCAACTCTTTGAGAACACTCTGATAGCCGGGATTGTAGGAGATGACGAGGCAAAAATCGGGGTGCGCCTTGAGTTCCCCCCCCAATTTTTCAATGGGCAGGATACGGCGGTCGTCGGCCAATGGGTGGATGACCACCATGGTATCTTTGCGGGCTTCGACGATTTCGTCCAGATAGCAAATACCACCATGGCGTACCGCCTGGGTCAGTGGCCCGTCCTGCCAGACGGTATCCCCCCCCACGACCAGGAATCGGCCAACCAGGTCGGCGGCGGTCATGTCTTCGTGGCAGGAAATGGTGATCAGGGGACGTTTCAGCCGCCAAGCCATGTGGGCGACGAACCGGCTTTTGCCGCAGCCGGTGGGGCCTTTGAGGAGCAGCGGCAGGCGATTGGCGCAGGCGGCGGTGAAGACGCTGATTTCATCACCGGAGGCTTGATAAAACGGCTCCCGGATGATGAGTTGGGTCCCGGGATCGTTCATTCCTGGCGGGTCTGGAACCCTGTGTTGTGGCGATGCGGCAGACATGTGATTTTCTACAAGGATTGAGGGTGACTGTATTCACGGACCGGCAATCGAAATGGGTTTCCCATCATCAAGGTCATGAGGTATCTTGCACCCTGAGGATACACTCTTGCAATGGTACGGGGAGCTGATGATGACACGAGATCACATCCTGGACGCATTGGGCGCGGATACGTTTCCCGCAGAAACTCTTGCGGTATTTCGTTCGGATCGGGAGGTGGGTGCAGCGATACTCCTGGACATTTTGGAGTCTGCCGTCAACGACATGGCAACGGTTGCCGAGGATGAATTGACCCGTTCCCAGAGGGCCACTTTCATGGTGGTGCATCTGTTGGCGGAATTCGGGGATCAGCGGTCTTTTCCTCTTCTTGCGCGTTTGCTCCATGGCGATGCGGAGCTGGTGGAGGATATGCTGGGCGATGCCATTACGGAAACCTTGCCCGGGATTTTGGTCAGCACCTTTGACGGCAATGTTGCGTTGCTGCATCAACTGATTCGTGATGATTCTGTCTACGAATACGTGCGCTCCTCGGCATTGGATGCCCTGGCCTATCTGACTGCCAAGGAAATGGTGCCCTTGGAGTTCACCGAGCCGTTTTTACGCGATTGTTTTGATCGTTTCCAAAACGAAAAATTAAATTTTGTCTGGGTGGGATGGGTGGAGAGTATTTCCGACCTGGGATTGGAATCGTTTGTCCCGTTGGTGGAACAGGCATTCAATGAGGGTGCCATCGACCCGTCAATCATGAATTTCTATGATTTTTATGACAGTTTGCGAAATATTATCGATGGGGAACCGGAAGCCCTTAAGACGCGTTTTTCACGGATTCCGTTTACCAACTGCAATGATTTAACAAAATGGGCTTGGTTTCGATCCGAGGGGGATAGCGGAAAAAGGGCCGGGGCTCCCGGGGGACAGCAACCCAACAACCCGAAACAGCAAGTTAATCCGTTCCGCAATATAGGTCGTAATGACCCTTGCCCTTGTGGCAGTGGCCGGAAATATAAAAAATGCTGTCTCAATTAGGAGGAATGGGCCTGTTTTGATGAGAATTGCAGGCTTTGAATTAAATTACAGGAAAATATAAGATAATTCCTCTTGTTTTCCCCTGACCATGGCGCAAGAATGGTTACTGTGCTTTAATAAGGGGGTGAGTGCGTGGGATGCCGGATCCATACCAAGGCTCCATACGGCTTGAACCGGGACAATTCAACGAGAACGGCCTGTATCGTTTATGTTGCTAAACCATTATAAACTTCGGGAAACTCTGGAACATCAAGGAGCCCTGTTTTGCTACAGCGGCTATGTCAATGAAGGCGTTTTGTCAGGCATCGGACAAGCCATCAAGCAAAAGTTATCCATGGAAAAAATCGATGCCAGAACCATTCGCGATGTGTTTTCCGTTTTCGTCGAGCAGGTGCAGAACGTCATTCGCTACGCTGCCGAGGCGCAACCCGATGCTTCCCCCTCGACCAACGTTCTGAGCTATGGCACCCTGACGGTTGGTCGCGATGCCGAAAATTTTTTTGTCTCCTGTAGCAATCGCATGGCACGCGGCGATGTGACTCGTCTACAGCAACAGTTGTCGATGATCCGGGAATTGGATCGGGAAAGCTTGAATAAACTCTACAAACAAATTTTAAAAGGGGAGGTTCCAACAGGGAGCAAAGGGGCCGGTGTGGGCTTTGTGCATATCGCCAGGAACGCCAGCAAACCTATCGAATTCAGTTTTATCGAAATTAACGATGATTATGCGTTTTTTTCAATGAAAGCAATGATATAATTGTAACAGGATACGAAGCCATGGATGATATTCGCATTCAAGCGACCGAGCGTACTCCGGAACTTGACTTTAATTTCTCCAACAATCAGTTCGCCTTGCGCGGAGAATCTTATCCCGAAGATGTACCCGCCTTTTTCAGTACGCCTTTGTCGGCTTTGGAAGCCCACCTGGGTGCCATGACCTCGGGGGAGGTGACCTTTCTCTTTCAACTGACCTATTTCAACAGCACCAGTGCCAAAGTGGTGATGAAAATCTTCGAGTTGTTGGATGAATCCGCCGCCAAAGGGGTCGGGGTGACCATCAATTGGCGCTATCTGGCCGATGATGACAACATGGAGGAGTTGGGCCAGGAGTTCGGGGAGGATCTCCAGAGTGCCAAAATTGTCATGTGCCCCCTCCAAGGTTAGCCTTGTGGAAGGAACCATCGGTATCGGGAATCTTATGCGACAGGCGGAAACCCTATGAGTTTCGACTTGTTTGAAAATGAAAATACATTATTGACCCAATCGGCCAAGCTCCTGGAACGGACCGATGCCACCGCGGATGAATTGCGTGCGGGGGTTGGGGACTTGCTGAAAGGGTACGATAAGCTTTTCAAAGGTACCCAGAAAATATTGCGCATGAGTGATCGCAATGAGCAGAAAGTCAAAGAGGCGCATAATAAAATTCAGTTGCAACAACAGGAATTGACGCAGGCGCATACCGCCCTGGAACACTATGCCGAATCTTTGGAGGAGACGGTGCGGGTGCGTACGCAAGACCTGGTACGTTCCCAGGAAAAACTGAAAAAATTGGTGGAATTGGGGATTTCCCTGGCCGCCGAACGGGACAGCAGTACCCTGCTGGAAAATATCCTTTTAGGTGGCAAGTCCTTGGCGCAAGCCGATGCGGGTACGCTTTATCTGCGAACCAAGGAGGATTTCCTCAGATTTGTTATTGTGCGCACCGATTCGTTGGGCATTGCCATGGGGGGCAAGGGCAAAGCACCGGTTTTCATGCCGGCGGTGCCCATGTACAAACCCAATGGGGAAGCGAATCATCACAATGTCGCCACTCATGCGGCACTTACCGGGGAAACGGTGGTCATAGACGATGCCTATGATTCGACCCGGTTTGATTTTTCCGGGGTGAAGCAGTTTGACCAGGGGACCGGCTACCGATCCCGCTCTTTTCTCACGGTTCCATTGCGACCGCGCCATGGCAAGGTCATCGGGGTCATGCAGCTCATCAACGCCCTGGATCCAATAACGGGTCAGGTTGTTCCGTTTGCTGCCGATGTCGTGGGCTTCATTGAGGCCTTGGCGGCGCAGGCGGCCATTACCCTGGATAATCAATTGTTGCTTCAGGGGCAGAAAGAATTGTTTGATTCTTTTATCAAGTTGATCGCCTCCGCAATCGACGCCAAGTCACCGTATACGGGAGGGCATTGCGAACGGGTTCCGGAATTGGCCGCACTCCTGGCGCAATCCGCCTGTGACGTCCGCGAGGGTCCTTTCGCGGACTTCGCCATGACCGAAGATGAAAGGGGCGAGATGCGCATCGCCTCCTGGATGCACGATTGCGGCAAGGTGACCACTCCGGAATATGTGGTGGACAAGGCGACCAAGTTGGAGGGGATTTTCAATCGCATCCACGAGGTGCGCCTGCGCTTTGAAGTGTTGCACCGGGATGCGGAGATCGCCTACCTGGGGGCGCTTAAGAACAATTGGCAGATGCAGGAACAACTCCAGCAGGAGCGCGACGAATTGCAAGCGGCCTTGCAGGAGGAATTCGCTTTTGTCGCCCGATGCAATGTGGGTAGCGAATTCATGAAACCGGTCGATCAGGAACGGATTCGCAAGATCGCCAAGCGGACGTGGAAGCGCCATTTCGATGATCGCTTGGGGCTGTCCCATGCCGAGCTGAAACGCAAAGGGGGGGATGTGGGTGGGGGGGGGCTGTCGAACGAGGAGACGTTGCTGGCCGACAAGCCCGAGCATATTTTTGCCCGTGAGATCAATGCCGAACAGCGCGATTTGGCCATGGGCATCAAAATGCCCGCACCCAAGCATCTTTACAACATGGGTGAGATCTATAATTTATGCATCGACCGCGGTACCTTGACTGCCGAGGAACGCTACAAAATCAACGAACATGTGATACAGACCATTACCATGTTGGAAAAACTGCCGTTTCCCGATGGGATGAATCGGATCCCTGAGATTGCCGGAGCCCACCATGAAACCATAGCCGGCAATGGTTACCCACGCCAACTCAAGCGTGAGGACATGTCGGTTCCGGCTCGTATCATGGCGATTGCCGATGTTTTTGAGGCGCTAACGGCAACGGATCGCCCTTACAAGGAACCGAAGACATTAAGTCAGGCGATCAAAATTATGAGTTTCATGAAAAAGGACGGACATATCGATCCCGATCTGTTCGAGTTGTTCCTCAGGGATGGGGTCTATAAGAAATATGCCGACAAATATTTGCAACCATTCCAGATTGATGCTGTGGATATCACCCCGTACTTGAGTGCGAGGGCTTGACTTCACTTGGTGGCCTTCCATAGTTTCATTAATTCTTGTGGCCTGATCGTCACCCGGTTTCAAGAAGTTGGTAGCTCAGCAGCTCCATGATACTCCAGGCGTGGTCCGTCAACCCAGTCGCCATGGCTGGAGTTCGATAACGATAGCGCTGGTTCCCGATGGGAATCCGCAGGGTACGTGGTTTTTAACAGAAATTGTAATGGGTCACCATCAGCCAACTCATCGCCTCGTGTTCCTCGGTCTGCTTCGAAAACGAGTATGTTTTCCGCTGTTTCCTGGTGTTGAAATGGCGGGCGGAGCCATTGTAGCGTTCAATGAATGATGTGTTGACCGTCCCAGAACAGGGTGAGGCATTCAGGGCGCGGCCAAACTCCCCTCACTGCCAGGTGTTTTTCAAGGTTGGGAAGGCGTTGAGGGAGAGTGTCAATGGGGGCCTTGATCATCGTTTCGGCCATGCTCATTCATTCTGGATTCCCGCTTTCGCGG
>JADGCN010000069.1 GCA_015228975.1 Magnetococcales bacterium
AGACGGAGCCGAAGCATCTTCCATGCGCTTTGGCCGAAACGATGATCAAGGCCTGGATCTTTACCCGTTCAATATGTTGGATGGTCGCTTGCCTGCACGAGTACGGGGATTGGTGGAGGAATGGATGGAGCTACACCAAGAGGAGTTATTGTCCATGTGGGTGAGCAAAGAATTTCATAAGGTTGCCCCGTTGGTATGAGGAAACTTGACATGCCTGTTGCCGTGCAGACCGTGGAATATCTGGGTGATTATTGCTTACGTCTGACTTTCAATTCTGGTGAAAGTGGTGTAGCGGATTTGGCGGAACTGATTCGTTCCACACCGAAGGCTGCAGCATTGCGTGACCCGGAAGAGTTTCGCCGTGTTTTTCTGGATGAATGGCCTACCTTGGCGTGGCCATGTGGTTTTGACTTGGCTCCGGAATACGCCTATTGGCTGGCCACGGGAAAAAAACTTTCCTGGCAGTTGGACTCCATGGCAAAGTCAGCCTGAGTCTAATTCGCCGGAGACAGCGGGGTGCCAGTGTTGGCGCTGGGCCAGTTGGGATCCACAAGGCGAGCGAGAGAGTCGGCGTATTGGCTTTGGTTGTGCGCTTGTTGCAACAAGACGTCCGATTGGTCGCGCATCGTTTTCAGTCGATCCTCCAATACCTTTAATTCGCCAGTCAAACGTTCACACTTGGCTGATAAAGTTGCAAACTTGGCTTGGTAGGCCAGATCCAGGGATGTTTTCTTCCGAGCGGTTGCGGCCGTTTTTTCGCTCAAACCATCTTTTAACTTCATGGAGTCCAACAAATCTTCATGGGAATCGGTGGAAGAGGACCAAAAAGCATCGGCGCGTTGTTCCTCCACCGCAATTTTTTGTTGGTCAGCACGTCTCTCTTTTTCCAGGGCATCGGATTGGGCTTTTTGTTCTAATCGCCATTGTTCAAGTTCCTGCACAGCTTTTTGCAGCTCATTTTTGGTCCGCTCCAGATTGTTTTGTACGTCCAAGATCCGCAAACGTCCGAATTCACTCACGTGTTCCAATTGTTGACGATAGTTTCGGGCTGTTTCCAGGGCTTGGCGACCATAGTTTTCAATCCAGGCTTGATGGATGGATTGGGCGGTTCGTTCCGCCTGATCCGCCTGTCCCATGAGTTGCTTGATCTGCATGCGATCTTTTTCTTGTTGTACTCTGGCTTGTTGTTCCAGCGATGTAGCTCGTTTATTGGATGATTCCTCTTTGATGAGGGCTTCTTCCATATCCTCATAACTCATGGAGGAGTTGGCCCAAGCTGTTTCGCCGGCTTGCTGGTGTTGCGCCGACTCTTTACGGGCTAGCCGGATGGCATCCTGGGCGGCAATCCAGGCGGTTTTGCGCTGGGTATCCAACGTTCTGGCCTGGGCCAAGGCATCGCTCCCCTTTTGCAGGGCAACGTTCATGGCCGTCACGGGAGAGGGAGGCAAACCAATGGCCCCCTGGTCGGCTGTTTCGGCCAAGGCTGTGTGTCCCAAGGGCCAAACAATCAGCAGCGGGAGGAGGGATAGCGTTGTATTTCTAATAGGTGTTTTCAATTGATTATTGCGCATGACAGTCATTGGGTTGCGATGGTTTATCCGAAGGATTGCCTTTGGCAGGCAGACGCTTGTGCGCCCTGGGATGGGCGGCGTCATAGATCCGCGCCAATCCCGCCCGGTCCAAGTGGGTATATTTTTGCGTGGTGGAAAGGCTGGCGTGACCCAACATTTCCTGGATGGCGCGTAAATCAGCCCCCGCCTGCAACAGATGGGTGGCAAAGGCATGGCGCATGGCATGGGGCGTGGTTTTTTCCGGCAGGGAAAGCCATCTTCTGCGGTGTTGCAGCAAACGCTGAACTTGGCGCGGGTTGAGGCGGAGTTCCCGTTCGGGCCATTTTTGCCCAATGAACACCGGGTGATCGGGTTTCAGGGGGCCTACAAGGGGGACCAGATGCTTGAAATAGTGTTCCAGGCACACTTGTGACACCGGACTGATGGGGACGATACGTTCTTTATTGCCTTTGCCAATCACCCGGATTTCCCGTAGCGCTAGGTTGAGGCGTCCATGGTCCAGGCCACACAATTCGCCAATACGTATTCCCGAGCCATAGAGCAATTCCATAATGGCGGCGTCACGGGCCAACACCCACGCATGTTCGCTGTCCCGGTCGAGTTCCACTGGGGCGGGTGTTTCAACCAGTCGGGCGGTATCCTCTTCGCTGGGGGCGCGTGGGAGACGGATCCCCAGTTTGGGGGTGGCAATCCATTTGGCGGGATTGGTGTTGACCAAGCCACGGCGCTCCAGGAAAGTCAGCCAGGCGCGTATCGCGGCGATGCGACGTTGCATGGTGGATTTGGCCAGTTTGGCGCGTAAACAATAACTTAAATAAGATCGCAAATGATTGGGACGCAGGGTGGTCGCATCGCTCCGGGTGAGTTCTTTGCCGGTGGATGTGAGCCAGAACTGTGAAAAATGCAATAAATCCTGGCGATAGGCGCAGCAGGTATTGCGAGCTGCCCCTTTTTCCACCTCCAGGCTTGTCAAAAAATCGGCGAACGGATGGGAAGGCGGCAAAGGGTCCATGAGGGGAGATGGCCTGTTTTTTTGAGATGATGATCGCAAAAAAGGTATCGTGCAAGTTGGCTTTACGCATAATTCGTGCCGCCGGCAAGGAGGTAACATTGGCTTCGGTGGGGCAAGAAACAAAGGCTTACATCTTGAATTTGTGCGTATTTCAAGTGGGCAATTTTAAGAGATATTGACCTTTCCCCTAGGCTTTCATATTATTAGCAAAACCTGATAATCCAGGCAGCACTTTTAAAAAAACGGTATTTCACGTAGGTTTCCACTACTCAGGAAGGATTGGGGCGTGCCCGACGCATTTGTAGATGATGACATAGAAAAAGTGGCGCGTTGCATGAAGGCTTTGGCTCATCCGCTGCGGTTGAAGATTTTGGTTGCCCTGAGTGATCAGGAAATGAGCGTCCAGGATTTGGTCGAGCGGGTGGGGACAACGCAGTCCAATGTTTCCCAACATTTGACCATCATGCGGGATAAAAATATTTTGTCTTCCAGGCGCGAAGCCAATCAGGTGTTTTATCGGGTGGGTGATTGCAAAGTGTTGGAATTGGTCGCCTTGACCAAGTCCATCTTTTGCACCCCGTGATAGTTCACTCTTAAAGACGATGGACGGAATCGGTCATGGCATGGTTGCAGGAAAACGGCTCGACGTTGCTGATGGTCATTATTTTTCTGGCACTGGCGTTTCGCGGACCGGCGCTGGCTTGGTATTACCGGGTTGGATCGTTGAGCGTGCATGATCTGTCGAAGCGTCTGGCAGACTCGCCACCGGTCGTTGTAATTGATGTTCGTACGCCAGGGGAGTATGCTCAAGGGCATGTGGCCGTTGCCCGGTTGTATCCCCTGAGCAGTTTGAAAAGCCAGATGGCGGAAATAAAAAAGGTGGTCCGCGATCAGGATGTTGCGGTCATTTGCCGATCAGGGAACCGCTCTTTGATGGGTTCGGTCGTCTTAAAACGTGCGGGTTTGCAAAAAGTCTATAACGTGAACGGTGGCATGGCTCATTGGGAATCGCAGGGCTATCCGGTCAGTCGTGGGTAGGGTGATGGGCGCGGATGTTCCACCCCGGGAGGGTACACTGTTGTTGAGGGATACGGCATGACGGATGGTCAGGGGATCATGGAGAAGGAAGTCAAGTTGACCGCTGCCGATGCGGCGACTCTGGATGGTGTGATGCGCGATCCCGAGGTTTTGGCCAAGGCGAATGGTGCATCCTGGCGCGCCCGAACTCTGGTGAGTACCTACCTGGATACCCCGGGACATGCGCTATTAACTCACAAGTATGGCTTTCGTTTTCGCCGGTTACGTGAAACCGGGGAGTGGAAGGCTTGTTTGAAGGGCGAGGGCGGGCTCAAGGATGGGTATAGCGTCCGCAGTGAGTGGGAACAAATTGTTCCGGGTCCAGTGGATCGTTTGTCTTTGTTACCCGAGGGGTCGTTGCGTGATCAGATTTTGAGTGTAGCTCCGGGTGGAGAGATGTTGGTCCCTTTGGTGGAAACCGCATTTGTGCGTCATACCCTGGATGTGAGTCTCGGGGACGATAGTTTGGTTGAAGTGGCATTGGATCAGGGGGAAATTCGTGCCGGCGGCAAAATTTTCCCCCTGTTTGAGGTGGAACTGGAACAAAAAGCAGGTCGGGTGGAACCGATGCTCGATTTCGCCGACGCTTTGCGGCACCGCCATGGTCTGAAGGCGTCGCAACACTCCAAGTTTGCCCTGGGGTTGCAGTTGTTACACGGGGACTGGGGCCATTGGTGATGGTCGTAATGGACTTAAGGCCCTGAATGGTGAATTCGGATAAGGAGCCTTAAAAAAGTGAAGTATATCAGTACGCGGGGCGGTGTAGCCCCCATCCCTTTTTCCCAAGCGGTTACCATGGGGTTGGCGACGGACGGTGGTTTGCTTCTCCCTGAAACCATTCCCCTGATATCCCGGGCTACTCTGGAGCACTGGTCAGGTTTGTCTTTTGTGGCTTTGGCACAGGCGGTTATCGGCCAATTCGTTGCCGGGGATGATATTCCCCGCGAAGATCTCAATCTTTTGATTTCCAATGCATTCAGTAGATTTTCCCACCCCGAGGTGACCCCTGTGGTGCCGGTGGGCGATCATTACGTTTTGGAATTGTTTCATGGCCCCACCTTGGCTTTCAAGGATGTTGCGCTGCAATTGTTGGGTAACTTGTTTGAATATTTGCTGAAACGGGATGGTGGTCGCCTGAATATTCTGGGTGCCACCTCGGGGGATACCGGTTCGGCGGCCATACACGGAGTGCGTGGTAAGAAAGGGATGGAGATATTTATCCTGCATCCCCATGAACGTGTCTCACCGATCCAGGAACGGCAGATGACCACTGTTCTGGATGCCAATGTGCATAATATCGCCATACAGGGGACGTTTGATGATGGACAGTCCATTGTAAAAAAACTTTTCAATGATTTAGACTTCAAAAAAAACTATCATTTGGGTGCGGTGAATTCCATTAACTGGGCGCGGATTGTGGCGCAGATTGTCTATTATTTTTATGCTTGGGGGCGACTTTCAGGGGGGAATTGTGAACGAAAGGTTGATTTTTCAGTGCCTACTGGCAACTTTGGCGATGTTTTTGCTGGGTACGTCGCCAAACGAATGGGATTGCCGATGGGAAGATTGTTATTGGCAACCAACCGCAACGATATCTTGACGCGGTTTTTCTCCACGGGTGGTTATTATCTGGGTCGGGTGCATCCGACCATGAGCCCATCAATGGACATTCAAGTTTCCTCGAACTTTGAACGATACTTATTCTACCTGTTGCACGAAGATCCCCGGGCTGTCCGGGAAAAGATGGCGGAACTGGAGTCGGGAAACGGTTTTGCAGTTTCTGAAGAGGTCATGCGGCGAACGGGTGATTTCCGGGCCGTGGCAGTGGGCGAGGTCGAAACGTTGGAGACCATTCGCAAGGTTTACCAGGCCCATGGTTACCTTCTGGATCCGCACACGGCGGTCGGTTTTGCCGCCGCCCTGGAAACACCAGGGGTGGTGTGTCTGGCGACTGCCCATCCGGCCAAATTTGGCGATGCCGTCAAGCAAGCCATTGGTCGCGAGCCGGATCGACCGAAGTCGTTGGCGGGGCTTGAGCAATTACCGCGTCGGGTGGAAGTGCTACCTGCGGATGTTAACGTGGTACGGAATTTTATCATGAGCAGGTTGGGTTGATGTTGGCCCGCCTGTTTGGAGGCAAGAAAAAACCACGCAGCAACAACGAGCGGATATTGTCCCGTTTTCCTCTTGATGTTCGAGTTTCGCTGGTTTTGGAAAATGGTGCCGTGGTGCATGGCACCTTGAAAAATATGAGTACCCGGGGCCTGTTCATGAGTACCATGGATCGCCCTTTTGGACTGGAAACAGGAGAAGAAGGGGATGTTGGATTGGAGGTTGATAATCCCGTCGATGGTTCACAAATGCGGTTTCCTTGCGAAGTGGTGCGCGTGGATCGGGAAGGGGTAGCGTTGCGCTTTCTCGTTCAAGCGGACAATCGGGGAGGGAGTTTTTACCCGGATTGAATTTGGTCACATATTTCGATGCCTTTCCTTTTATTCTTTGGATGAGGGCTTCTGCAGTTCCATGGTTGATGGCAGCACTATTGAAACCCAATGAAGCGCGGCTCTTACATGAAAATATCAAGGATTCTATGGCACGTTGGCGGCGCGATGTTATTCGCCGTCCTTTCCAACCACAGCACCGCCTGGGCTGACATATACACCTACGTGGATGCCCGGGGTGTGGTGCACTTGACGGATCGCCCTTCCGATCCACGTTACCAGCTTCTCATGCGTACCCAACCGGTGGCCAAAGTTGAGGACCGGAAAATCCAGCCTGTCAAAGGATACGGTTATGGCTATGGGACCAGGGGGTATGGCAACAACAGCTACGCTGATGCGACTTATGGCAATATCTATGATCCCTGGGGGTATTCAGTGGAACCCTATGTGGGGATTATCCGCGAGGCCTCCAAACGCACGGGTATCAACGATGCGTTGCTCAAGGCGGTGATTCGCGCCGAATCTTCTTTCAATCCCCTGGCCGTTTCCCGAAAAGGGGCGGTGGGTCTGATGCAGCTCATGCCGGATACCGCAAAACGATATGGTGTCAGGAACCGGCTGGATCCCAATGCCAATATTCATGGGGGTGCCCAGTTCCTTAAAGATCTCATGTACCAGTTTGACAACAATCTGACCTTATCCCTTGCCGCCTATAATGCCGGGGAAGGGGCGGTTCGCAAGCATGGCAACACCGTGCCCCCCTATCAGGAAACCAGACGTTACGTGGCCAAGGTGCTGCATTTCTATAACCAATATCGTTATTCGATGTGAACCACATGGGTGAAGCGGCGTTGATGCAGGACAGGAAACTTGGTGTTTTGCCGGTACGGGGAAACGCCAAGAGGTTAGGCAGGTCTGCTCTGTGCTGTCTTGGCCATCGGTTTGTTGTGGTTCTTGGACTCTTCTTGCCGGTTTTCTCTGGCGTTTCGTTTGCGGAAGAAAAATTTGCGGATGATTTCAATCGTCCCGAAGGGGCCGTCCTGGGGAATGGCTGGGAGGTCGTGCCTTTGCAAAAGACATGCACCAATGTGGATGAAGAGTCGCAAAAGTCGGCGGATACCGATAAGGAGAGCAAAAAGGAGATGAAAACCCGCGAAGTTGAAGGGGCGGGGCAGCGACCGCAAGCCAAGGCGGAAGTGCCAGCGGGGGCTGCGATGGCGGAGATCAGCAATAGTATGTTGTATCTCCATTATGGCAATGGGCAAAGCCCGGTGATGGTGCAACGGTTGTTGGACAAGAAGGTAACGCGACTCTCCATGGATTTGACCCCGTTGTATGCCATGGCTGGGGAGGATGACCGGGCGTCCATGGTGGCCAGGATGGCCTACCTGGATTATGGGGGACATGTATTGGGGGAAATTCAGTATCACTATTATAACGTTGCCGCAGAAGTGGGCGCATCGTCCGACACGCTCCATATCATCAAGGAAAAAGGGGGATTTGAGGGGGAGATGCGCCACGTATCGATTGATGCGGGGACGATTCTGCAACAAAAGCTACGCGGTGTGGATGCGCGCAAAATTGCCCGGACCCAACTCTCTTTTGCGATCTCCTCGGGGCTTTGTGGTGCCACCGTTGAGGGATATGTCGATAATGTCGTCGCCACTCTGGCCGATGGCGTAGGTTTGATGCGTTTGACCAAAGAGGAAATCAAGGCGTTGGTGGATGTGGGGATGCACCTGCACGCCAAAGAATCCCGTGACTTTGCCAAAACGTGGGTCGACGCCCTGATCAAAGCCTATGGTCGCGAAAAGGTTGTTGGCTGGCTCAGCGAAATCCCCCAGAGTGCCCGCACCAATCCCGACAAACTCCTCGCCTTGGTCAAGGACACTTACGGTCTGTCGGGTCGTGAAGCCTTTGAAACCGCCTTTGCCATCCAATACCTGCTGCACGCCATGTGATGTGAGCGCAGGGGATCCAGAATATTTTTTCGCCTGATCATGATCCTTGAAAGGGTGATGCGATGCCGGTTACGGCATCCCGCCTTTGGCTTTTTTGCCGCGCCCCCGCTTTTTTTTTAAAAAAAATCACACTTCACCAAACCTGCATGTATCCTCAACCAATTCTATACCTTTCCCCAGGTACAGTCGTGGCGTCGTTCAGGTTAACAATCTGATCAGGCCCGCTTCGCTCCCGTAGTCATTGATAACCAAACAATGGCCGCAGGGTAAATAGAAGCCCGATCACAACCATCTGGAAGGGTGCCATGTCTTCTCAAGCGATTGCTTTACGTCATTTGTTCCCCCTGTTGTACTGGTGGCCCATGGTCAACCGGGAGAATTTAAAATCTGATTTGATGGCAGGATTTACCGGGGCGGTCGCCGTCCTGCCACAGGGGGTGGCATTTGCCACCATTGCCGGCATGCCACCCGAATATGGCATTTACGCCGGTATCGTACCGGCGATTATTGCCGCACTTTTTGGTTCCTCATGGCATTTGGTTTCGGGTCCGACGACAGCCGCCTCGATTGTCATTTTTTCCGTCCTGTCCCCCCACGCCGAACCGGGTTCAAGCCATTATGTCCAACTGGCCCTCACGTTGACTTTCATGGTGGGTCTGATCCAGTTGGGTCTGGGTATGGCGCGACTGGGCGTGTTGGTCAACTTTATCTCCCATTCGGTTGTCATCGGTTTCACAGCCGGGGCCGCCATCCTGATTGCCACCAATCAGGTGAAACATTTCACTGGCCTGACCATCCCCAGGGGGGCGTCATTTTCCGAAACGTGGATCCTTGTGATGCAGCACCTCACCGAAGCCAATCTTACCTTGATCGCGATTGGTACCGTGACCCTCCTGTCAGGCATTATCACCAAACGGTTTTTTCCCAAACTGCCTTACATGATCGTGGCACTGCTGGCTGGCAGTATTCTCGGAGTGGTATTGAGTCACCTCAATCCCAAGGTTGCCATCAGCACCGTAGGTGCGCTGCCCATCTCCCTTCCCCCCCTTTCGGCACCGCTTTTTTCGTTGAATGCCTTTCGCGAATTGTCTACCGGTGCCCTGGCCGTGGCCTTATTGGCCTTGACCGAAGCGGTTTCCATAGCCAGGGCCCTGGGTGTGCGCTCCGGTCAGAACATTAATGGAAATCAGGAATTTATCGGTCAGGGACTCTCCAATCTGTTTGGCTGCTTTTTCTCCAGTTATGTGGCCACCGGGTCATTCAATCGCAGCGGTCTCAATTATGCGTCAGGTGCCAAAAGCCCCATGGCCTCAATCTTTTCGGGGGTGATGTTGCCTCCCATTCTGTTGTTGGTCGGACCCTGGATCAACTACATGCCCAATGCCGCAATGGCTGGAATCCTCTTTCTGGTAGCCTGGGGTCTCATCGATTTGCACCATATCGCGCAAATCTTGCGTTCCGAGGCGGCTGAAAAAATCATCCTGATCACCACCTTCACCGGCACGATTCTTTTGGATCTGGAAGTGGCGATTTTGGTGGGGGTTTTCCTCTCCCTGACCTTTTATCTGGCGCGCACGTCCCGTCCCCGGGTACTCTTCGGGGTTCCCGATGCCCAATGCCCCGTTAGAAGTTTTTCCACCGAACCTTATGTTACCGAATGCCCGCAATTGCGTATTGCCCGGGTTGACGGTTCTCTCTTTTTCGCTGCCGTCGACCACGTGCGCGAATCCCTGCAACAGGGATGTGGTGACGTCAAACACTTGGCCATCATCGCCTCAGGCATCAATTTTGTCGATCTCGCAGGTGCCGAATTCCTCGCCCGGGAGGCCCATAAACGCCGTCAACAAGGGGGTGGGCTCTACATTATCGGTGCCAAGGATCAGGTTTGGGAAATTCTCGCAAAAGGGGGGTACCTGGATATTCTCGGCAGCAACAATATGTTCCAGACCAAAGGGGTCGCCATTCGCCTCATCCACGAAAAATTGCGCCACGAGCAATGCCAAATTTGCGATAAGAAAATATTTCTCGAATGCCTCGGGCAAACGTACCAGGATCAGTTGCTAAACAACATCTCCAACACCCAAACAATACACCATTAATCAAGGAATGAAACACCATGTCCTATTATCGTAAACACTTCGCAATCGTCGAATTGAACGAAAAAGGGGTTCTCACCGCACGGCAAGCATGGAAGCTGGCCAGTTCTCTTCATGCGGAACTGGCCATATCCGTGGTGGTGGATTATACTCCCGGATGGGAAAGTGGCTACGCTCCCTTTCTCACGCCACGGCAGATGAAGGCTGCAATCATGAAAGATGTTTCCAAACGTCTGGATGCCATGTTCGAGGAAATTGGTATTACCGGAGTCGAACAAATCATTATTGAAGGCCCTGTTCCCCGCAGCATCCTCGAGATTGCCGGGTCGTGGGGGGCCGATCTGTTGGTGGTCGGATCCAACGCTTCTTACGGGCTCAATCAGGGCGTTAGCGGCATCAGTGCCCTGCGCATGCATGGGTTCTCCATGGATCTGCTGACCCTTAATACCGCCAATGTTGAACCGGGATGGCGGGGACGTCTGGTTCATGCCTTATCCGGGGTTTTCTGACCGCCATGATTACATCGGATACCGTCCCCAGGAGCTTATAGAACCGTGCGCTTGCTGATCATCGAAGACAATCAGGATCTGGCAATCAGTCTCCTGGAATATTTTTCCGAGCATGATCATGTGGTTGATACCGCCGGCGATGGCCTGACGGGTCTGCATCTGGCGGTGGTCAATGAATATGACGCCATTATACTCGATATCATGTTACCAGGGATGGATGGTCTCAAACTTTGTCGCAAATTACGGGAACAAGCGGGCAAAACGACCCCGATCCTCATCCTGACCGCACGGGATACCTTGGATGATAAAATCATCGGTCTGGATGCGGGTGCCGACGACTACATGGTCAAACCATTTGCCCTTCGGGAAGTGGAAGCACGTTTGCGTTCCATTGTCCGACGCACCCAGCCACAAGGGGTGTTACCAGTATTGACCGTTGGCGATCTGATTTTCGATACGACAACCTTTCTGGTTACGCGGGCCGATCAACGCATCGAACTGCCACCCATTCCGCTCAAATTGCTGGAACTTTTGATGCGTCGTTCCCCCAAAGTCGTCACCAAAAGCGAAATGGAGGCGGCGATTTGGGGGGACGATCCCCCCGACAGCGATGTCCTGAAAACCCATTTGCATGTCCTGCGCAACGCCATCGACAAACCGTATACCCGGGATTTGTTGCATACCGTGCGGGGGATCGGTTATCGCCTGGTGGCCGACAGTGCGCCTCTCTCATAGCTTACGGACCCGTGTTGCCCTGACCTTTGCCTGGTTCGGTGCCATCGGGAGCTTATTGTTGGCGGTAGGCGTCTTTCTTGGTGCCCATGATGTCAGTCGCCGCCTCATGGATGAAACCCTGCGTGCCGAAATGGATGACTACACGGCGCGACGTGGACGTAATCCCGCTTCTCTACCCCCTGCGACAGTTTCCTTGCTGGGCTTCGTTGACACGCAGCATAAAAGTGAAGCGGTTCCTGAAACCATCTCCATCCTTGATCCTGGCCCGGAAAGTAAATCCTTCTATGATATTGTCTATAATAATACCAACTACCGGGTTTTGGTGAGCCGTTTGGGTCAGGACACCTATTATTTACTTTTCAATAAGGAACGCCAACGGGCCCGGGAGGAGCATTTTTTTTTCTATTTGTTGTGTTCGGTATTGCTCGTGACCTTTGTGGCTTCCGTAGCGGGGTGGTGGCTGGCAGGCCGGGTCACGGCACCAATCATTGATCTGGCCCACAAGGTGGCTTCGTCCGACCCCGAGGATCCCTTGCCAATCCTGGACCCCAAGCGCCAGGGCGATGAAGTGACGCTGATGGCTCAGGCGTTTGACCGTTATATCGGTCGCCTGCGAGCCTTTGGTGAGCGGGAGCGTGCGTTTATCTCCTATGCCAACCATGAATTTCGTACCCCTCTGGCGGTCATCCGCAGTTGCACCGAACTTCTGTTGGCCGACCAGACCCTGAATGAACGTCAGCGCCGGCGTGTTGATCGGATCGATCGAGCCGCATGGGAAATGACCAGCATGTCGGAAGCCCTGCTCCATTTGGCCCGGGAGGAGAATGCCAGACCCAGCCGTCAGACCCTGTGTGACATGAAACAATTGGTTATGGAAGTTGTCGAAAATTATAGCCGTCTGACCCGGGATCAAACCATTGATGTCGAAACCACTTGCCATGCGGCTCCGCAACTGGCTGTGGAACGTTCCTTGGCCATGGTGGTGGTGAGTAACCTGATCCGTAATGCCATTACCCATTCCCAGGGCAATAGGGTACAAATCGTTCTGGCAGAGAATCATCTGGAGGTTTCAGATCGGGGTCCTGGCATTGCCAAGGAAGAAATTCCTCTGATTTTCCAGCACTATTATCGTGGATCTTCCAGTAGTGGCCATGGTATTGGCCTCTCCCTGGTCAAACGTATTTGCGATGTTTATGGTTGGAACGTCAAGATTGAGAGCGGGTCTGGCGAGGGGACCACGGTGTATCTCTCTTTTCACGCTGAAAACGGAGCAGAGGCGGGGTAACGAGTTATGTCCATGCGGCAGGAGAACCATTCAACTTGTTGTAGTGACAGGTTCGGGTTGTCAGTTTCTGGATTCCCGCCCTGGCATACTGTGTCAGGGCGGGAATCCGAAAAACCCGGGCTATTAAACCGCAGCTATCTTGGGATTCGTAGTTCTTGTCATCCACGCGAAAGCGGGGATCCATGGGACCTACACACCTTTCTCTGACTTTCTGGATTCCCGCTTTCGCGGGAATGACGCTAGAAAACTACGTGTCCCGCGTTGGTTGCGGTTTAGCCCTTTTGTAACAGTTTAAGCGCTTTTTCCAATGCAACTTTGACGCTGATACCCAAATTTTCCATGACCAATTTGTAGGGAGCGGAAGCGCCATAGCGGTTGAGGCCGACAACATCCCCACGGTTGCCGACCCATTCGCGCCACCCCAACGAGACCCCGGCCTCAATAGCCAGGCGAGAATGGATGTGACTGGGGATGACCTCCTCCTGATACGATTCCGGTTGCTCACGAAACAATTCCCAGGAGGGCATGGAAACGACGCGAATGTGCTTATGGCCGAGTTTGGCCAATTCCTGCTTGGTTTCCATGGCCAGATGGACTTCGGAACCGCTGGCCAGGATGATCAGTTTGGGCTCGCCGTCACAATTATCGAGGATGTAGGCCCCTTTGGCCACCATCTCCCGTGAACGTTCGGTCAATACCGGGACGGCTTGGCGGGTCAGGCACAGCGCGACCGGTTTTTTGTTGGCGATGGCAACTCTCCAGGCCCCAGCCGTTTCAAAAGCGTCTGCCGGTCTGAGAGTTGTCAAGTGGGGGATCAACCTCAGGCTCATGACATGTTCGATGGGTTGGTGCGTAGGCCCGTCTTCGCCAACACCGATGCTGTCGTGGCTCAGAATAAAGATGGTATGCGTCCCCATCACTGCGGCCATACGGATGGACCCACGCATGTAGTCGGAAAAGACCAGGAAGGTGCCGCAAAAGGCGACCGTCCCGCCGTGTCTGGCGATGCCATTGGTGATGGCCCCCATGGCATGTTCGCGGATCCCGAAATGGATATAACGATCATCGGAATCCCAAATCCAGGTTTGGTTGGAATCGGTCAGGTCGGCAGAGCCGCCGATCATGGCGGGCAAGCGGCGCGCAATGGCGTTGAGAGCCTTGCCAGAGGCCTGCCGGGTAGTGACCATGGTGCCACCAAAATCGATGCGGTTCAGTCCCTGGTCCCAACCATCGGGGAGGCGACCGGCCAACCAGTCTTGCAGCTTTTGCGCTTCCTGGGGAAAGCGGGAAGTGAAAGCTCCCATGCGCGCCTCCCACTCGGCCATGTATTCCCGACCGCGCTTAACCATCTGTCGACAGTGTTGCAAGGCTTCCGGGGGAACATGAAAAGGGGTCTCCGGCCAGTTATAAAATTTGCGGGTAATGGCTTGGTCCACCGGCCCCAGGGGGGCGCCATGGCTGGCGCTGGTTCCCGCCTTGGGGGAGCCGTAGCCGATTTGCGTGCGTACCATGATCAGGGAGGGACGCTCCTCTTCGGCCTGGGCCATGCGTACTGCCCGCTCGATGGCTTCCATGTCTTCGCCGTTGTCAACTCTCAGGACCTGCCATTGGTAGGCTTCAAAGCGGGCCTTGACATCCTCGCTGAAGGAAAGGCTGGTGGGTCCATCGATGGTGACACCATTATCGTCGTAGAGGTAGATCAGTTTGCCCAGGCACAGATGCCCCGCCAGGGAAGCGGCTTCGCAACCCAGGCCCACCATGAGGTCGCCATCGGAAACGATGGCGTAGGTGAAATGATCGACAATGGGCAGGAATTCCTGGCGATTAAAATTTTGTGCCAAATAGCGTTCGGCAATGGCCATACCCACGCCCATGGCAAAACCTTGTCCCAGGGGACCGGTTGTTGTTTCAACACCTGGCGTGACCCCGAATTCAGGATGTCCCGGGGTGCGACTGCCCCATTGACGAAAATGTTTCAGTTCATCCAATTCCAGGCCAAAGCCGGTCATATATAGGAGACCGTACAGCAGGGCTGAGCCATGACCTGGGGAAAGGATGAAACGGTCGCGGTCGGGCCATTCCGGATTTTCGGGATTGTAGCGCATGATCCGGGACCACAAGACATAGGCCATGGGGGCGGCCCCCAAGGGCATTCCTGGATGCCCGGAACGCGCTTGTTCCACCTGATCAGCAGCCAACATGCGCAGGGTCGTGACGCAGAGGCGATCCAGTTCGGTATAAGCGGGTGGGGGAAGGTCTGTTGCTACGGCGTGGGAAGGTTTGACTTTCATTTTTGATCCAAAACAAGCTGAAGAATCGTCGTTTTTAACATGAGGGGTTCCTCTCTTAAGGATGCCTTGACACGTCTGGTGTGCGTACCATCTCTTGCCAAGGGCATCCACGACAGGAAACGATCATACTCCGGCATCATGGCCGTTGGTCGAAAAAAAGGTTCAATATAACCCAAATATTCTTGGTAGGTCCAGGTTAAAATAATGTGTCGCTTTTTTTTCAGTGTTGCTGGATATCCGGGCTGTCTGCATGTGTCAACGAAGAATGCCTGGGGCGGTGATGTGGGGGGCTTTGCGCAACAAATTTTCTCTTGGATGATTGGAACCCCTTCAATAATGTGAAAATAACGTTTACAGTAATGACGCCATGTTTCGTGCCCAAAACATACCGATCCATCTTGAGTCTGATTTTCGCTATTGCCGGGAGATCGCGCGTAAAACGTCCGATCAACACTCCCTGGGATCCCTGTTGGTTCCGCGCAAGCTGCGCCCTTTTTTGTATGCCATATTTGCCTTCGCCAAAACCGCGGATGATTTTACCGGCCTGCCTGGACGCGACGATTCTGTGAAACTTCGCCTGTTGGATGATTGGTCGCGTCGCCTGCTGCAAGCGGAATCGGGAGAGCCGGATCATCCCACGTTTCGGGCTTTGGCCCACACACTGGATGTCACGGCCCTGCCATCGATCTATCTGCACGAGCTGTTGATCGCGTGTCGTATGAACGTGACCAACAAGCGTTACGACAGCATTAACGAATTGGAAGAGTATTGTCGGTATGCGGCCAATCCCATAGGTCGAATTGTCCTGCATCTTGCCGATGAGGTCATTCCAGAACCGCGTCAGCCAACGCCGGTCAAGATTCGTTTTTCCGATGCCATTTGCACCGGAATGATGCTGACCCACCTTTGGCAAAATCTGGGTCAGGATCCCTGGAGTGGTCGGCCCCTTTATCTCCCTGTTGAGGAAATGCAGCGTTTTGGTGTCACCGAAGAGATGATTCTGGCGCGGCGCTTCACCCCCGTGATGGGTGATCTCATGTTGCATCTGGTCGCGGAGACGCGCCAATTGTTCGACTATGGTCAGCAATTGCTCGACATGGTGCAATGGCCGATTCGGCTGGAGCTGGCTGCCATGTTGGAACAGGGGCGGGCCATTTTGGATAAAATTGAGGAAAACGGGGGTAATACATTGCGTTTCAGGCCGCAACTCTCCCCCTGGACCCGAGCCAGTTGTCTGTGGCGGGCTTTCAGTCGTTCCACCGCATCGCCCGCTTCCAATAATCAGGATTGGTCATAAAATTTCTTTTTCCATTATTTTATGTTTTTTTTGTAACTTCTCAATAAGTCACGGCAGATCGTTGTGAATCCTTGCTTTTAGTGCATAATCCCATGGATGATGAATGTATGCGATATTGTAAAAAATTTGTTCAAATTTATACTGTTATGCCTAGAAACGTCGAAGTGCGATTTCAGGGTTGGAGCAGATAAATAACCATGATGCCGTCATGGTTGCCGTGACTTATTGAGAAGTTACTTTTTTTTCATTTTATGGTGGAAATGGCTACCGTTTCGTCAATTTTGAGGTTGTTTATTTCAATCTTACTTTTACGTACTCTGTGTACTTGGCTGCCAACGACAGGCAAGATATGAAATATTTATCAAATTTGAAGATATTAAAATATATAAAATTGTTGGTGGTGCCTTACATTAACCTAGCCGGTCGAGATGGAAACGAAATCCATTCATGA
>JADGCN010000006.1 GCA_015228975.1 Magnetococcales bacterium
ACCCACCATGCCTAAAAAAACGCAGCCCGATGTACCTGGGAGGTTCCAGGGAAGAGCAAGAAGTAGCTTATCAAAAAAGGCGGTTTGTCCGATTTTCGCTGAACCAGCACAAAGTGTTGGAAGACAGGTTTATCAAGATTGTCCCTCAACCAAAAATGGGATGATTATTTCTTTCCTCAGCCCTTAGACGATCAGACCTGACCAACCTACCAATCTTGTTCAAAGAGTGGAAGGATGAACATCGTTTTTTGTGGAATCTGGAATTTGCCGAGAACTATAATGTACAATTGGTTACCCACTGGCAAAAGGACCGGAATTACACTTCTGGATGGACGCGAGTTGAATGCGTATCATCCAGGGAACCGGACTCACTCAATTATGATTGGAGGAACAACACATGTCACGTAAGCAGGCTGCAGGGGTACTGTTATTAAGCGCGCTTCTGGGAACGGTTGCTGTTCAAACCGTTGATGCCAAAACACAAATTTCAACATCCACAACCAACTTGACGATCAATGGCGTGTCCATGGCGGTGTACACCGTGCAAAGCGATGGCACACCCTTCTACGGCACCAATAATGCGGCTGGTTTCCCAACCAGTGGCACCAGTTATCTGCACACCCCGTCAGCACAATCCTACACATTCTACATCCCCGCCGCGCCAACCTTGGCCGGTACCGCCGCTTCGCCTGTTTATACCCCTCTGGGGCTGTCAAACAGCTTGGGCGTTGCCTTCGATGGCGTCCCGTATGACCCCCTGACCAGCAATTGCAACGGTTCCAAGTCAACTTCCAATAGCTGTACTTTCCGCATCGAGGGGCGATTGCAGACGGATACGGCGACTGCCAGCAGTGCCTATGGAACCGGTCGTCTGGGATTTGACGTCCATAATGGCCATTCCCAATCCAATGGATCCTACCATTATCACAGCATTCCCTGTGGCATCTCCACGGGGGGGTCGGCGTTGATCAGTTGCAGCCCGATGGTCAAAAACAATACCTGGACTGCGTTGCCGAGTACAGCGACTGTCGTCGGCTATGCCCGGGATGGTTTTCCCATTGTGGTACAGAACGGCGTTACGGCCAACTATGCCGTGGTATCTGCCGCTGCTTCCGGTCGGCCTTCCACCAACCCCGTCGATTCCACCAACCAACTGGGCAACTGGTCCGCAGACATGATGACCCTCCTGGCTTCGGGTAGCACCACCTTTACCCAGGCCAATCTGCCCGCCAACAAAACGTTTGGTGATTTCGTCTACAAAGGCCCGAGTACGTTGGGAACTTCTTCCACCGCCCTGGGTTTGTGCAACGAAGCCCCCAACACCAACCCCAACATAAAAACATTGGCAGGGGTTCAGGCTGCTTATGTCTACTATCTGACACCCAACTTTCCCATGGTTCCCAGGTGTTTGATTGGCGTAACCGATGCCGCAACAGCCACGACTCAGGGATTTTACCATGCGGGTAGCTACGATTGATCGTTAGTTGACCCGAATCACACATAGTAAGGGCTGCCACAGGGGTTGCACATCCCTGGGGCAGCCTTTCTTTCATTAATTTTTCATGGAATGGGGGCGTTATTTTCCACCCCGGGCAAGCGGAGGGGATCAACCCGTTGACCGCGCACCAGGGTGCCCCAGTGCAGATGGGGACCGGTAGAACGTCCCGTGGTACCAACGTAGCCAATGGTTTGCCCCTGGGTGACCCAATCGCCCTCGGCAACCAGCATTTGGTCCAGGTGGGCGTAAAGGGAAACGACTCCGTGGCCATGGTGCAGTACCAACGTGTTGCCGGTCAGTACATAGTTTGCCCCGGCCAGGGCAACCAAACCCGCAGCCGTAGCCTGGACCAATGTCCCTTTGGGGGCCGCAATATCAACACCATTGTGGGGATTTTTGGGTTTGCCGTTCAGGATGCGCCGGCTGCCGAATACCCCGGAAAACCGTCCTGTAACGGGTTGCCGAAAACCATTCTGAAAACCAACCTGGCCATCTCGCAAACGGTAGACAGCTTTGATGGATTCGGTCTCGCGCTGGATCCGTTCTTCGAGCGCCTTGTTGGGGGGGGTCACCTTGCCTTCCGGCAAACTGATCCGTTCTTCTTGATAATTCCTTTTGGCTATTGCCATTTCTTTACGCAAGGTCTCCCGACGACCATCTGGATTTGCCAAGGTGACATCGATGGTGACGAGTCCGGGGGGCGCTTCCATATCCAGGCCGATCACTGCCAACCCGTCCGGGGTGATGGGAAACGGGGAGGCGTTGAGCTTGCCGCTCGCTTTGGCTCCGGGGGACAAGCCGATCACACGCAGAAGGACAGCCGTTCCCTGATCAAGGGGACCGGATAATTCCAGGGTGGCCGCTCCTGCTTGAGTTGAAAAAAAATACAGAAATAACAGGAATATTCCGGAACGGATCATGATGGTTTCCTGACTTGTTGCACAGTGGCATCGAATTCGGCGTCAACCAGGTGAATGGTGACAATATCTCCCGGTTTGACGGTTTTACCACTTTTTTGCAAGGTGCCGCGTTTGTTGTAAACGAGGGCATATCCCCGATCGAGGACCGCCTTGGGGGAGACCCCGTGCAGACGGGCTATCAAAGCCGCCAATTGGTCCGCTTGCCGCAGAAAATAGACACGCATGACCTGTGACAGCCGCTGTTGATCCTGTTGTAAGCGGGTTTGTTGCATCGGAAGCGTCCGCGACGGCCATTGTACCAAGCGCTGTTGCAGGTTGGCCATTTCTGGTACACGTCGTTGGAAGGCTTGCAAGGTGGTGTTGTTGAGGCGCTCGGTCAATTCATCAATACGAAAACGTTGGCTGTCGATTTGCCGGCGGGGATGCGTCAAACGCCCCTTGGTTTGGCTTAACCGGTGCTGATGATGTACCAGGAGAGCGGAAAAACCGCGAACCAAATTTTGTCGCGCTTGCCACAATCGTTGTTGCAGGTGGTCAAGTTCCGGCATCACCATTTGCGCGGCGGCGGATGGGGTTGGGGCACGGACATCGGCGGCCAGATCGACAAGCGTTGTATCGACTTCGTGACCAACCGCACTGATGATGGGAATGGGGCTGGCGGCGATGGCCCGAACGATGCGCTCGTCGTTGAATACGGCCAAATCATCGGTGGAACCGCCGCCGCGACCACAAATGATCACCTCGGGACGTCCATCCGCCACCAGTTGTTGCAGGGCGGAAACGATCTCCTGGGCGGCTTGATCCCCCTGGACCCGGGCGTGGGCGACGAGCAGATGATAGCCCACACGACGATCATCAAGAACCCGGATGACATCTTGCAGGGCGGCTCCAGTCCTGGAGGTGACGATACCAATAACAGCGGGAAAATAGGGGAGAAGTCGTTTGCGTTCGGGGTCGAACAATCCTTCACGACTCAGTTGGGCGTGGAGTTTCAGCAAACGCTCACGGGCATCGCCCGCCCCATCGTCCTGCATCCCTTCGACAATCAGTTGGTATTCACCCCGAGGCGTGTAAACGGCGATCCGTCCGGTGATGATGACGGATTGTCCAATTTTGGGCTGCGTATTCAATCGCTTGCGGTTGCCTTTCCAAATGACGCAACGAATGCGCGACTGACCATCGATCAGGGCAAAATAAACATGTCCCGATGCCGGTTGGGCCAGATCCGACAATTCCCCCCGGACTCGAACGTAGGCAAAGCGATTTTCAAGCAAGTCGCGGATTGCTTCGTTGAGTCCGGTGACGGACAAAATATCATTCCAATGGGGTTCCGAAATTTCCATTAATTTTTTTTGTCATCTTTTTGAAAATGTTAAAATATTAAGACGAGCGTTCCGATCCTTCCTCGTCTTGTTGCCATTTTCCGGGCGGTGCGGGGACCGAACGATACGGGTCATGTATCTATTGGCACCCCAAGGAAACACCTTTCATCGGGATACTTGCAAGGGGAGACGTTTGGATCCCCAGGTTCCGGGTTTGGCTTCCAGGACACCACCACAGGGTGTTTGGCAAAAACGGCACCGGCCTTGTTCATCAAGATTCCATTGGCCCAGGGTGTAACCGGAGCGTTCGATTAACAATTGGTCGCATTCATGACACCAGGTGCTTCCCCACTGACGGTCAACAATATTCCCGGCATATACATAATGAATCCCATTGTTTTTGGCAATCTGACATGCGTTAATCAGGGATGTCATGGGCGTTGGGGGAATGGATCGCATTTTCCAATCGGGGTGGAATGCGGAAAAGTGGATGGGGATGCCGGGTCCCAGGTGTTCGACAACCCATTGGGTGAGTTGTTGGAGTTCACTGGTGGAATCGTTGACGCCGGGGATCAGGAGGGTCGTGAGTTCCAGCCACACCTTGGTTTCTTTAGCAACGTATTCGATGATGTCGAGAACGGGTTGCAGGTGACCGCCGCAAAGATGGTGGTAGAAGTCGTCGGAGAATGCTTTCAGGTCGATATTGGCGGCGTCCATGTGGGAAAAGAAGAGTTCAGCGGGTTTGGGATTGATATAGCCGGCGGTAACGGCCACGGATTGGATGCCTTGATCGTGGCATGCTTGGGCGCAATCGATGGCGTATTCCAGGAAAATGACGGGATCGTTGTAGGTATAGGCGACGCTACGACTGCCTGAGTGTTTGGCCATGTGGGCGATATCTGCGGGGGAGGCTTGGTTGGCGAGTCGGTCCATGTGGGTGGATTTGGAGATATCCCAATTTTGGCAAAATTTACAGGTCAGGTTACAGCCGGCGGTGCCAAAGGAGAGGATGGGGGTTCCGGGGAGGAAATGGTTGAGTGGTTTCTTTTCGATGGGATCAACGCAAAAGCCGCTGGAACGACCGTAGGTGTCCAGGACCATTTGGTTGTTATGCCGCGAACGGACGAAGCAGACTCCCTTTTGACTTTCTGAAAGTTGACAATGCCTTGGACAAAGGTTGCATTGAATACGATCATTTTCCAGTGGGTGCCAGTAGCCGACGTTCATGTTTGCGTTTCTTTATTGAGGGGATAGGTTTGGAAAGGGTCTGGACCCTTTCCAGCAGGGTTTGGGACTTAAGTCCCAAGGTTTTGTTTTTTTCCGCCCCCTTTGATCAGGAAGCATTGTCGCGTTTATTGCGAAAATGCGTCTGGGGGCGTGTCTTGGCTGTGGGATTCCTTGGTTGGTATTGACCAAGGAACCCCACAGCACTGTTGCCAGCATCTTGGGTTTGTCAGCTCAACCTGCCCAGGACAATGCGGGTACCGAGATCCACCACCTGACTGGGAGGCAGGTGAAAAAATCCGGTGGGACTTTCAGCACTACGGAACATATCCAGGAACAGTTGCAACCGCCATTGGCTCATGGCCGGGTGCTTGCCCGCTAGGAAAATGGCCTTACCGATGAAAAACCAGGTATCCTGTAAGGACATGGGTTTATTTTCTTTCAGTACACATTGGGTCAACGCTTTGGGTACGTTCATGACCTCCATGAAGCCATAACGTATGATGACGCGATAAAACTGACCATCCAAGGTATCCACCTGGATGCGTTCGGCATCGTTGACATGGGGCAGGGTGTCGGTACGCACGCTGAGAAAAACGATTTGTTCGTAGAGGGATCCGGTGTGGCGCAACAGCTCGACAAAGGCAGAAGGGGCCACCTGAAAATTTTGCGTCATGAAAACAGCCGTACCTGGCATTTTGTTAAAGGGGGCAGCTTCAAATTGCCGCAAAAAAGGTTCCAGGGGGATTTCCTGCCTTTGCACCGCTTCCCGCACCAAGGTTTGTCCTTTGCGCCATGTAGACATCATAAAGAACAGAACGGCTCCCAGCGCCAGGGGGAACCAGCCACCATCGGCAATTTTAAGGATATTGGCACCAAAGAAGCCCAGATCCACGCTCATGAAGATCACCATGAAGAGGATGGCCTTGGGCCAGCTCCAGGAGAACATTTTTCTGAGGACGATGCCGAATGCCAGGGGGGTGGCGGCGACCATGGTGACGGTCACTGAGATGCCATAGGCGGCTGCCAGATTATTGGAACTCTTAAAACCGAGTACCAGCATGACCACGGCGACCAGCAGCAACCAGTTGGTGGCGGGGACATAAATTTGTCCGAATTCGGTGGAGGAGGTATGGACCACTCGCAGGCGGGGTAGGTAACCCAGTTGCATGGCTTGGCGGGTAGCGGAATAAGCCCCGGAAATAACCGCCTGGGAGGCGATGACGGTTGCGGAGGTGGCCAAAATCACCATGGGTATCAAGGCCCAGGATGGAACGCTGTGATAGAAGGGATTTTTGACGGCGGCAGGGTTGTTCAGGATCAGAGCGCCCTGACCAAGATAATTCAGGATCAGGGCAGGAAAGACGATAAGAACCCACGACCAGTTGATGGCTTTTTTCCCAAAGTGCCCCATATCGGCGTAGAGTGCCTCGGCACCGGTGACTGCCAGAAAAACGGAACCCAAGACCAAAAATGTGTCGCCTGATTGCGCGCCGAAAAAATAGTGAATGCCATAGTATGGGTTGATAGCCAGTAAAATTTTAGGATAGTTGACAATTTCCTTGATACCGATCAAGGCGATGGCCACAAACCAGATGAAGCAGATCGGACCAAAAAGGCGGCCAATTTTGGCAGTTCCCTTGCTCTGAAAAAAGAACAACAAGAACAGAACAAGCAACGTCGCAGGTATGATGTAGGGCGTGAAGGCTGGTGTAACGACTTCCAGACCTTCGATGGCCGAAAGAACCGAGATGGCTGGGGTGATGACACCATCACCGAAAAAAAACGACACACCGATCATGCCGGCGATCATGATCAAACGCTGCATCCGGGGATTGTCGGCGGTATATTTTCGGGCCAGCTCCACCAGGACCAGATTACCGCCTTCGCCCTGGTGGCTGGCCTTCATGATAAAGAGCTGGTATTTCAACGTGAGAACGACCAGCAAAGTCCAAAGGATGAGTGAAATGATGCCGGTTACGTTATCAAAGGTGGGTGGGGGAGCATGTTCACCGCCCAAAGCTTCCTTGACAGCGTAGAGAGGGCTGGTACCGATATCGCCAAACACAATTCCGACAGCCCCGATCATCAGGGGGAACAGTCGGCTTTTGGAATCACCGGAATCGTTGTTAGGGGGGGTGTTGGTTTGCGTCATGGGATTGGGCTGGAAAGGGATGGGAGGGAATGTTGCTGAGATTTCTATTCTCATCCTGTTGCATGGCTGCCAAAATTATTCGTAAAACAAATCGATCACCTGTGTCGGCAGTCCAACATCTTTTTTTACTTGGTCTGCCACCCGCAAGGCGGTTTTGCTATCACGATAGTTGACACGCACCGAATACCATTTTTTGTTCTCCTTGGTCATCACATGGACGTAGGTCTCCAAGCCCTTGCTGGCCATGACGGACGCAAGACGTTCTGCATACTCGCGATTGCGGAAGGAGCCGGTCTGGACCACGAATAATTGTCCTGCGGACTTCAAATTTTCTTCGCTGATCAATGGAGTCGGTGGCTTCTGCATCGGATCGGCACCGCCAATGCCGAGCTTGACCGAAGCCGTGCCATCCGCTGTCGGTGATGTGGTTTGGATAGCACTGTGACGCGGTAGCGGCGGGGGATGTCTGTCTTTTTCCGGTGTTGAAGGAGCCTTGGCCGGCTTTTTGAGCGGCGTTGGCACAGCCATTGCCAACGACTCGCGGCTTTTGACGGACTCTTTGGGTAGCGCCTCGGCAACGGGTGGTTCCGGAGGTGCTGGTGTGTCTTTACTTCCTTCCATGATAGCCGCCACACTACGACCGATGGGGTCGGGAGTTGGAACAGCTTCGGTAGAGGTTCCCGCCTTGGTAACGTTCAAGGGGGATGGAACTGGCGGCGATGGTGGCGAAGAATCGGCAGCAGAGACCGGAAGCGGTTCAGGAACCGGAACGTCTTCGGATGCCGCGCCAGGCTTGGGGAGGGCAGGCTTCGTCGCCACCGGTGGGGGCGATTCATGGGCTTTGTTGGGGACAGGGACAGGCGTCTTGACTTCGTCGCTGTCTTCTTCGGGCTCACCAATAGGGAATGAGCGAGGCTCGGTCGTCGTGACCTTATCCTTGGCAACGGGGGAGGGCTGCTTGACGGGAGCTGGCGTTTCTTCCGCTCGAACATTCTGTGCAGGTGCAACGGGAGGGGGCTGCTTGACGGGAGCTGGCGTTTCTTCCGCTCGAACATTCTGTACAGGTGCAACGGGAGGGGGCTGCTTGACGGGAGCCGCAGAGGGAAAAGGGTTGGTCACCACCAATTTTTCGGCGGGTATGGTTCCGGAATCGATCTTTTTGGCTGGTGCCGGCTCTGCGGCATGCTTTTGAGTGTTTCCGGCTTCGGTCTGAGCCGAGGCGTGGGCAGAAGGCGTTTGTTGACCGCCAGAATGTTTTCGATCCCTGGGAACCCAAGGGACGGAGTTCGCGTTCGGGTTTTTGGCATCAGGCGGTGCCACGGGACTGTAAAGTACCCGCGATGCCGCAGGTGATGGGGCAGCAGAAGGGGTGGCAGCCGCCGCCGTTTTATCGGCTCCAGCAGGTTTTTCACCTTCTTTGGGTGTTGCGGCGGGAGGGGGGCCTGTCCGTTTTTGCAGGACTTCCTCAACATCAACCTTTTCGACAACCTGTTGCACATCCGGTGTTTTTTTTGTCTCGACCGTTTTGGAAAAACGTCCCGAAACGGTGTGAATGCCCCACCAGCCCATCAGAGCAATGACGGTGAGCGCCGCCACCCAGGCGGATGCCGGGAACCGTTGCAGGCTTGCCCCATCCGGTTCGCCGTCGATAGCTCGGCAGATCAGTTTACGGCTGATCACTTTTTGCGGTCGAACTTTGAGGATGGCGGCAACCTGATGCAATATCTGGTTTATTTCTCCAGGGTTACCCTGACTCCGGCTGTAGATTTCCACCCAGGCGAACCGGGAGAGGCGATAATGGTCTCCCCAATGTTTGCGCAGTAAAAAGCGACTGTAATCCCACACCTCGCTACGGGTTAGCGGGGTGACCTCACCGGAGCCAACGGTCAGGCGTCCCAGGGAATGATAGGGGGAAGACGCCAAAAGCGGCGTCAATTCGTAGGAGCCACATAACAAAACCTGAACCGGACGGACATCCTGGGAGGCAAACCGCAGGATATGTTCCAGCAAGGCGGCATTTTCCGGCGACAGCAAATGGGCCTCGTCCACGGCGACAAGAAGACGCCTGCCAATGTTGACCCGTTTCTCCAAGGCATCGAGGAGGTCTTCGCTGGTAGGCTGGCTGTCAGGGGATAACGGTTCCCATTCGGGGTCGAGGGCGCGAATCAACAACTCCAGAAAGCGGGATGTGGTGCATTCCGGCTCGTCGATCAGGGCCATATCGCGATTTTCGGGGAGAATGCCCTGCAAACGGTGGAGAAAAAGACTTTTGCCAGAACCTGACGCCCCCGTAATGCAAATAACCCCCTCACCCCGGACGATGGAGGAACGCAATACACGCCAGACAGGGGCATGGCTCGGTACCGGAAAGAAAGGTTGCGAGCGTCTTTGCGGCGTAACCGCAGGCCGCCCGCCAGACAGATCCGGTCTGATTCCCATCTCCATGGTCAAATCCGTATGATTAAAGGGAGTACTCCCTCCCGAATACGGCGCACAATAACACGAATTTGACCTTCCCAAAACGGTCCACGTTCAAAGAGACCGTTTTGGGTGTGGACTCTTGTCAGGCAGCCGCTTTGGAATCAAGGGCGGCAGTATGTTCAGCCATGAGGGTGAGCAGGGCGCTCAACAATGGGGAAACGGGGGGAACCTTGCATTCTTCCCGCTTGATCGCTTCCTGAAAAAACGCGATGGCGTAGGTGATGTGGCGTCGTGGGGAAGCATTCAGATTGTTCTCCCACTGGGTCAACAGATGCAGCCAACCTTCCACGGTGACATAGCCCGGCGTTGCGGAGTGGGCCCTGTATTCCCGGACGACCATTCTCAAGGTTTCCATCAGGGTGACGGCACATTCCAACCGTTCCGCCTTGGCTTCCCGGGCTAATCCTCCCAGGAGTTCAAAAAAAGTTCGCTCAGGGGTGGTACGTTGTGCGGCCATGGGACTGAAATTCCTCCTGGTTGGTGGTTGCTGGCCTCGAAATGCCTATCATTCAATGAGATGCAGAATCGCCTTTGTTGGCGGCCTCGGAATAAATACGGTACCCTTTGGTGAGCGGCAGTGCCGCTGTTTGGTGCCAATCCTGGTTTTGCTCCGTATCGGTCGTGGAGGAGACCAGTTGCCAGGTCAGGCCCGGATTGATATTCGGCACCACTTGCGGAAGAGGAGGGCCACTATCCGGGGTCGCTGCAACCTTGGCCAATGTTTTGTCAAAAGGATCCACCGGGGCCGATTTCTGGACTGCAGGCGTTTGGGTTGCCGTATCGGTTCGGAACATGTTTTTCAGGCCGTCAGGAAAAATCAAGGCGATGGAACTGGTTTCACTCATAAATTTTGCTCCGTTTTTATTGCCCAGTATGCCTGGAAAGCCGGTTTGTCGATCTGGCGAATGATTCCGGCAAAAGGGTCACTGCAAGACCGATACCAGACGATTTTCTTTGTGCTTCACGTCAACAAGGGCTTCCCCAGCTAATTCCCATGGTGTTGCTGGTTTGTCTAATGGTAAAACGAAGGAAAGGTAACTCGGGAGGAAACCTTGGAGGATAGGGTCTTTACAATGCGTCAGGAATCCAACACTCCGTTAACCCCTCTTTCTACTATCAGAGGGGAGAGGATGGGACGGCTTGCCACCGGCGCAAAAGATCCAACACCATTATCTTTTATTTCGAGGATGACACTGTGAGCAGCTTCATGCACGACAGAGACGGGAAAATCTGGATGGACGGCGCCCTGGTGGAATGGCGGGAAGCCAAGGTGCACGTCTTGACCCATACCCTGCATTATGGGTGTGGGGTTTTCGAGGGGATCCGCTGTTATGCCACCGCCGGTGGACCTGCGATCTTCCGCCTGCCCGAACATATCACCCGCCTGTTCAAATCAGCGCACATCATGCGAATGACCATACCCTGGTCTGAAAGCGACATAAGTAACGCCTGCATGGAGGTCCTCAGGGCCAACAAATTGCTATCGGGTTATCTCAGACCCATCGTCTATTATGGGGCGGAAAGCATGGGGCTCAATCCCGCCGCCTGCAAGGTTCACGCGAGTATTGCCGCCTGGGAGTGGGGGGCGTATCTGGGCGAGGAGGGGATGGAAAAAGGTATTCGCATCAAAACGTCTTCGTTTACCCGGCATCACCCCAACGTCACCATGACGCGTGCCAAAACTGTCGGCAACTATCCCAACTCCATTCTGGCCAAGAGCGAAGCGCTGTCCTGTGGTTTTGACGAAGCCTTGTTGCTGGATACCGAAGGCTACGTGGCCGAAGGATCCGGGGAAAACATTTTCATCCTGAAAAAACGCACCCTGATCACACCGCCCCTGGATTCGGCGCTGGCTGGCATTACGCGGGATACTGTCATGACCCTGGCCGGGGAGATGGGATACGCGGTCATTCAGGAACGCTTTCCCCGGGATGAGGTGTATTGTGCCGATGAAGCCTTTTTCACCGGTACCGCCGCCGAAATCACCCCCATCCGCGAGCTGGATGGCCGCAAAATCGGGCCGGGCATTGCCGGGCCGGTCACCAAGGCCATTCAAACCCGGTTCTTTGACGTGGTTCAGGGGCGCGATGATCGTCACAAAGATTGGTTGACCTACCTGGGATGATGATATGACCAAGCATACCTACATTTTCACCATGAAGAACGTTACCAAGGTCGTTCCTCCCAAGCGTATCATCCTGGAGGATATCACCTTGGCCTTTCTGCCCGGGGCCAAGATTGGCGTCCTGGGTCTCAATGGGGCGGGCAAGTCCAGTTTGCTGAAGATCATGGCGGGTATCGATACCGAGATCAACGGAGAGGCCAGACCGGCGCCTGACATCCGGGTTGGTTTTCTGGCCCAGGAACCTGAACTGGACCCGGCGAAAACTGTGCGCGGTAATGTGGAGGAGGGGGTCGGCAAGGTCAAAGAGTTGTTGGATAAGTTTAACGAAGTCAGCATGCGCTTCGGCGAGGTGAGCGACGATAAGGAGATGGACAAACTCATCGCCGAGCAGGCGGCGTTGCAAGATGAAATCGACCGCCTGGATGGTTGGGATTTGGACCGCAAGTTGGAAATTGCCGCCGATGCTTTGCGTTTGCCACCGTGGGATGCCGACATCAACCGGTTGAGCGGGGGTGAGCGACGCCGGGTGGCTTTGTGTCGCCTGTTGTTGTCGGCCCCGGACTTGTTGTTGCTGGATGAGCCGACCAACCATCTGGATGCAGAAAGTGTCGCCTGGCTGGAACGTTTTCTCCAGGATTACCCGGGAACGGTGGTGGCGGTAACCCATGATCGATACTTTCTCGACAACGTGGCCGGATGGATCTTGGAATTGGACCGGGGACGGGGCATCCCCTGGAAGGGGAATTATTCTTCCTGGCTGGAGCAAAAAGAGGCGCGTTTGGCCCAGGAGCAGCGCGAAGACGAATCCCGGCAAAAACGGTTGCGCACCGAGTTGGAATGGATTCGTTCCTCGGCCCGGGCGAGACAGGCCAAAAGCAAGGCACGCTATAAATCGTACGAGTCCATGTTGGCTGAGTCCCGTGAAGCCCGCAACCAGACCACCAGTTTGTTCATTCCTCCGGGACCCCGGTTGGGGGATGTGGTGTTGACGGCAGAGGGGCTCACCAAGGGGTTCGACGGCAACCTTTTGATTGAAAATCTTTCCTTTATCCTGCCCCGTGGTGCCATCATGGGCGTTATCGGTGGCAACGGCTCGGGTAAGACGACATTTTTGCGCCTGTTAACCGGGATGGAAAAACCGGATGCCGGGACCATTACCATTGGCGAAACGGTCAAGTTGTCGCATGTGGATCAAGGTCGCAGCACCCTGGACGGGGAAAAATCGGTTTGGGAGTTGATTTCCGAGGGCAGTGAGACCATCAACCTGGGGGGACGGGATGTTTCTTCGCGTGCTTTTGTCTCCTGGTTTAACTTTAAAGGTTCCGATCAGCAAAAAAAGGTAAAATTTTTGTCGGGTGGGGAACGCAACCGGGTTCACTTGGCCGGCGTTGTCAAAAGTGGCGGTAATGTGGTGCTGTTGGACGAACCGACCAACGATTTGGATGTGGAAACGTTGCGCGCCTTGGAAGATGCTATCAATGATTTTCCGGGCAGTGCCGTCGTCGTTTCTCATGATCGCTGGTTCTTGGATCGAATCGCCACCCATATTTTGGCTTTCGAGGGTGATTCCAAGGCGGTGTTTTTTGAAGGCAACTATCAGGATTATGAGGCCTACAAACGTAAAACATTGGGAGCGGAGTCGGTGCAGCCGCATCGGGTTCACTTTAAAAAGTTGAGCCGTTAAACCGAAACTATCTCGGAATGTGTAGTCATTGTCATCCTCGCGAAAGCGGGGATCCAGAGAATTTTTCTACATTCCCTGACTTTTTGGATTCCCGACTTCGCGGGAATGACGCTAGAAAACTACGTTTCCCGTGTTGGTTGCGGTTTAGAATGTTTTAAATGTAACGTGGGAGATTCTTGACCGATGCCGAGTCTTCGTGGTCGCTTCTTTCGATGGCTGGTGCAACGCAGTGTCACCAAGGGGAGTACCTATCTCAAACCCCTCCTTGTGCAACGCCAGGAGATGGAAGCCACCATGAGCCGGATCAAACCTTCCCGGAAGGTTACGGTGCAGGCGGTTGATTGCTCTGGCGTTCCTGGGGAATGGATCATCCCGAAAACGTGTCTTGGTGGTAGAACGCTCCTCTATTGCCACGGTGGGGGCTATTACAACGGTTCACTGAAAACGCACCGGGCGTTTGTTGCCAATCTGGCGATCATCCTCAAAGCCAAGGCGTTGCATTTCGCGTATCGCTTGGCCCCCGAGCATCCTTTTCCCGCTGGGGTGGATGACAGTGTGTCCGTCTATCGCTGGCTTGTGGAGAATACCACCGGTCCCGGTTCCATAGTGGTCGCGGGGGAGTCGGCTGGGGGGAATCTGGCGTTAACCATCTTATTGCAAGCCCGTACACTTGGTTTGCCCATGCCGGTGTTGGGGGTACTCCTTTCGCCGCACCTTGATTTTACCTTTTCCGGGGCTGCCATCCAGCAAAACGCCGAGAGCGAAATCCTGTATACCCTGGAAGAATTGCAGTGGATGCGAGGTCTCTACCTGGGGGACGATAAGGCGACTGACGAAACATGGTGGCGTGACGAACGGGTTTCCCCTTTGTGGGCTGACCTGAGTGGATTACCACCGATTCTGGTGCATGCCGACAGCACGGAAATGTTGCGTGATGATGCCGTGGTTCTGGCTGAGCGCATTCGGCTTGCCGGGGGGCGCGTCGAACTCAAGGTGTGGGATGGTTTGTTCCATGCGTTTCCATTGGTTTCCATGATTCCCGAAGCGAAACAAGCGTTGCGGGAAATAGCCGCCTTTGCTGAAAATTATTGGTAAACTGCGGGAAAGGGTATCTCCTGTTCTATTAATACACTCTATCGCTTTATTTCGGGTGCATGAACCACCATAGAGGTGAAGTTTCGATAATGCCAGCTATTTTCTGATATCCTTCGCTCGTTGGATGGGCACCATCGTTGGCTACCACGTCGTTTCGATAGACAAAATCTTGTACCAATGGTCGATAAAGATCGATGAACGGGACGTTGAGTTCCTCTGTAACCTTTTCAAAGGATTGGGAAAGAATTGCAATTCTTTGGTTTTGTTTTAAATCGGCAACGGGGGGTGGCCCAACAAACAACACCTTATAGGATTTGGCCTTGGAGAGGACGTTGTGGATATGGGTCACAGAGTCCTGGAGTGCAACCCGCAACCGTCCTTCCTCCTCCACGGTGTCGTTGACCCCACACGAAAAAACAATGCGCGCATCACAATCTTCAGGCAGTCGACGGACGCATTCCCGCTCCCAGCGATTCAAGATATCCCGACTGGTATCCCTGCGGATACCAAGATTATAGCAGGTCAATGGAAAATTACCGATCGCTTGCGCGCAAAGTCGCCCCACCCAGCCCAAGGTACTCCTATCCCCGGTTCCATTGACGAAGGAATCCCCGACAAAGCAAATACGGATATCCTGCATCACAGAACCACCTTCAGTTTGCGGCCTCCCGTAATGGCAAAACCTTCCCTTTCATAAAATGCCAGGGTTTTGTCGTACTGCGGAAGAGGCGGCGTGGTGACCTCCAACCGCTTCCAATTCCGTGTCCGTCCAAATGCCTTGGTCTGTTCGATCAGGGCATGCCCAACCTTTTGACAACGAAAATCCGGGTGAACATAAAGCTCTGGAATCATGCCAAACACACCTCCAGCGTACAACGCGCAACTTTCACAAACGGATAGCATCCCCACCGGTTTTCCCTTTTCCTCACAGGCGAGGAAAACGTGATATTTTTCCAGGTTGAGAAAGTCTTCGAGTTGGAGAGTCGCGTCTTCTGTATTATAATCGAAAACGTTCACTCCTATGGACTGCATGATCTCCTGAAGCAACGCCCCGACCATATCGACCACTTGGGGTACATCCTCTGGATCGGCCTTGCGTATTTTTATGTTATGTTTCATGAGGCACCTGTCGAAAGCATCGATTGTTTACCGGATATGATGAAACAAACCGAACTCCACCCACAACTCATGAAAGATTGCCTGCCGGTGGTATCGTTGTCCACCTGCGATGTGTTGTTGATGAACGACAGCCACTATCCCTGGCTTATATTGGTGCCTGATCGACCCAATTTGCGTGACTGGGATGATGTCGCGGAGGCTGATGTTCCTTCGGTCGATGGTGATGTCAGACTGGCTTGTCGCGTTCTGAAAAAAATATTTCAACCTGATAAAATTAACGTAGCCGCCTTGGGTAACATGGTCCCGCAACTTCACATCCATGTAATCGCACGATTTCGTTCCGACAAGGCATGGCCCAAACCGGTTTGGGGCGTGCATCCCCCTCTCCCTTATGCCGACGGAGATCTTAAGGATCGTTTGACGTTATTGCAAAAAGCTTTCGTCATGCCGCCGGGTTAGTCAATTCCCATCTCAGCCAAAGTGGCCCGCCATTTTTCCGCTGGCATATTTTCTTTCAGTTCGTTGCACGACCGACAACAGGGTACGCAATTGCTTTTGCTTGTCCGTCCCCCTCGGATCAAGGGAGTTTTATGATCCATCGTCAATTCTTTGGGTGGAACACGCTTGTGGCAATAGGCACATTGACCGGTACCGATGCGATTCTTCCACCACGCCGATTGTTTCAAAAGTTTGGCCTTGCGCCGTTCCACCTCCAAAAATTCAGGATCAGCGGGAAAAAAATCATGGTCCATGGCAATCAGTTCTCTCTTTCATTTGTGGGTGAAGCGGAGCGTGACCTATCTTGATCGTCCCAGCTTTCGTGGCATTTTCCCTCAAAAGATGTGGCACCAGTTTCACGGAACCACTTCGTGAGCGCAAGTTTCATATCTAAAAAATGGTTCCTTGATGAGCGACTTTTGATTGTGGCGTAGTCAAGGATGACAGTTTTTTCTTGTTTTTTCTGTCGTAATAGAATAAGATTCTCAATAATCGTTAGCGTTTTTATAAATTATTTATTATTTCATATTGTTAGCCTTGGTTATGATTGGAAGGGGGAAACAGACAGGCTTCCCTGGGTTTATGTGACAGGGTGTCCTCATGGTTTCTTGGTTTGAAAACAGGTTACGGAGCCAATTTACATGACACCAATTGTTCAGATAAAGCTTGGAGATCTTTTCGAGGGCTCGTCGGATATGATTGTACTCCCATGCTCCACTTCTGGGAGTGTTACTCCCTTTGTTAGAAGGAAGCTTGTAAATTATTCATTACCTTATCCATCCAGGAACGAACTTGGTAGCGTAGAGATAATCCCATTTATTGGAGGAGAGAATATTGCTCAATTTGTTGCCTTCGCAACATCTGTTAAACAAATGTCTTCATCCCTGGATGCTATAGAGGAAATTGGCGCTCAACTCGGTCGTTTTACAAAACAAGAACCATCTGTAAGAATGATTGCTGCGCCTTTATTGGGGGCAGGGGCAGGAGGACTTGAAAGTAGAAATGTGATTCAATCGCTAAAAAATGGTTTTACGCGTTCAGCACATGCAGGCTCTACACTCATTATTCATGTATTGCATGAATCGCTATTCGACTCTCTCAGATCCCTTGGAGCGACAGCCCCTATGGCCTCACGACCAAGGGTTTTTATCAGCCATACGCCTGCAAATGATGATGATAAAGAATGGGTTAAAGAATTAGCAGTCTACTTGAAAGCACGTGGCATCCAAGCCAGATTGGATCTCCTTCACTTGCACAGAGGAATGGATCTGCCGCAGTGGATGACCAATGAACTTTCTTTGGCTGACAAAGTTATCATTGTATGCAATGAGAAATATAAACAAAGGTCGGAAGGTCGTTTGGGTGGTGTTGGATGGGAGACAATGATCATCCAGGGTGATATTTCCAGATTGCAACCAGATAGTACAAAATATCAGGTTGTTGTCAGAACAGAAGAAATAGAAGACGGTCTTCCGATGTATCTCCAGGCGAGATATGCCTTTCATGCCCGTCCTTCAGATGGAATGAATCAGTTCAAGGATGAACTTGTCAGCGAACTTCTTGACATATCTAAAGATGAATTCGAATCAACTATGTTTGTACTATGATATCTTAATGATGGGGCCTGAAATCTTGAGCTGGGTACCCCTTTACCGACACTTACGACCATGCGGTATTCCGACCGGAATTATCCTTTATCATGTCAATAAATAACCTACCTTTGTCGGAAAGGAGATCTGGCCATGAAATTGTCCGAGCAGGTGAAACCCATCAGCTATCTGAAAGCCCATGCCCCCGAAATCATTCGCGGTCTGGCCGAGGGTAACGATCCGATGATCATCACTCTCCATGGTGAGGCCAATGCGGTGTTGCAGGGTATTGACACTTATGAAGAAACTCAGGAGACCCTGGCATTCCTGAAACTTTTGGCTATGGGCAACTGGGAAATCAAGCAGGGAGAGGTGATGCCCGCCATGGAGATTGTCAACCAATTGCGCAAAGCGTGACCTTCATGCGTTTTGAAGTGTTACTGACGAGGAAAATAGACGTAACAAATTCAAACTATTAAGTAATTTACTGTCCATTCCAAGCAGGGCGTCCCTTCCAATATTCAGAGACGATCCGGTCCACCCGCTCCATGTGCCGGTGCAGATGGTCAATCAATTCCGCTCCACTTTTAAGTTGACACAACCTGGCAAGGCGATTTTGCTCCACCTCCTGATTGGGAATGCGATTTTCCGAGCGGTTGTGTAACAGACGCAGGCGATTTTCCACCAGACGGTAAAAATCATACGCTTGCTGAAGGGTGATTCCCGTTTGTTCCGGCAACAAACCCGCTTTATCCAAAGCGTGCAAAGCCCGGCCACAATGGTGCTGCAAAATTATTGGATGTTTGGCACCATGGATTAAAATAAGAGCTTGCACCAAAAATTCAATGTCCACAACACCACCCAGACTTTGTTTCAAGTCGAGGGTACCCTTGGATGGTTTTTTTTCATTATAGATACGCAGGCGCATGTGTCCGACTTCTTCAAAGACCTGCGAGGGTTCCCGGGAGCGCAATACCACGGCACGCACAACCTCTTGAATCCGCCCCCCCAAGACAGCATCCCCCGCTACAAAGCGTGCCCGAATCAAGGCTTGGTGTTCCCACAACCAGGATTCGTGCTGGTGGTAGTGGATAAAGGATTCCAGAGAGGTCACCAGAGGCCCGGATTGTCCAGAAGGGCGCAGACGCATGTCCAATTCGTAAAGCAGACCGTGACGGGTCAGTGTGGTCACATGAGAAATGATCTTTTGTCCCAGTCTGGCGAAAAACATGGCGTTGGAAAGCGCGTTATGACCATCGGTTCCCAACAATTCCCCTTCACCGCCATGGATAAATATCAAATCTAAATCCGAGGCATAATTCAACTCCCGCCCCCCAAGTTTTCCCATGGCGAGGATTGCGAAGGGTACCGGTTTTTTAACGCCATCCAGAACGCATTGCGGTACACCATGCCGACTGGTCAGCTCCGTCATGGCATCCTGCAATATCTGTTGCAGGATCACTTCTGCGAGAATGGAAATGCGTCCCATCACTTCGGCACAATCGGCCAAACCAGACAGATCACGTATACCGATGCGCAACATTTCGGTATTTTTATAGATGCGTATGGCATCAAAACTGTCTTCGGTGTTTTCAATGGTTTCCAGGCGTTTGGCCAAGCTCAGGCCTAAGGCGTTTTTGTCCAGACACCCTTCGATGAAATCGGCACCGACCAACGCATCGAGTAGGTAGGGATTTTGCACCAAGAAGTGCGATAATAGGGATGATGTGCCAAAGAGACGCAGCAACAACTCCAGCAACGCCCTGTTTTCGTACAACATGGCCAGATAGCTGACCCGATGTCCCAGACTTTTAAGAAAATCGCCCATGTGGTGCAACGCCAGGTTGGGATCCGGGGCGTTGAGGATACCCTGAAGCAACGTCAAAGCCACCCGTCCATACCACAAGCGATCATGTTCCGTCAGGGCGACCCCGCGTGGTCCATCGCGCAAGGTACTCAGACACGACAAAGCCGATTCGGGAGGTGCAAAACCACACGATGTCACCAGGGATGCCGTTGCCGGATCTTTCAGATTGCATTGCAAGAGTTGCAACGCCATGCCATCCGCCTGGCCTTCAACTTCGGATTTGCCTTCAAAGAACAGGCTGTCGTAGATGGTATGAACCTGCCGGGTAATCTGGGCATAACGTTCTTTCAGTTCTGCGGCATTGGTTAATCCCATCCGCTTGGCCATCTTGGTATACTGTTCGCCGTCTTCCGGCAGCGAGTGGGTTTGCCGTTCCCATTCAATCTGTAGGCGATGTTCCAAGGTTCGCAAAAACAGGTAGGCCCGTTCCAGTGTTTGTACCGTATCAGGCGTCAACAATCCCAAAGCTGCAAGTTCCTTGAGACTGGTCAAGGTTTCCCGATGACGCAGTTGAGGTTTTTTGCCCCCGTGTATCAATTGTTGGCTTTGTACAAAAAATTCAATTTCGCGAATCCCGCCGTAGCCCAATTTGCAATTGCGGGTAGTATCGGCGGCGCTGGCGATCTTGCGATCAATTTTTTGTTTCATCTGCCGAATGGCGTCGAGCGCGGTGAAATCAAGATAGCGGCGAAAGACAAACGGCTCGATGTTTTTTAAGAATTCCGCGCCCAGATCCAGGTCGCCGGCAACGGGTCGGGCTTTGATCATTGCCGAGCGTTCCCAGGTCTGCCCCCAGGATTCGTAATAAATTTCCGCTGAGCGTCGCGACACGGCCAGATCGCCACTTTCCCCCTCGGGGCGCAAGCGTAAATCAAGGCGAAATACGATGCCATCCTCCGTTGGCTGGCTCAACAAACGGATCAAATCTTGTCCCAATCGGTTATAGTAGCTTTTGATGGCCAGGGATGACGGACCGGTCGTCTGGCCGTGATCGTCGTCGTAGAGGTAGATCAGATCGACATCGGAGGAAAAGTTGAGTTCCCTGGCCCCCAGTTTGCCCATGCCCAAAATGCAAAAGCGGCAACGTTGCGGCCCCTGGCCCAAATCGATCATGGGGGGACCATGGCGCTGGGAGGCCTGATGATCCAACCAACGGTATCCAGCTTCCAGGGAGGCTTGCCCCAGATCAGACAGGGCATGGACCGTCTGCTCCAGGGAGGCGAGGCCGGTTAAATCATTAAATCCAATGGATAAATAAGCTTTTTGCTTATTTTTTCTCAAGAAAGCTGCCGCATCGTCCCAGGATTGGGTTGCGAGGATGCCCCGGGTTAATTCTTCAGGGGAGGGTATGGTGGGGGAGCCGGGTGTTGGCGCTTGATCAAGAAATTCAGGCCACCTTTTGATGAGTTGTGCCAGAAACGGGCTGTTGCCAAGGAGAGTGATCAAGCCCCGGGAATGGTTGCCTGGACGAAGCCATTGCCTTAAGCGTCGATTGGCTTGGTGGTTTGAGAAATCTTGGGGTGTATGGTAATAATCCTGGAGCCAATGGATAACCCGTTGTGGTTCTGCTGTCGAAGCGGTCTCCTCTTGCAACGAGGTGACCTGAGTTGCGTGCAGATCCAGCATTTGAGCCAAATGTTGCCAGACATCCATGGGTTTTATGTACCTTATAGGAAAAGAGTGACCGCTTGGCTTAAGATTATCCCTGGCGGGGCGCCGAAATGCCAGCGTTAAAACGAACCGATTTCACCAGGGTAGTGCGGTCCATCTTACAGGTCACCAGGGTATTTCCCCATGTCCCAGCAGACAGACCCTTCTCAGAGTTCGCAGGCGCCACCGGCCCCAAAGCCTGGGAAGAAGCGTTTGTGGTCACGGGTATTCCGCTGGCTGGTTATTGTGTTCGTTCTTGTTCTATCCCTGCCGGTACTGGGGCTGTTTTGGCTGGTTTGGTTTCCCCCCAACCTGGCACCCCATATTCCGACGGTTTCCCATTATTTGATGGAGCAGACGGGGCTGCATTTTCATCTGGAGGAATTGATTTTTTACCCAGGGCTTTCGTTAATTTTAGAAGGAAAAAATATTCGGGTCTCCACCCCTGAGCAGGATGATACCGTTTTGCAAGCCGAAGCGGTGCAATTGCGTTTTTCCCCGCAACAATGGCTGAAAGGTTGGCCAGCCTTGAGTGTTGTCCTGGATGGCCCCGCTTTGTTGGTGCGGCGCGATCGAGACGGGAAGTTGTATTTAGGGGAACATCCGCTGGAATGGTTGTTGGAACGCCGTTCCCAAACACAATCGAAAACTTCCCGCCATTTTTTGCCGGTGCAGCATGTCGCCATAAGCCAGGCATCGGTCACCTGGGTTGATGAGGGGACCGACATTCCGGCGGAACAGCGGCGACCGATGCGCATGGACAACGTCCAATTATCCCTGTTTTTTGAGCCCGAGAAGGTGGTGCGCTTACGCCTGGAAGGTTCCCTGGACGGTGCCGGGGATGTGCATCTGATCGCCCTGGCTAATCGAGAAGGGACCTGGTCGGGCAAGGTGACAATGTCCGCCCTGACCTTGCCAGCGCTCAGTCCCTACGTGGGAACGGCTCCCCCCCTGGGTCATTTCACCGCCCCGATCGCATTGGACATGGTTTATCATTGGTATGTCGGCAAAGAAAGATTTCACGCCCGATGGCGTCTGAAGACAGGGGCGAGCAATCTGGAATTACCCGATCTGTTTCGTTGGCCATTACCCATCAAGGAGTTGAGCGCCCAAGGTTCCCTCCTTAAGGATCGTACATTATGGGACATTCGGGTTGACCGGTTTCAAGTACACAATGTGGATGGTCGTGGGGAAGGTTCCCTGAAATTGACGGGACTGGGGGGGGAGAGACCGGCCATGGATTTACACGCCACGGCCAAAGGGGTGCCCACTGACCGGGCCAAAGTCTATTATCCGGCGCATATCATGAGTCCTGGTCTGGTTAAATGGCTCGAAACCGCGTTGCATGGCGGTCACGTGGAATCGGCCAAGGTGCGCATCAAAGGCCCCATCGCCGACATACCGTTTGCCATTCCTCCGGGCAAAAAGGAACCGGAAACATTATTTACCATTGAAGGTGATGTGCGTGGGATCGGCTTGACCTATTTTCCCGGAATGCCGGATCTGACACAGGCGCACGCCAAGGTGGCGGTAGATCGCCTGGGAATCACCATCAAGGTTTCCCAGGGGGTGTTTGGCAAAAGCACCGGGGTTCTTGGCCATGTGGCTATCGCCGACATGGTTCACGATCCCATGGTCGCGGTGGAATCCCACATTCCCAAGGCGGATCTTGACTGGGTTTGGAAAGAGGTGGTGGCCAGTCGTGCCGTGCAATGGGACAAAGGGGCCGGGTTACAGGGGAGTCGGATCAACGGTCAGGGGAACGTCCATTTAAGTTTGTTATTGCCGTTGCAGGATATCAAGAATACCTGGTTCGCCGGTTCCTTGAACTTTGACCAAGTGCGTTTGCATCCCCCTTTTTTGGATACTCCGGTGGAACAGGGCAAAGGTCGCCTGGATATTGATCCGTACAGAATTACCCTGGCGCTGGATTCGGGGATGATGAACAACAAATCCATGACCCTGACCACCGAAGCCAAACAGTATCGTGATGCAAAAAAATCCAGCCTTCAAGGACGATTGACCACTTCCATGAAAGAGGAGGAGTTGCGATCCTGGTTTGCCCCGCTTTTGGGTGAGGAGGGATCGCTTCAGGGGGATGTGGGTTGGTCGCTGGATTTTAAACGTCAAGGGGGCGTTGAGAAATGGAACATCTCCTCAAAATTTCAGGCCGATTCCCTTGATATCCAAGGGGGATTGGGCTGGCGCAAAGCCAAGGGGCAACCCGGTGTGGTTACGCTGGAGGGGAAAAGCGATTGGCATGGGGACTTGGACATTGCAACGATGCAGGTGGAGTTGGGCAATCTTTCCTGTGCGGGAGGGGGGAAATGGCAATTGCGACGTGGCGATGGCACGATTCATCTCACACGCTTTCGCCTGGACGACAATCGGGGCACGCTCAACATATCCCATTATCCCAAACGTGCCGGCGAACCTGATAATTGGCAGGTCGATGGACGGCTTAACCATTTAAACTTGGCCCCTTTCTTTACCAAAGATGATCCCGATTCCCCCGGGACGCTTCCAGTCAAAAAATCAGAGACGCCCTGGCCCAAGGTTGCGATTGGTTTGCAGGCGGCCAAGTTTAATATGGCCAATCAGGTTCAGGGGGAACAATTGGACACCCGGATAACCCTCGACAATAAGCACATCATTTTGCACTCCTTGAAAGGGTTATTGAACAACTCGGAGCAATTCGTGAAGGGAGAGCTTCATTGGCCGGTCAAGTTGGGGTCGGGACCTTACCGTGGCAACCTCCACCTGCAAAGCAAAGATGCAGGTTTACTCTTTCGCGGCATGGATTTTCAGGAGAGCTTCATGCATGGGGGGCAAGGTACGGTGGATGTATCATTGGATGGATTCTTGCCACCCGGGGCCAAGTTGAAACATAATTTGACCGGTAATGCCAAGCTCAAGTTGCAATCTGGAACTGTCAACCGTCTGGGTGTTTTGTCGCAGATTTTGGGATTGTTTTCCATCACGGAATTACCCAACCTGGTGGTCATGGATCGACCCGACTTGACTGCGGCTGGTTATCACTATGACCAGATCACAGGCCGGGTAACACTGAAAAGAAGCGTTGCCAATCTGGACGAATTGCTTCTGGAGGGACCGTCCATGAAAATGGTATTGTCGGGATCGGTTGATTTTCCCAGGAAGCGGTTGCACCTGTTGCTTGGCATCCGCCCGATTCAAACCTTGGATAAACTGGTCAGTTCCGTTCCATTGTTAGGCACCCTGGTTGCCGGGGATCGCAAGGCGCTGGTGGAAACACTGTTTGACATCGGGGGAACCATGGACGAACCCAAGGTTACTATTCGCCCGGTAGCGAGTATTGTTCCCGGTTTGGTGCGGGATTTGCTGGTAACACCGGACCCCCCCCCCGAAAATGCTGAAGGGGAAGGGAAAAAGACAGGAAGGGGGAAAGCACAACCATGATAAAACTCGGGGTTAATTGCGACCATGTCGCCACCTTGCGCCAGGCGCGTGGGGAACGATATCCAGACCCGGTTGCCTGGGCGCTGGAGGCGGAACGTGCCGGGGCCGATTCGATCACCGTGCATCTGCGTGAAGATCGTCGGCATATCCAGGAACACGATGTCATCGCCCTGTTGGCAAGGGCGCAAACCCGAATCAACCTGGAAATGGCGGTCACCCCGGCCATGGTGGCCTGGGCTTTGGCCCATCCTCCAGCCGATTGTTGTCTGGTACCGGAAAAGCGCGAGGAAATAACGACCGAAGGGGGATTGGACGTTTGTGGTCTGCAAACCAGGCTCAATGAGGTGGTTCCCGTTTTGCTGCAGGCTGGTATTGAAGTGTCCTTGTTCATTGATCCTGAGGAACAACAGATTCGGGCAGCCGCAATGACTGGAGCGCGGGTGGTTGAATTGCACACCGGTCGTTATGCTGAAGCCAAAGGAACAGAAAGCCAACTCCGGGAACGGGTTGCATTGCAAGAGGCTGCGCAACTGGCTCACGGTTTGGGATTGCGGGTCCACGCCGGGCATGGCCTGCATTACCACAATGTTGTCGATGTTGCAGCCATTGCCCCGATCGGCGAATTGAATATCGGCCATGCCATCGTCTCCCGAGCCGTCTTTACGGGCGTATTCGAGGCCGTTGGGACCATGAAGAATCTTATGGTTACCGGTTTCAGGAATCGCGCTGCATGATCGTCGGCGTCGGTAGCGATATCGTCAAAATGGCGCGATTGGCCCAAAGCGTCGAACGTTTTGGTGAGCGTTTCCTGCAAAAAATTTTTACGGCGGATGAGATTCAATCGTGTTCTACCAAGGCCAACGTCATAGCCTGTCTGGCCAAGCGTTTCGCCGCCAAAGAAGCCTTTGTCAAGGCCTTGGGGACTGGCATGACTCAGGGAATATGGTTTACCGATATTCAGGTGATTCATGACCCCTGGGGGCGTCCAGGATTACTCTGTTCCGGTGGCGCTGAACAACGTCTGGCCACCCTGGGTAACGTTTCCGTCCATCTCAGTTTGAGCGATGAGGCGGAGTACGCCGTTGCCTTCGTTATCATTGAAACTACAAACCAAGTGAGTTCACGATGAACCAGATCGCGCCAGACCCGCAGATCCTCGAACTGATCAACAGTTTGTCCAAGAGCCGAAAAGATCTTCTCAATCTGATCATGAAGAGCCTCAATTCCGCGCCAACATTTGCCGATGTGTTGCCCGAACTTGAAAACAACATGCTGAAATTTTTAGATGCCCAACGGTTGACAGTCTATCAAAACGCACGGGATGGTCAGGAGATTATCGCCAAATATAAAACCGGGCAGGAATTGTTTGAAATACGTCTGCCTCTGTCCGCCAATTCCATCGCCGGCTATGTTGCAGTCAGCGGAACTCCGATACGCCTCGACAACGTCTATGATGCTGAATCGTTACGTACCATTCATAAAACTTTGACTTTCAACAGTCAGTTTGACAAACGTTCCGGTTTTCATTCCCGGTCCATGATGGTGGTTCCCATCAAAAATACCGCCCCATTGCTGGGGGTGTTGCAGGTGATCAACAAGGTCAATGGCGAAGCGTTTTCCGATGACGATATGAAAATGGCGATCCATTTGGCTAGCCTCCTTGGGAAGAAATTTCACGAAGAGTTCGAGGCCACAGATAGTCCTTATGATCTTCTAATTAAACGGGGACTCATCACAAAAGAGGAAATTGAGGAGTTTCAAAAACGCACAAAAAAAGAAAAAGTAACCATGAGTTCCCTGTTGGCGCAGGAAAAGAAAATTCCCCAGGAACAGATCGCCGCCTCTCTGGCCAGCTATTACCAGGTGCCATTCATGCGTTACGATCCCAATATCACTTTGCCGAAACATTTATTAAAAAATTTGAACATGTCTTACTTGCGGCGGCAATTGTGGGTACCGCTGGCGGGGGAATTGAATGAAGAATTATTGGTATTAATTGATGATCCCTCTGACTTTGCCCGGCAAATGGAGATTCAACGGGCCTTACCAGCCAAAAAATACATCTTTCGCGTCGGGTTTGCCGAAGACATTCTGCAATATTTGGGTGGTGGTGGCGTCTCCTCCTTTTTGCATGGACTGGCGGGAAAATTGGAATCGGAAGATGTGGAGGAGGGGGACCGGTTGGAAGATGGGGTGGATGCCGGGGAAATAAACGAAAATGAAAGTACCGTCATCCAACTGGTCAACCGTTTGATCATCGACGCATCCCGCGCCGGAGCTTCCGATATTCACGTCGAACCCGGAAAGGGGAAATCGCCCTCGGCGGTGCGTCTGCGCATCGATGGCATTTGCCGGCAAGCCCTGGAAATCCCCTCGACCCACATCAAGGCGGTGTTGTCTCGTATCAAGATCATGGCCCGCCTGGATATTGCCGAACGGCGCAAACCCCAGGACGGCAAAATCATGGTCAAAGTCAACAACAAACCCTTGGAGTTGCGGGTCGCCACCATCCCCACGGTCATGGGGGAAAGCGCTGTCATGCGCGTGTTGGCCTCGGGGAGCGGGGTGTCGTTTGACAATTTGAATCTTTCCGAAAGAAATTATCGTGAGTTAGACCGCTTGATGTTGACGCCCCAGGGAATATTATTGGTCGTTGGACCGACGGGATCGGGAAAAACGACCACGTTGCACTCGGTGATTGGCCGGATCAACACCCCGGAGCGCAAAATATGGACGGCGGAAGATCCGGTGGAAATTACCCAACCGGGTTTGCAGCAGGTGCAGATTGATCACAAAATCGGTTTTAATTTTGCCGCAGCATTGCGGGCCTTCTTGCGGGCCGATCCCGATGTTATTTTGATTGGGGAAATGCGCGACCAGGAGACCGCCCATAGTGGTATCGAGGCCTCGTTGACGGGACACTTGGTTTTTTCGACATTGCACACCAACTCAGCACCGGAGACGGTGATCCGTTTGTTGGATTTGGGGTTGGATCCTCTCAATTTTGCCGATGCCTTGTTGGGAATTTTGGCGCAACGCCTGGTAAGAACCTTATGCCCAGCGTGCAAGCAGGGGTATAAGCCGCAGGAACCGGAGTGGGATCGCTTGCGACGGTTGTATGGTGAGCAATACTGGGATGAGTTGGGTCGCAAACGTGAGGAGACCACCCTGTTCCAGGCGAATGGTTGTGGGAAATGCAGCAAGACGGGCTTCAAAGGGCGTACGGGTATTCATGAATTGTTGGTTAATTCCAAACGGGTGACGGAAAGAATTGCCAACCGGGGGACGGCGGAGGAAATACGCAAGATAGGTATGGAGGAGGGGATGCGTACCTTGATTCAGGATGGGGTGATGAAAGTTTTGAAGGGGCAGATTGATCTTTCTCAACTGTTCCGGGTGGCTGTGGAATAAGTAGCTCTACTTCGTCATATTGGAACACGCTTTCTGGATTCCCGCTTTCGCGGGAATGACGAAGCAGAAAATCCGTTGAAAAAGTCATCTGTCATTCCCGCGATAGCGGGAATCCAGGGGACACAAGTTCCGAACTCCAAATGTGACAAAGTAGAAGTAGGAAAATTATTGAGAAAATGGTTCCAGATACGGTATCATCCAAGCATGACGACAGTGATAAAGTCATCCGCAAGATGCAGAATAGTCCCAGGGATTGGCGGATTGAAGATATCCAGGCCATTGCCCATCGGTATGGCATGACCATCAGAAATCCTCGTGGCAGCCACGTGATCGTGTCCCATCCGAACGTAACGGAGGTGTTGAGCATCCCGGCACACAAACCTGTGAAGCCGATCTATATCCGAAAACTACTAGAGATGATTGATATTTTGGAGGACAGTAGCGATGATTGAGATTGATTATCCCTTCACTATCCGTCCCCTGAACGCGGACGAAGGGGGTGGTTATTTGATTGAGTTTCCCGATCTGCCCGGTTGCATGTCCGATGGTGAAACTCTTGAAGAGGCCATCGCCAATGGCAAAGAGGCTATGCTCTCCTGGATAGAGGTAGCTCGGGAGCAGGGACGGAATATTCCCGAACCCCACAGTGCGGGCAAGTTTAGTGGGCAGTGGCGCATGCGTGTTCCCAAGAGCCTTCATGCGGATTTGGCCCGTCGGGCTCAATTGGAAGGCGTCAGACTGAACACACTGGCTGTTACACTGATTGCAGAAGGATTGGGGCGGTTGCACATGGCGGGTTGATCCATGGAAAGTACTAAAGATTGTAGTCTTTCATCCGTTTCCACAATGTGGTACGCGACATGCCCAACTTTTTGGCGACGATTGTTTTGTTTCCACGCGCCTCCCGCAACGCCGAGACAATCTGTTCTTTTTCCAAAGCATCATCAGGCGCACGATAATAACGTACCGCATCTGTTGCAACAATTGCCATTGCATGGTGTCTCGGTTGGCCCCGCTCAGGGAGTGCCGTGGAATTCAGGATCCTTGGTTGAAAATGTTGCGGCAATAATAAATCTCCCGTTGTGTGTACCAGGGCATTTTCCAAAACATTGGCAAGTTCCCGGACATTTCCCGGCCAGGGATAGGCATCCAATAATGTCATAGCTTCATCGGAAACACGAATATCACGCCGTCTATCACGTAAGGCCATTTTCCCCAGCATCGCATGGACCAGCAACGGAATATCCCCATGACGTTCCCGCAAGGGAGGCACGTGAATTGGCAAAACACTCAACCGATAATACAGATCTTCGCGGAACGTCCCCTCCCGAACCATGCCAGCCAAGTCCCGATGGGTGGCGGCGATCACTCGGACATCCACCTTTCTGAGCCGGTTTTCCCCCAGCCGTGCCACCTCTTTTTCCTGCAATACCCGCAATAATTTGACTTGGGACAATAACGAAATCTCACCGATCTCATCTAAAAAAATGCTGCCCCCGTGAGCCTCCTCAAAGCGTCCGATACGATCGGTCTGCGCCCCGGTAAAGGCTCCCTTTTTGTAGCCGAACAATTCGGATTCCAGCAGTGTTTCGGGAAACGAGGCGCAATGCACCCGAACGTACGGACCATTGATGCGAGAGGAGTTATCGTGCAGGGCTTTGGCGACCAACTCCTTGCCTGTCCCACTCTCCCCCAAAATCAGCGCCGTAGCTTGGCTGATGGCCGCTTGCAGAATGAATTGAAACAATTCTCGCATTGCCGGACTACGGCCAATCATGCCGCCAAAGCGTAGCCGTTCCCTGGTTTCCTCCTCCAGTAAAATTTCCCGGGTGCGGTCGCGCAGGATGATGGCATAACGGGCCGCTCTGTCTTGTTCGGGCAAGAGTACCGACCACATGCTGAGGATGATTCGCGTGCCATCCTTACGGTTCAAGGCCAGATTGACCGTGCGGGTTTTTTGCGATGCCGTCGGAATCAGCGCACAATCGTGCCGTGCAATGCAGGCCTGGGCACATTGGAAGCCTTCAAACAGACTGGGACACAGTTCTCCGAGGACTGCCGCACTTTCTTTGTCAAACATGTGTGACGCGGCCCGATTGATGGCTATGATGCAGCGCCGTCTGTCCAGAAAAATCACCCCTTCTTCCAAACCGTCGAGAAAAGGACGCAAAAATTCCATGTCACAACCTGTCCGGGTGATTGTTCACAAAGGATAAGTGAACAGTTAACTTAACAGTCAAGTTAACACGAAGACTTGTCCACATACCATCTTTTTTTTATCGATATCAATAAAATAAGTGTATGGCGTCACCTTTGCTCTAGATCCCGGGTAGTGGATAGGGATGGAAGGGTGTTCCAGGGACGGATTTCCATTCCGATGCCGTTTTATCAGAGGCATAAGGAGGCAAGGAAACATGAAAGAAAAGTTTACCAAAACGATGGCACGCAACATTTTTCTCGGTGGCAGCTTGTTTTTTATTTTGTTGTTTTTGGCGTTGACTGTGGGAACCGTGCGCGCCTTGCCACAACGGGATCACCGGGAAAACATCACACCAATCGTCGCTCTGGGAAAAAGGGTTTGGGAAGACAACAATTGCATCGGCTGCCACACCCTTCTTGGTGAAGGGGCCTATTTTGCCCCCGAGTTGGGCAATGTTTATACGCGGCGCGGTGGTGCCAATGGCGGCAAAGAGTTTATCAAAGGTTGGATTCAATCCATGCCCAGCGGCGTCACGGGACGGCGGCAAATGCCCAACTTTAAGCTGTCCGAACAAGAGCTTGACGCCGTTGCCGAATTTTTAAAGTGGACCAGCGAAATCAATAGCGCGAAATGGCCACCCAACATTGAGGGATAATGGAGACAATCGCATGGTTTATCAATCGCAAGCGGTCGCCAAGCCGTACTTTATCGCCGCCCTCGGACTGTTTGCCGGACAAATTGTGTTCGGCTTGATCATGGGGCTGCAATACGTCATCGGGGATTTTTTGTTTCCCTACATTCCATTCAACGTGGCCCGCATGGTCCACACCAATTTGTTGATCGTTTGGCTTTTGTTCGGTTTCATGGGGGCGACCTATTATCTGGTGCCCGAAGAGAGCGAAACCGAACTCTATAGTCCGAGATTGGCGCTTATCCTGTTCTGGACTTTTTTGGTAGCCGGTACTCTCACCATTCTGGGTTACCTGATGGTTCCTTACGCCGCCCTGGCCAAGTTGACCGGCAATGATCTATTGCCCACCATGGGACGGGAGTTTTTGGAACAACCCACCCTCACCAAAGCCGGTATTGTCGTGGTATGCCTGGGATTTTTGTTCAACATTGGCATGACCCTGCTCAAAGGGCGCAAAACGGCCATCAGTCTGATCCTTTTGGGTGGCCTGACCGGGCTGGCTTTGTTGTTTCTGTTCTCTTTCTACAACCCAACCAACCTGGTGCTGGACAAGTTTTTTTGGTGGTGGGTGGTCCACTTGTGGGTGGAAGGGGTGTGGGAGTTGATTCTTGGCGCCATTCTCGCTTTTCTCCTCATCAAGATTACGGGAGTGGATCGCGAAGTGATCGAAAAATGGCTCTATATTATCATTGCCATGACCTTGATTACCGGCATTGTCGGGACAGGGCATCACTATTTTTGGATTGGCACCCCCGAATTTTGGCAATGGTGGGGATCCATCTTTTCCGCCCTGGAGCCTGTTCCTTTCTTCATGATGGTGGTATTCGCCTTCAACATGGTCAATCGTCGTCGTCGCAATCATCCCAACAAGGCGGCTACCCTGTGGGCTTTGGGGACTGCCGTCATGGCCTTTTTAGGGGCAGGGGTCTGGGGATTCATGCACACCCTGTCGCCGGTCAACTATTACACCCACGGCACCCAGATTACCGCGGCACATGGCCATCTCTCTTTTTTCGGGGCTTATGTCATGATCGTCCTGGCCATGATTTCCTATGCCATGCCACTCCTGCGCGGACACGGTGCCACCAGTGGCGAACGGTCACAACGATTGGAAATGCTGTCGTTTTGGCTGATGACGATCTCTATGATAGCGATCACGCTGTTTTTGACTGGTGCCGGTATCCTGCAAGTCTTTCTGCAACGCATGGCCAGTGCGCCAATGCCATTTATGGATACACAAAGTCAGATCGCCCTGTTCTACTGGTTGCGTGAGGGGGCCGGTGTGTTTTTCCTGGTGGGATTGGTCTTGTATCTGGCCAGTTTTTTTGCCGACCGGGAAAGAGTCGCAGCACCCGTTTGATGGCGTCAGGGGGGGGCAAGCCCTGTTCTTCGGTTGGCTCCCCCCTGGTTTCTTTTGGCTCGGACGGATAGTGCCATGGATAGAAAATCTTCCAGTGTCATCCATCAGGATGCCCCCTATTATCAACCGTTTGGCAATGAAATTGCCCTGTTTGAATATGCCTACCACAAGCAACTGCCTCTCCTCATCAAAGGGCCAACGGGCTGTGGAAAAACCCGATTTGTGGCACACATGGCCCATCGGCTGCGGCGTCCCCTTTTTACCGTGGCGTGCCATGACGACCTGACCTCAGCCGACTTGGTGGGACGGCATCTTATTGGCGATGGGGCCACCTATTGGCATGACGGTCCTCTGACCCAGGCGGTACGCCAGGGAGGTATCTGTTATCTGGATGAGGTGGTGGAGGCCCGCAAGGATACTACCGTCACGTTGCATCCCCTGGCCGATCATCGACGCATTTTACCCATCGAACGTACCGGAGAGGAGTTGCGCGCCCCCCCCGAATTCATGTTGGTGGTGTCCTACAATCCCGGTTACCAAAATGTGATGAAAGGGCTTAAGCCGAGTACCAGACAACGTTTTATCGCTGTCAATTTTACCCTGCCGACACCGGAGCTGGAGCTGAAAATCATCCTTGCGGAAAGTGGTGTCGCACCCGTCATGGCGGGGCGTCTGGTCAATCTGGGCAACGCATTGCGGGCGTTGAAAAACCACGATTTGGAAGAGGCTGTCAGCACGCGCCTGCTGGTTTATGCCGCCCGACTGATCCAGGGTGGTTTTGCACCCATCGAAGCCTGCCGTGCCGCCCTGGCCGAACCTTTGAGCGATGATCCCGAAACCGTGGACGCCTTGGTGGAGGTTATCCGTGCCACTTTTGGTCAATGATGATCATTGGGGGGATGCTCGTTTGCAATGGGGACGCTTGCTGACCCGGAGTGTTTTTTTCCTGCTGTTTTTGCTGGCGCCGGCGTTGGATATTTTTCGACTGGATTTGACCGCCGGAGGGTTTATCCTTTTTGGCCAGCAACTCTCCCTGGGTCTTTCCGGTCTTCCCCGGGATCCTCTGGCCCTCGGTTGGTCCATTTTGACCCATGCCATCCTGCCGGTGCTGGGTGTGATCGGCGTTGTCGTCGTGATCGTATGGCGCTTCGGACGCCTCTATTGTGGCTGGTTCTGCCCCCATTTTTCGGTGGTGGAGTGGATCAATGGGCACATGGTCCGGGCACGCGGCCAACCAACGCTTTGGGAACCCGCTTCCGCCTCGGGTGGTCTGTGGTCCTGGATTGTGGTGGTGGCCTCGTCGCTGATCATGGCTTTTGTCTGGTCGGTATCCCTTCTCACCTATCTCCTGCCGCCAGAAGAAATTTTTTATAATCTTTCCACATTCAGCCCAACGTCGAACCAGGCACGTTTCATCGGCGTTGGCACACTCTTGTTATTTATTGATTTTTTTTTGGCCCGCCATCTTTTTTGTCGTTTCGGATGCGCCGTGGGCCTGTTTCAAAGCCTGATCTGGATGGCCAATCGGGCCGCCTTGACCCCCTTTTTTTCCCGGGAACGGGCTGGTATTTGCCAGGGCTGTCCCCAATCCTGCGACACGGTCTGCCCCATGCGCCTGAAGCCACGTCGCGGAAAAAATGCCATTGCCACCTGTACCCAGTGTGGACTATGCCTGCAAGCCTGCCAGCGGGAACGGGGGCATTATCCCGAGGGGCCTCCCCTGCGCTGGCGGCAAGGTGATCCAATCGCCAGACAATCGGGGGGATATACCACACTTCCCGAATCTATCGCCGGAAAGCATACGATCAAGAGGACACCATGGAAGAATATTTCGGAAAACTCTGGCACCGACTCATCTCCCAAGCCTCCTCCCATCGCTATCCAACCGCCAGGGTCACTTTGGAAGAGGTGGCCACGACCGTAGGTATTCTGTTCCGCGCCATGGGCGGGGGTGTTGGATTGCGTGTGGAGGCGGTTCCCGATTGCCGTCATGATGCGCCTCGGGATTGGTGGCAACGCCTGGCGGGCAACGGGAGCAAAACCCCCTGGGCTTGGTGCGATGAACAATCGCTACGGCTACCCGCAGTTTTGGACGTTTTTCCGCAAACGTCCTTGAACCGTGATTTGTATCTGTGGTTGGCCGCCCTGGCCGCCCAGAATACGGGAAACTCCCGAGCAGCAGAGTGGTTCCAACGCAATCAAAACGCTACTTGGCGCTTGTTGGAGGCTTTTCCCGGTTTGCGACCCTGTTATGTGCGCCTGGTGGCGGCGCACCTGGTGCAACGACCCGACCCGGCGACACTTCCCCCGGAGCGGGCGCAACGGGAGCGGGCCATACGGGCCGCTTTGCATCGTCCGGAAGAGGCGCACCCCTGGCCACCCGGAAAGGTGTCACCCTGGCCAGTACCCTTGTGGCTGCATCCTGCCCCACCCATGTCAACAGGGCCATCCCAACAACCCATGGCGGATTCCCCGGAAGCGATCGGGGATTCGTCTCCCTCGATGCCTACGGAGAAAAAAAAACGGTCGGCGCACTACGTCGAACCACCCCGGAAAAAGGATGGTTTGCTGCTGCATCGCTTTGAATCCCTCTTCAGTTGGACCGATTTTATCCCGGTGGACCGCTCCAGCGACGAAGAAGAGGATTTGGAAGAGGCGGCACGAAATGCCGATGATTTGGATCGTTTGAGTCTGGTTCGGGATCAGGCACCCATTGCCAAACGGATACGTTTTGATCTGGATCTGCCGTCCGAAATGCAGGATGACCTGCCCCTGGGGCCGGGAATCCTCCTTCCCGAATGGGATTATCGCAAGGAAAAATGGCTTCCTGACTATTGTAACCTGATCCCAATGGTTGCGCGTCATGCGGGACAGTGCGAATTACCGGAATCCTTGCGCCGGTCCGCGCAACAGTTGCGGGGACAGTTTGGCTCGTTAAAATTTTCCAGCCATTGGCTGAAGCGGCAGCGGGGAGGTTCCGAGATCGATCTGGATGCCTATCTGGATCACCAAAGTGCTTGCCGTGCCGGGCGGGTGCCTGTCGAGGATCGTCTTTACCGGGATTTGCGACTGAATGATCGGGATCTGGCGTGTCTGTTGTTGGCCGATCTTTCCCTTTCCACCGATACCTGGATCAGCGATCATCTGCGCACGATTGATGTGATACGTGACGCGCTTTTCCTGTTTTCCGAAGCCCTGTCGGCTTCTCGCGACCGGTTTGCCCTCTATGGCTTTTCTTCGCGGCGCCGGGAGCATATTCGTTTTCACGAAATCAAATCGTTCCATGATCCCTACGATGCCCGCATCCGGGGGCGTATACAGGCGATTCGCCCCGGGTTTTATACCCGCATGGGGGCTGCCATTCGTTATGCGGGTACTTTGTTGTCACGGCAGCCGGCCAGTAAACGGTTGCTTTTGCTGCTGACCGATGGCAAACCAAACGATATTGACCACTATGAGGGGCGCTACGGCATCGAAGATACCCGCATGGCGCTATTGGAATTGAAACAATGGGGCATTCAACCTTTTTGCGTGACCATTGATCGCGAGGCGGGGGCCTACTCGACACATGTGTTTGGACCCGGTGGGTTCGCCCTGATCAAACAAGCCTCGGCGCTCCCGCGTCAATTGCCGCTGCTGTATCATCGGCTGACCAGTTAGTTCTATATTGTCCCATTCGTGCTTCTTGGTTGACTGAAAAAATATTAAAAGAAAAAAGGGGACTGGGGGATTGCCCCCAGGGTTTTGATTTTGCTTTTCTCGCCCCCCTTTACACGAAGCATTTTCGCGTTTTTTTGCGAAAATGCGCCCGGGGGCGCGCCTTATCGTGATCGCTTTCGCGTTTTTTGCGAAAGGGATCACACTTCATGCTGGGTTCACGAAATAATGATCACGGCTTTTGATTGAACCGACACTCCTTGGCAAACCATGCCATCACCTGCTGAAACTCGGTTACCTTCCAACCTTTGTTAATGAACCTTTGACAATCCATCATTAGTATTGTTTCAAGTTGCGATTCATTTTGGGCTAGAGAGACCGCTTCCCGATACAGCGTGTATGCCGTTTTTTCATCCCCTTGCAAAAGATGGGCATGGCCAAGATCGACCGTCCAATCCCACATTTCTGGAGCAAGTTCGTGTGCCTTGCGTGTGTTTTTCTGTCCCTCGGCAAATTTTCCTTGCTGGAGGAGGATTCTGCCAATCTTCCCATAGGGAATACTCAGATGGAATGAAAATGGCTTTTGGTTGGGAAATGGATTGAACACTTGTTCGATAATGGCAATTTCCTGTTGATAATTGTGAATAGCCCTATCGAGATCCCCCTTTATCATCAATACATTGCCTATCTTGTGATGACTCACCGCAAGATCGCGTTGCCACTCGGTGTTCGTTGGATCCAGATCGGCAAGACGCTTACAAATCGCCATAGCTTCAAGATAGGAAGCCAGAGCCTTATCGGGATCATCTTTTTTCAACAATACTTCGCCTATCTTGTTATGGCTCACCGAAAGGTCGCGCTGCCACTCGGTGTTCGTTGGATCCAGCTCAGCCAAACGCTTACTAATCACCATAGCTTCATGATAGGAAGCCAGAGCCCCATCGGGATCATCTTTTTTCAACAATACATCGCCTATCTTGTTATGGCTCACCGCAAGATCGCGCTGCCACTCGGTGTTCTTTGGATCCAGCTCAGTCAAACGCTTACGAATCGCCATAGCTTCATGATAGGAAGCCAGAACCCCATCGAGATCATCTTTTTTCAACAATACATCGCCTATCTTTTCATGACTCACCGAAAGATCGCGCTGCCACTCGGTGTTCGTTGGATCCAGATCGGCAAGACGCTTACAAATCTCCATAGCTTCAAAATAGGACGCCATAGCTAAAGACAGATCACTCTTTTGCAAAAATACGTCGGCTATCCTTTCATGGCTCACCGAAAGATCGCGCTGCCACTCGGTGTTCTTTGGATCCAGCTCGGCAAGACGCTTACAAATCTCCATAGCTTCAAGATAGGACGCCATAGCTAAAGACAGATCACCCTTTTTCTTAAGTACGTCGGCTATCTTGTTATGACTCACCGAAAGATCGCGCTGCCACTCGGTATTCTTTGGATCCAGCCCGATCAAACGCTCCATCATTTTCTTCGCATCTTGATAGGCCGCCATAGCACCAGGCAGATCACCCTGACGCACACACACGTCGCCTATCCTAAGATGGTTCATCGCAATATTGCGCATCGAACCGGCGTTCGTTGCCGAAAGCTCGGACTTGGGTACCACACCTCCCTTGCGACCCAAACCAAAGCCAACGCGATAAAGATCGGGCATGTCGATTCGACCGTCTTGGCGGATCACAAAAATTCCTAGCAACTCCAAATCCTTGCGAACACCGTTCCAGCTCTCGACATGTTGCGGCGGCAAGTTTCCCGATAAAAAAGATTTTGGCCCATTAGGAAATGTATCTTCCCAAGCATCATTGATTTCATGATAATCACAAGGGACGTTTTTTCCTCGGAGTGCAGCCATAACGCCTGGCACCCAAGGATCGTCTTCCGCCACTTGGTTAACGCGGATTTGGGAAGCCTTCTGGATACCACGTTTGAGACTTTCATAATGCAGTGCCAACGGATAATCGGCGTAGTTCGCCATGCTGTCCTCGGCAGCACTGGAGATAGCCGCAAGAAAAGAACGTGGAGAAGTCTGACCATGACCATCCGCCAGATGGCTGACACTCCACACATAGGGGACACCACGACGGGCATCTTTGCCCATCTTATTTCCGGCAAGAGCCTCAAACAAATGGCGCTGGTAAAGCGACTCTGACCAACCGAACGCAATAATGCCTCACGGGGGGGGAGAATGGACGTCACCATGGCACGCAGGCACTCCCCATGGCCATCGTTTGCATTGATGAGGCGCTGCCACAACATGGCGTGTAAATCATGCCGTTCCCAGGTCAACCCGGCCTGGGTAGCCAAAATCTTTGACGCATCAACGAACGAAGTAACCGACTCATCCTTTTGATCGGGACGCAGAAAAATTTTGGCACTTAGTCGGGAAAAATCACGCAACCACAAGGCTACTTGCAGCAAGTCACGAATGATACGTTTCATCGTGAACCAGTCTTGACTTGTGCGATCCAGTGCATCGAAAAGGAGGAGACCAAACTGATTTGTGTTGGCAAGCTTTGTATTGGCAGTCTCGGCAATGGTTGCAACTGGTTCAGGATTTTGCACCACCCACTGCACTGTTGCGTCCCAAGAGTCTGTTGGAACCTGTTTTTCAATCAAACCTGCCAACCAACGCACGATCACGGCACGCCAAACGTCATGGGGTTGGTGATGGCCAAGCAGAGTCTTGAAAGTTCCCCGGTCGGGATAGGCGTTGATGTTCGGTTTGGCAGAATAACCGATACGAATGGTTGTGTGTGTCAATTCGGGTACAGACACCCCGATCTGCTGGCGCAGTGCGTCATCGCTTAAAGCTGCCGTCCAGAACGACTTGCCGACGCCGCGTGCGCCCACCACAAGCACAGCCTCACGGGCAAGTGCCTTGCGATGCATAGGGGGAATGCAGAGCGTGCCAGGGCGTGGGATATCGCCCGTGTTGTCCAACTCAAACGGTGCCGCAAGAATGGCCTGGCGAATATCTTGCGCATTCGTCATGTCTGGTTCTCCCGTTCCAGGACGTTCTTCAGAAAACCAAGCAGCTTTCCATAAACCAGCTCCACTTCGTCCTCATCCAATTGCTGCATACGCTGCTGTAAGTTCAACAAACCAAACCAGCCCCGGTTCCAGCGGATCGGCAACGGTGCGTGCGGGGCGGTATCGTCGTCTTCTTCATAGTTCCAACCGCTGACAGCACCCAGCGAGACATTATCGTAAATATCCGCGAATAATAGGTAGGAACTGGTGCAAATTGCTGCAATGTATTCAGGTCTGCGTTCGTCATCCGGTACGAGTCCGGCAACCAACTGCAAGCGAGTTCGCATCTCCGTGATGACACCGAGTTGTTGCCAATACGAAAACAAGGTACGATAACCCGTCCAGGTTTGCTGGCCCTGAATGGCAAACATCAAGATTGTGTCAGCACCCAAATGGGTCACGCAGGTGGCGGCCACTTCGTCAATGCCGGCGCGAGAATCGATCAGGATGACATCTGGTTTAATATCCGATTCAAGCTGATCGATCAAACGTTTCAGGCGCTTTGACCAAGCTTCGGGAGGCTTCCGAAGTGTGGTCTTCGGCATCCACACCCGACCCAGCTTGGAGACATAATCACCAGGTTCTTTACCGTGTGCCGGTACGAAATTAATTTGGCCATCAGTCGGTAAATCGCTCATCGCAATGAGATCCTTCAACACCGCATCCCCGTTGTCAACCAAGTCTTCCACCAACCAGTCGGTGATGCCGTACTTGGGTTGCCGTTCAGGAGACAACAAGGAGCTTGAAAGTCCCGGCGATTCCAAATCCAGATCCAACACCAGCACCCGCTTTCCCTGCTTGGCCAACGCCCAGGTACAGGCTGCCAAAGCGGTTGAGCGTCCCACACCACCTTTGATGGAAAAAAATACAATGCGCGGGGCTCCAGTGGAAACCTCGGCAATGGTCTCCCATCGCGATTCGCTTGCCAAACGATCAATGACCCTGACGTTCTCGAACCCCGGTAAAACAAAACCCACAATCCCTTGGGTTGCATCTTCGGGCTCGTACTCAGACAGGATGCCTGTAGCAACCGGATAAGCGTGGGGTGCGATACGTTTCGCCAGGGCGCTGTAAAGATCCTCGATTTGTTTGTATCGTGCATCGTTGGCGGCATCTTTCTCCGACACGATGAAGCGTACCCGTCCGTTAAGGTCGCGGTTGATCAGCAACCACTCCAATGTATCGACCATGTTATGATGCTCTTCCAGTATTTCGATGGCGTTGGACACGATTTCGTCAAAGGTACTCATATCAGCCCATCCATCTTAGCTTTCTTGATCAGTGCGGTAACCATCTGCACACCTTTTTGATGGGATTCGGTCCGATGTTGCTTGAATTCGGATTGATGGGCATAGCGGTCGGAAACATTCCAATCTTTGAACGGATTCCCGGGAGACAACGCATATCCCGCTCCCTGAGGATGACTACAGCGATAACTCTCGAAGCGTGGCCAGATACCATTAGCATGCTTCTTGTCCCTATTATCCATCGGGCTTCCCGACGACGGGTATGCAACCCTTCCTGAGAAGGGGAGGGGTATCCATGACAACGATCACGTTCGATACCTATTCCGCCGTCACAGTTGATCATCGCCATCCGCAAAATGTTCCCTTCGCATGGATCGAGAAAAACACCATGTATATTTCGTGTCCATTGTGTCCATTTGTCCATTTGTGATGTAACATATTGTTTTTTAACTGTTTCTTTGGTAAGTATTCGGAATCACACTCCGTGTCCATTTGTGTCCATTTGTCCATTTGTGATGTAACATATTGTTTTTAAATATTTTTCTGTACGTATTCGGAATCACTCCTCGTGTCCATTTGGGTGGGATTGGACACAATGGACACAATGGACACAATGGACACAATGGACAACTGGACACAATGGACAACTGGACACAATGGACAACTGGACACAATGGACAACTGGACACAATGGACACAATGGGCACAATGGGTACAATGGACAACTGGACACAATGGACATCATTTTGACAGTATTCACACACACACTTTTTTTTTTATATAGTGGGGAGGACTGGGTCTCCTCCCCCAGGACGGATGGTGTGGGCTGGCGAGTTCATACTTTCTGGCATCACAAGCCAGATTGAAAGGCGTTCAGGCCGCTAAACGAGAACGCCATATGAAAACAATCTGTCATATCCAATAGGATTATACAATTTTAGACAAGATCATTGAATACGCATACCGGGTTGTGCCCCGGGATCGGGGGAGAGCAGGGCAGGGGCACCGGAACCATCGCTCGCCGCCAGGATCATCCCTTCGGAGACGCCAAACTTCATTTTTCGCGGTTGCAGGTTGGCCACCAGCACCACCAAACGACCGGGCAAACTTTCAGGGGTATAGGCGGCGCGAATCCCCGCCAGCACGGTACGTTTTCCCAAAGCACCGACATCCAAAATCAACCGCAATAATTTATCGGCACCTTCCACGGTTTCGGCGTGGGTGACCTTGGCGACCCGAAGATCAACGGTCATCAATGTGTCCAGGGTGATTTCCCTGGGGGATGTTTTGCCATCGGGAGAACCAAGCGCAACAGGAGGCGGGGGAGGGGAGGGGATGGTTTCCCGGGAATCTTCGAGCATCGCGTCAACCTTTTTGGGATCGACCCGTTGCATCAAGGCGCTGAACGGCTGGATGGTAATGCCGACCAACGGTTCCAGCACTTCGGGCCAGTTCATGTCGTTCAGATTGAGAAAAACGCGGGTTTTTTCCGCCATGACGGGGAGGACGGGATTAAGCTGAATCATGAGCAACCAGAAAAGATTCAAAGCAACAGTACAAGTGTCCTGTAATTCTTCGAGGCGTTTTTCCTTGGCCAGGATCCAGGGTGCCCGTTCTTCGACAAAGCGGTTGGCTTTGTCGGCCAGGGCCATGATGGCACGCATTGCCTTGGCATATTCCCGGTCCTGATAATGGAGGGCGATGGTTCTGGCTTCCGTTAAGAAAAGTTGGAACAAGCCCTGGTCATCGGGATAACGATTGGAAAGCGTGCCGTTGAACTGTTTGTGGATGAAGCCGGCGGTGCGGGAGGCCAGGTTGACACACTTGCCGACGAGGTCCGAATTGACCCGTTGGATGAAATCGTCAAGGTTTAGATCAATGTCATCGACCCCTTTGGTCAACTTGGCGGCATAATAATAGCGCAAATATTCACAATCGAGATGTTTGAGATAGCTCCTGGCGGTGATAAAGGTTCCCCGGGACTTGGACATTTTTTGGCCGTTGACGGTCAGGAAACCATGGGCGAAGACGCCGGTGGGGGTTCGGAAACCGGCACCTTTCAGCATGGCGGGCCAGAAGAGGGTATGGAAATAAAGGATGTCTTTACCGATGAAATGGTAGATTTCCGCTTGATCGGGCTGCCGCCAATAGCGGTCGAAATCGATACCGCGGAGATTAAAATAGCTCAACGAGGCCGCCATGTAGCCGATGGGGGCATCGAGCCAGACGTAGAAGAATTTCCCCGGGGCGTCAGGGATTTCAAAGCCGAAATAAGGGCCATCGCGTGAAATATCCCATGCTTTCAAACCTGCTTCAAACCATTCGGCCAACTTGTTGGCCATGGAAACCTGCAAGGCGCCGGATCGGGTCCATTCTTTGAGGAAGGCCTCAAAATTGCCCAAATTAAAGAAATAATGTTCCGACTCCCTTTGTTCGGGAGCCGTACCGCACAGGGCGCAACGGGGATGTTTGAGGTCGAGTGGGGAATAGGTGGCGGAACAGGATTCGCAGGCATCGCCGTACTGGTCGGGGGTACCACAGGAGGGACACTGGCCACGAATGAACCGGTCTGGGAGAAACATGCCATCGTTGGGACAATAGGCTTGCATGACCGATTCGGTGAAGATATGTCCCGCCTGGCGATTGGCCAGGTAGACCTGTTCGCTTAACAGGCGGTTTTCCTCGGAGTTGGTGGAATGGTAATGGTCGAAACCAATCTGGAAATCATGAAAGTCAGTTTTATGTTCAACGTGCATCCGGGCGACCAATTCTTCCGGGGAGATGCCTTCGTTGCGAGCGCGAATCATGATGGGGGTGCCATGGGTATCGTCGGCGCAAAAATAGAGGCATTGGCGCCCACGAACTTTATGAAAACGGACCCAGATATCGGTTTGAATGTATTCCACCAGATGGCCCAGGTGGATGGAACCGTTGGCATAAGGCAAGGCACTGGTGACCAGGATGGGACGCATGGGATGAACGCTTTCGCTTGAGGGTTACCAAAAAGGAGTCTTTCATGGTAATCGGATCAACGGTTTACGGCAAGACTTGCCGCAACAAACGCGATTTAACATAACGTCGTTTATGCGACCTGAAGGTACCCTGAGGCCTTTGCGGCCCAGTTGAGTCGCATAAGATGTATTATGTTAAATCATGGCTGCAACGAAATAGAAACCATTGAACATGGTTATTGAAAATGTTACATTTTGACACATCAGTTAACCTGTGGTTGCAACCATCCGATAAGGAGTTCCAAGAGGGAAATCGGATGCGACGCATCAAGTTTCTGTCTTGACGAAGAATGTTCGGAATTTAAGGCGCGGTTTGCTAAGGAGTGCGCGTGACGGTCTTTGAGACATACACATTCTAATAGTGAAATATCCGGCAAAATCGTTTACCATGTCGGCCTATATGGCTGTTTGTCTTTTTTCCTCGACCGGATAAATTCAGGAAACGCTATGGGTACGGACGACCGAACAACAAACCAATTGACACCCCGCGATGCTGGTTGTAATGCTGGTTGTAATGCTGGCCGTAATGCTGGCTGTGACGCACCCTCGCAACCGCATGCGTTACCAGTTGATCTGGAGGATGTCAGCAATCTCCTGGCCCGGGTTGATAAGCTCAACCAGTTGGGTATTGCCCTGTCTTCCGAACATGATACCAAAAAATTATTGGAAAATATTTTACTTGGTGCCAAAGATTTAACCAATGCCGATGCCGGCACCATGTATACCAAAACCGAAGAAAATTCTTTGAAATTTCAGATTATTCGCACCGATTCCCTGAAAATTGCCATGGGGGGGACAACCGGCGTGGATATCCCCTTCCCTCCCCTGCCCCTCTACAAAAGTGATGGCGAACCCAATTTGCAAATGATTGCCGCAGCGGCGGCACTCCAGGATATCACCATCAACATTCCGGATGCCTACGAGGCGGAAGGCTTTGATTTTACAGGGACAAAAAAGTTTGACCAGATGACCGGCTACCGTTCGAAATCGTTCTTGACGGTACCCTTGAAAAACCATGAACGCGAAATCATCGGTGTTTTGCAACTCATCAACGCCAAGGATTTCCAAACTGGGGAGATTCGACCGTTTTCCATCAGAGACCAACAGTTGGCCGAATCATTGGCCTCGCAGGCGGCCATTTCCATGACCAACCAGCGGTTGATCGAAGATTTGAAAAAATTGTTTGAATCCTTCATTAAAACCATCGCCAACGCCATCGACGACAAATCCCCCTATACGGGCGGCCATTGTGAACGGGTGCCGGTATTGTCGGAAATGTTGGCCCGTGCGGCGGCTCGTTCTGATATCGGGGAACTCAAGGATTACCATCCCAGCGAAGATGATCTCTATGAATTGCGTATCGCCGCGTGGATGCACGATTGCGGCAAGGTGGTCACCCCGGAATATGTCGTGGATAAAGCAACCAAGTTACAAACCATTTACGATCGCATACACAGTGTCAATGCCCGCTTTGATGTGTTGAAACGCGATGCCGAAGTGGCGTTTTTGCGGCAAAAAATCGCCGCCATGGAACAGGGCGATGTGACGCGAATTCCCGAACTCGAAGCGGCCTATCACCAGCAGTTGGCCCAAATCCAGGATGATCAAAAATTTGTTCAGACCACCAACATAGGTGGCGAATTCATGACCGCCGACCGCAAAAAACGCATTCAGGAAATCGGGGAGAAAAAGTGGGTCAATTGTGATGGCGAATTGGTGAATTTTTTGACCGAGGATGAAATAAAAAATCTGTGTATTGCCAAAGGCACATTGACCGATGAAGAGCGGGAAATCATCAACCACCATGTGGTGGCCACCAAAAACATGTTGAAAAATCTCAATTTCCCAAAACAGTTGAAGCGTGTTCCCGAAATGGCGGGATCGCATCACGAAACGATGAACGGTAAAGGATATCCTGAGGGTTTGACCCGGGACCAAATGTCAATTGGGGCGCGTATCATGGCGATTGCCGATGTGTTTGAAGCCTTGACCGCCTCTGATAGACCCTACAAACCAGCCAAAACCCTATCAGAGTCCTTGAAAATCCTGGGATTCATGAAAAAAGATCAGCACGTCGATCCCGACCTGTTCCAGGTATTCATCAAAGAGCAGGTGTATCTGGAGTATGCGCAACAATATTTGGATCCCAAGCAAATCGACGAAATCGTTCCTAAAAAAATTCCAGGTTATGAGCCTTGAGTGTTCCCTGGAGTGGGCGTTGTCTATCCTTGATCAATCTGAGGATTGTGACATTAAAATCCATGCGATTGGCTGGGATGACTTGGTGAGGGGTGTTCTGTGACCCATTGGCAGATAAGCCGATACCTGGTTCTTACGGGGATGACGCTGCTGTTTTTGATCCACGGATTTGGCATTATCCATCTTCCCCTGCTCGATCGTTTGGAACGGGCCTTTTACGACTTCAAGGTACGGCAAACCACGCTTGACGTCAGTGATCCCCGCCTCGTTATCGTGGATATTGACGATAAAAGTTTGGCCGCTCTGGGATCCTGGCCGTGGCCGCGTGATCGCATGGCCAACCTGGTGGATACCTTGTTTGAACATTATCGCATCGGGGTGTTGGGTGTGGACCTGGTATTCTCCGAGATTGATTCGGCATCCGGACTTGCCCAATTGGAATCCCTGGCCAAAGGCCCCCTGAGTCAAGATCCCTTGTATTTGGCTGAATTGAACAGATTGCGCCCCACCCTGGACCGGGATCGCATTTTTGCCCAAAGTTTGCGGGAAAGACCTGTGACTTTGGGATTTCGTTTTCGCAAATCATCGTTTTCCGGGTTGGCCGATACCGGCGTTTTGCCCGCCCCGATCATAACCTTGCGGGAATTGGGTTACGATGATGTCCATTCTGTCAAAGCCTTTGGTTACAACGCCAACATCTCCACCATTCAGGATGCGGCCACCGGGGCGGGATTTATCGACAACCCGGTGCTGGACCTGGATGGGGTCGTCCGGCGTTTTCCCCTGCTGCAATTGTACAATGGCGCTCTGTATCAATCCCTCCCCCTGGGGATTATCCGCACCATTCTGGGAGATCCCAGTTGGTCCGTGGGGGTGCGCCCCGGTGAGGGGCATGGAAACAGAAAGGCCAATCTGGAATGGATCGCCTTGGGGCCACATAAAATCTTTGTCGATTCCCAAGGGGCTATCTTAGTCCCTTACCGCGGCAAACAGGGCAGCTTTCCAAGATTTTCCGCCGTGGACATCCTGGAACGGCTGCCCGACAAAAAAATATTGGATGCCGCTGTCGTGCTGATCGGTTCTTCCAGCGAGGAACAAATGGGCCGACATCTGCTGACCCCTCTGGCGGAAAGAGTCTCCAGTGTGGAAATAGCCGCCAATATCATCAGCGGCTTGATGGATGGCAATCTGAAAAATATTCCGAGTTTTACTCCCTGGCCCGAAGTGATCCTCATGGGACTGCTGGGCACATTCTTGACCCTCGCCTTTCCTTGGATGGTTTGGATTTGGCGTTTGATCGCCGTCATCCTGCTGTCCCTGCTGCTGATAGTGATCAATATTTATCTTTGGCAATATTGGGATCTCCAACTGCCTTGGACAACGATGACTGTGTTGATGCTTGTATTGTTGCTGGGCGATCTGACTTTTGAACAGTTTGGCGTAACCCGCAAACGTAACCTGCTGGTGGCCCGTTATGGCAGACATTTGCCACTTCAGGTGCTTGACACCGTGATACGGGCGGACCATACCCTGCTTTCCGAAGGGGAACAAAGGGAAATGACCGTCATCATGTCGGCGGTACCCAACTTTGGCCAAATCGCCAAAAAAATTCATCCTCACGATTTGGCGAACTGGATGCAAACTTTCCTGAATCCGTTAACGGAAGTTATCCAACAGCATCGGGGTACCTTGGATCATTATCACAGGGAATCATTGGTCGCTTTTTGGGGCGCCCCCGTGGCGGATCCCAGGCATGGACGGAATGCCATGACGGCTGTTGTGGAGATGGTTTCCCGCTTGAACAAGCTGGAAGATGAATTACAAATACGCGGCTGGCCGCGAATTCGCTGTCATTTCGCCATTCAAACCGGGGTGATGACGTGTCATGTGGTTGGTTCCGATTTTCGTAAAGAGTTGACCGTGTTGGGTGAGCCAGCCCAGCAGGTGCAATGGCTTGCCTCTCTGGCACCCTACTATGATGTACCCATTATTGTCGGAGAGCAGACGCGTTTGTTGGATGCGGACCGGGTGTTTCGGGAATTGGACCGCATCCTCCCGGAGGGCGGGGAAACCGCAATAACCATTTATGAACCGGTAGGCTTGCGGCAAGATGTGAGTACGGAAATGTTGTCCCGGATTGAAACGTTCCACAAGGTGATTAAGCAATTTCGCCAAAAGGAATGGGACTTGGCGGAGGAAGGTTTGAAAAATTTAGTAAAAATGGATCCGGGTGATCGGTTGTATGAGATTTATCTGTCCAGGATTCGCCGGTTCAGAAAAACCCCACCCCCGACTCACTGGAATGGGGTGTGTCGTCCGCCCGTGGGATGATATAAGGGTCCCTGGGAATCCTCCCTTGCGCCCCCCAGAGAACTCCTTTGCGACTTTAAGCAAGGACTATGACCGCTTTGCCAGTGACCATTCCTGAAAGTTTCATCGCTGTTTGTCCCATGGATGAACCATCCCGGGAAAAAGCGCGTTATTGGTCCGCACGCTTGGGTGCCCCTCTTGTCATGCAGCTACAGAATGAGAAACAAACCCCCATTTTGGTCGTTGCCAACAATCGTTTGGAAATCCATGTGGGTCACTCCAAACAAAAGGGGGTGTTCGCCGAATTCTCCCTGACCAAAGCGCATGCCATCCAACGCCAGGAAGGCAAAAATGGTTTGTTACCCCGAGCCATTGGTTTGCGCAAACATCCCCATGCCACGGTATGGGATGTTACTGCCGGTTTGGGACAGGATGGTTTCCTCCTGGCCTGTTACGGATGCCGGGTTCACTGGGTGGAGCGTTCCCCCATCGTAGCCGCGCTGCTGGAAGATGCTTTGGAACGTGGGTTGGCGGATAGCGACACCCGGCCGATCCTGCAGGGTAACGTCACTCTGGACAATGCCGATGCCATCGATTGGCTGCATGCCCAACGCTCACCTCCCGAGGTCATTTTTCTTGATCCCATGTTTGCCAAGGCCAATGCTTCGGCTTTATCCAAAAAAGAGATGCAGGTATTGCGTTTGTTGGTTGGGTTGGATGATGATGCGCCGGCACTGTTGGCAGCGGCCTTACGCTGTCATCCCCAGCGTGTTGTCGTCAAACGTCCCCTCAAAGCGCCCCCCTTGGATGGACGGGCCCCCAGTTTCAATCTCCAGGGGACAACCATCCGCTATGATATTTACCTTGCGGAGATGATGTGAACGATTCCCCCCTCCCCGCCTCCACCCATGCGACTCTTTTTCGCCAGTGGCAAAAAATAATCCGGGAATTGTCGCAACAAATTGACGCCACCCTGGTCAAAGATCGTTATCGTTTGAGGCGTCGCCTGGCTCATTATCGAAAAGAACGTTTCAAGGAGTCTTTGCCGTTTTCCGCCTTGGAACAACTGGCCAGGAAGGTTGCCGTTGCCCGTCAATGTTATGCCGAACGTTTGGAACGGTTTCCGGTGCCGCGCTACACATTGGCTTTGCCCATTGTGGAACAGGGTGAGGAAATCAAACGGTTGATTCATGATCATCAAGTAATCGTCATTTGTAGTGCCACCGGATCGGGAAAAACGACGCAAATCCCCAAACTTTGCCTGGAACTGAAACGCGGGTCCGCCGGCTTCATCGGCATGACCCAACCACGACGTATCGCTGCCCGTTCCCTTGCCACCTTTTTAGCCAATGATCTTGGCTGCAAGGTTGGGGATTGGGTCGGTTACAAAATGCGTTTCGCCGATCAGGTGCAGAGCCACTCCCTGATCAAGATCATGACCGATGGTCTGCTCCTGGCCGAATTGCAGCACGATCCCCTCCTCCTCCATTATGATACCCTTATTGTCGATGAGGCGCACGAACGCAGCCTTAATATTGATTTTCTCCTCGGTCATCTGCAACGCATTCTTCCAAAACGTCCCGATTTAAAGCTGATCATCGCCTCGGCTACGCTGGATCATGACAAATTTTCCCGTCATTTTGGTGGCGCGCCCGTGTTGTCCATCCCTGGTAAAAGTTATCCCGTAGAGGTGCGTTACCGTCCCCCACTTCCCGAGGAAAACGAAGAGGCGGAGCTTGATCTGACGACCACGGTATTGCACACCATTCGCCATTTACACCACAGCGGTGCTGCCGGGGATGTCCTGGTTTTTCTCCCGGGTGAGGCGGACATTCGCGAGATGTCAGTTTCGTTAAGGAAAATGTTGCAAGCCAGCCATGAAATTCTTCCGGTCCATGCCCGGCTGGCCTCTCGGGATCAGGATCGCATTTTCACTCCTGGCAGCAAACCACGCATCATCCTGGCAACCAACGTGGCGGAAACTTCTCTGACCGTTCCAGGGATTTGTCACGTGATAGATCCCGGGCTGGCCAAAATCAAACGCCAGGATGTGCGGGGCAGCATTCAGCGTCTGGTGTTGGAAAAAATTTCGCGGGCCTCCGCCGACCAACGCAAAGGTCGTTGCGGTCGTACCGCCCCGGGGGTCTGCATCCGCCTCTATTCCGAGGAAGATTACGAGGCGCGACCGGCCTTTACCGACCCGGAAATTGTGCGCACGTCACTCGCGGCCATCATTCTCGGCATGAAAGCGCAGGGAATTGGTGCCATCGATGAATTTCCTTTCATGGATCCCCCCTCCCAGGCGGCAGTCCTGGAGGGATGGCGATTGCTCGCTGAACTGCAAGCGGTGGACAGCCACAACCATCTGACATCCCTTGGCAAACAATTGGCCCGATTGCCGATCGATCCCCGTTTGGGGCGGATGATTCTTGAGGCCCCTGCGTTGCAATGTCTCGATGAAATTCTCATCATTGCATCCGCCTTGAGCATTCCCGATCCCCGGGAATGGCCCCTGAATCGATCGACGCAGGCGGAGGAGTTGCATGGCAGGTTTGTCGATAAAAATTCTGATTTTCTGACCCTGCTCAATCTTTGGCAACACATTGAAGCACTGCGCCATGCCAGTCGTTCCAAGACCGCCTTCCACAATGCCTTGAAAGGGGAATTGATCGCCGCAAGTCGGGTTCGGGAATGGTGGGAGATCTATGCGCAATTGAAAAAAATCACCAAAGAAATGGGGTATCCTTCCGCACCCGCCGCTGAACAGCGCTACGCCCCCATTCATAAAGCCATTTTGGCGGGCCATGTGGGGATGATCGGTCTGAAAAAGATCAAGAATGAGTATGCCGGGTGTCGCAATACATCGTTTCATATCCATCCAGGATCGGCGCTGTTTAAAAAATCACCTACTTGGATTGTCGCCGCCGAGTTGGTGGAAACCAGCCGACTGTACGCCCGGGTATGCGCCCGTGTGGAGCCGGAATGGATCGAAGCCGCAGCGGGATCGGCCTGCAAACGGGATTACTATGAAGCCAGTTGGGAGAAAAAATCGGGCCAGGTGATGGCTTTGGAAAAGGTGTCCTATTCGGGTCTCCCGCTGATCATGAACCGCAAGGTGCCTTTTGGTCCCATTGATCCCAGCGAAGCGCGAAGAATATTTATTCAGGAAGCCCTGGTCGGCAACCGCCTGTCCACCCAGGCGACGTTTTTGCTCCACAACCAATCCTTGATCCAGGAAATTCGCGACAAAGAACATAAAACCCGCCGTCGCGACCTGTTGATTCAGGAGGCGGAATTGTTTGCATTGTATGATCGTCTGGTGCCGCCGACCACCTATTGCGCCCGTCATTTCCACAATTGGTATTTTCATGCCGTCAAGCACAATCCCCAACTGTTGCATTTTGAACGTCATGAGCTGTTGCGCCTGCCTGATCAACCCTCCTTGCAGGAGCAATTTCCGGGGCATCTGACCATCGATGGCCAAACGTTTTCCCTGGAATATCATTTTAATCCTGGTGCTGGCGAGGATGGTATCAGCGTTCGCATTCCCCTGGCGGCATTGTCGCAGTGTTCGGCAAGCCGGTTTGAATGGCTGGTTCCCGGGATGTTGTCCGACAAAGTGACCGCCATGCTCAAAGCGCTCCCCAAGTCGTGGCGCAAGCCTTTGGTCCCGGTACCCGACACCGTTGCTTTGTGTTTACAGCATTTGGATCCGGCCCAAGGTGTGCCGCTGACGGTGGCGTTAACCCGAATATTGAAAGAACTTCGTGGCGTCGATATCCCGGCCCGGGTGTGGCACGATATGGAACTGCCGGACCATTGGCTCATGAACTTCATGATCATTGGCGAAGACCCTGGCAAGGTGATCCAGCAGGGTCGCGACCTGGAAAAACTGAAAACTCAATGGGGTCCCCAGGCGCAAAAAGAGTTCCAAACGCTTTCCAAGGCGGGTTTGGAACAACACGGTTTGACGCGCTGGACTTTTGGTGATCTGCCACAACAAATCGAAATCACTACCGAAGCGGGTCTTATCTTTGGCTTTCCCGCATTGGTGGACCGGGGGCAATCGGTCAGTTTGCAGGTATTCGACAATGCTGAACAAGCCCAATCCATGCAACGTCGGGGATTGATCCGCTTATTGGCGCTCAACTTGCCGCAACAGGTTCGCCAGTTAAAAACGGTATTGCACTTTTCTCCAGGGGCCATCCTGATGCCTTTGCCCACAGGCGCAAAAAAATCCCTAACCAGCGAAATCATCGATTTTGTTATCGACCGGGTGTTTTTCCACGAGGCGGCGCAACCCATTACGACCCGTGACCTGTTTCAGCAACGGTTGCAGGAAGGGCAAAAACATTTGTTTCCTGAAGCCCAACGCATAAAAGCCATTCTGGATGCCATTCATACTCATTATCGTACTATTCAACTGCATCTAAAAACCCAAAATGCCAACCCCGGTCTGAAACCCATTCTCCCCGAAATCAAGGAGCAACTGGATCACCTCATTTATCCAGACTTTCTTTGGCAAACGCCATTCCTCTGGCTCAAGGAATATCCCCGCTATCTCCAGGCTATCCTGAAACGAATTGAAAGACGAACGTTCGCCCCGGTCAAAGATGGTGAAAAATCGAGACGTATCAAGGAATTCCATGAGGAATTCCTAAAAATCCAGGCGAACGGCTCCGCTTTGCTGGACCACAATCCCGAATTGGAACGATTGCGTTGGATGTTGGAAGAGTTCCGGGTCTCTCTGTTCGCTCAGGAGTTGGGTACGGTACTACCGGTGTCGGAAAAGCGGTTGCGGGAACAAATTAATCTGGTCGTGTAAATGCGTCTTTGGCAATGGCAATGCGGGCATTCAATTGGCCACTGTATTTTTTTCGACCGGGGGCGATTGGGATTTGTTCGCCGTTGGCGACAAAGCTTTCCTTGGCAAGGTTCCATGCTATATCAAGTTCTGCAATAGCATTTTCTGGAGAGCTACCAAACGCGGAGATGGTGGGCATTTCAACAAGATGGGCTATCCAATCACCATCGGTATCTTCCCAAGTCTCCAAACGGTAGCCGTCAAATCTGTCTGTGTTATTCATCGCCGTCATTCCTTTATCAATTTAAGGACTTGTCTGACCTGATACCCTTTAGCCATTCCGTCACGATTTTGAATGGAAACACGTTGCCCTTTGGGTGCGATAAAAATCATGTGGCTTCCAGATTGCCGATCAAATTGGAAACCGAGGCTGGCGAGCAAAGACTCGAAGTCGCGGAACGATATTCCGTCAGGATTTCGTTTTGCCAAGGCCAGAATCTTATCAATCTTCTTCATACTGGTACTATAAACCAGCCGGAGTTAAGATGAAAGTTCTGAACGGCAAAAGAGGCCTCTCACAAGGCGCATGGACATAATTTTCTTCCATGGTATCCATATCTCGTGTGATAATGGCGCGAAGATGGTCAGTGGATTACCCTTTTTATTGCTGCTGGGGAATAGCTTATGGCCAAGTACTGGTTGGAAAATGTTTTTGGTTGGTTTTTTCCGCCAGACTCCAAGGTGCGGTCGCAAGCACAACAACGCGCCGCTGCATTTTCCCAGTTTCTCCCTCTGGAACAGCGCTTGATGTTTGAAGGGGTGGGACTTTTATCCCATCCTGACGAGGTTTCGGGTCGCCACGATCCTGATGTGACCCACGATCATGGCGATCCACTGCACCATGCCCCTGATCCGCACCACGACATCGTGGACAATCTGGCGCAAGCGTTGGGTGATCCGCGTCCCCTTCCCGGAACCAACCCGCAACGGACGATCTTGTTTGTTGATTCCCGGGTGCCCGACCTGAAACATTTTTTAAAAGAAGCCTCCCCCAACCTGCAAGTCGTGGTTTTGGATGCCCAACAGGATGGGGTGCAACACATGGCCACCATCCTGGACAAGCTTAACACCCATTTTGATGCCATCCAAATCGTATCTCACCTCAACAAGGATCACGTTGAGATCGGTGGTACCACCCTGTCGGATAAAACCATCGACACCTATCAAAAAGAGTTACAAAGCTGGGGTAAATCCCTTAACAATGGTGGCAGCATTCAAATCTATGATGCTGGGAGCGATACCAAAATACCGACGTTTATCGACAAATTGGCGAAAAGTGCCGGTGTCGAGGTCGTCGTCTCCCCCTATGCCCGGGTCGATCTCGCCAACACTGGTATTACCACCAGTGCGAATCGGGAATTGGTGGTGATCGATCCCACGGTTACTGATATCCCCACCTTGATTGGTGACCTCACCCGCCAAGCGGAAGTATTGCTGCTGGATCCCAACCGGGATGGGTTTTCTCAAATCGCCGCTTTCATGACCGAACATACGGGGGAGTTTTCAGCGCTTCATGTGGTTTCCCATGGTTCGGAAGGTTCCATCAAGCTGGGTTCCGCAATTCTTGATAACAGCACGTTTGACTCCCGGAAAAACGTCCTCAAAGAATGGTCACTGGGTTTAACGGCCCATGCGGATCTGTTGCTTTATGGATGTGATGTGGCACAGGGGACGGTGGGCAAGGAGTTTGTCGCCCGCTTGGCCGAAGCCACCAAGACCCATGTCGCCGCCTCGGATGACCGTACGGGTGCTGCTGCCAAAGGAGGGGATTGGATCCTCGAAGATCATGTGGGTTCGGTGGTGACTCCCGCGATCATCAATGCCACTTCCGGGCAGAATTATCATGATCTCCTGAATTCCATTACTGTTACCAGTTTGGCCGATAATACAACCGCCGATGGTATGGTCACTCTACGGGAGGCAATCACAGCCGCAAATACCGATGCATCGGTAGACGGATCAGCAGCTGGGAGCGGGGCGGATATCATTGACCTGAGCGCATTCGGCGGGCAAACGATTAATCTTGCCTCCAACCTTAGCATATCAGGCGATACCACGATCAACGGACCATCGACCGGATCCACTGTTATCATTAATGGCGATACAAATGGTGATCATATTCCAGACATCACAATAAGTGGCAGCGCAACAAATCGCGTATTATCAACGACAAATAATATTACTCTACAAGGATTAATAATCACTGGAGGCAACGTCAATGGGAATGGTGCCGGTATTTCAAATTTAGGCACTTTGACGATTATATATTCGACTGTTACCAACAATCACATCTATACCACAACAGCCGGAGGTGGTGCAGGAATTTACAACGCAGGAACACTGGATGTTTGGTACAGCACGGTATCATCTAATGATGGCGCGGCTATCGGCGGTGGTATTGATAACGCTGGCACGCTAGGTGTTCATTGGTCTACTATAGATGGCAATAGTGCGAATCTTGGTGGCGGTGCTGGTGGTGGTGGTATATATACATCTACTACACAGGCTACGGTAATAGATCATAACAGTATCATTAATAACCACGCCGGCACCAGTGGTAGTAACAGGGGCGGTGGTATACGCATCAATAACTCAACAGGTATCACGACAATTACGGATACAACCATAAGTGGCAATGAAGCGGCTGCTACCGGTGGCGGCATCCACGTAACGAGTTCTGCGGTAACTATTACTAATTGTGTAATAACTAATAATTATGTGTATAGTGCTAATACTAATGCTGGCGGCATACATACAAATGCTAATGCATCGTCGATAACCATGAACAACACGATTGTGGACGGCAATTATGCCGCTGCAGATACAGCTATCCATTCAGATATAAGAGGAAATAATTTAAATATATATGTTAATACGTCATCCAATAATTTTATCGGAGACAGTTCTGGTTTTACTTCTGGTCTTACAACGCCAAGCAATACCATTGGATCTTATGGTACTTCGGGCCTGACGCTTGTTTCCGGATCCTCTCCGGAATACTACACAACAAGTACTAATGTCCAAGGCAATTTTACCGGTGTGAATCCATTTATTACCAGCGATGGCGGTTTGGCAACTGCCTCAAAATCGATAGCGGAAAACAGCGCAACGGTGACTACAGTAGCGACAGTCAATGCCGACGTCAACACAACGGCGACTTACAGTATTTTTGGGGGAGCTGACGCCGGGAAATTTACGATTAGCGGTGCAGGTGTATTGTCGTTCGTTACTGCCCCCAATTTTGAAGTTCCCACAGACGTCGGGGCAGACAATGTATATAACGTAACGGTCAAAGCAACGGATGGTGTGGTGACAGCAACCCAGTCGATTGCCGTAACGGTCACCAATGTGCATGATTCCCCTATCATGCTCGGTAATGCTACTCTGGCTGCGGTGTTGGAGGATACGGCTGCTCCCGCTGGTAACACGATCAGCGCCTTGTTTGCCGGTCTTGTGACTACCGAAGATGCCGGTGCTTCCCTGACTGGCGGCGCTATCGTTGGCAATAATGCCAATTCTGTAACCCAAGGGAGTTGGCAATATTCATCAGATGGAACGCACTGGTTTAATATTGGTAACGTCGCTGATAATGCAACGGCTTTGGCTATTAGTACTGGAAGTTTGGTGCGTTTTGTACCTGTTGCCAATTATAATGGCACTCCTACGGGGTTGACCATTCGCGCATTGGATAACACCTATGCTGCCGGTTATTCCACTACGAATGCCGGAGAGAATCGTGTTACAGTAGATACGACAACCAATGGCGGAACTACAGCCATTAGTGCAACCACAAAAACCATCGACACATCCATCACATCGGTCAACGATGCACCGGTTTTGACTGCTGCCAGCCCAACCTTGACGACGATCACCGAGGATCAAACGACCAACGCTGGCCAAAGTGTCGCCTCTTTTCTCGGTGCTTCGATTACCGATGTGGACAGCGGTGCGGTTCAGGGGATTGCCATCACCGGTTTAAACGCCAGCAACGGTACGTGGCAATATGATACCGGCGGTGGTTGGACGAATATGGGTGTGGTGACCAATACATCCGCTTTGTTGTTGCAGAGCAGCGACAGCATCCGTTTTGTTCCAGATGGCAATAATGCCGACAGCGCCACTGTGACCTATCGGGCCTGGGATCAGACTTCGGGCAGCGCTGGCAACAAGGTCGATGCGTCTACCAACACGGGCGCAACAACGGCTTTCAGTACAGCGACCGATACGGCGACCATTACCGTGACCGCCGTCAACGATGCCCCGGTTCTGACCGCTGCCAATCCAACCTTGACGACGATCACCGAGGATCAAACGACCAACGCTGGCCAAACCGTCGCCTCTTTTCTCGGCGCATCGGTTACCGATGTGGATAGCGGTGCGGTTCAGGGGATTGCCATCACCGGTTTAAACGCCAGCAATGGTACGTGGCAGTATGATACCGGCGGTGGTTGGATAAACATGGGCGCGGTTACCAACACGTCCGCCTTGTTGTTGCGCAGTACCGATAGCATCCGTTTTGTTCCAGATGGCCAAAATGCCGACAGCGCCACAGTGACCTATCGGGCCTGGGATCAGACTTCGGGCAGCGCTGGCAATAAGGTCGATGCATCCACCAGCACGGGTGCAACAACGGCTTTCAGTACAGCGACCGATACGGCGACCATCACCGTGACCGCCGTCAACGATGCCCCGGTACTGACTGGTAATGCCACCCTGGCCTCGATTAACGCCGGCATGGCTGCTCCTGGTGGTGCAAGCCTCAGTACGTTGTTCAACAGTGCCGTTGTCAATTTATATTCGGACGTCGATCTGGGTTCATCCTTTGCGGGCTTGGCCATTGTCGACAATTCCGCCAATGCCACCACGGAAGGGGTATGGCAATATACTTCAGACGGGATCCACTGGGCTGATGTCGGCAGTGTGGCGGATGGTGCCACAGCCCTGGCCCTTTCCCCCGCGACACATGTCCGATTTCTCCCGGTTCTCTCCTTCAATGGTGTGCCCACCCCTTTGTCGGTACGCGGGTTGGATAACACCTACATGGGTGGATATTCCACGACTAACGCCGGCGAATCGCGGGTGACAGTGGATACCTCCACCCATGGCGGCAGTAGTGCGATTGCCACTACGCCTGTAACTTTGGGAACGTTTATCAATCCTCCCAATAACACCCCCAGTCTGACGGGTGATGCCACACTCAGCGCATTCAACGAAGATACCGCACCGACAACGGCAACCGTGACTTCCTTGTTCTCCAATCAATTTTCCGACATTGACCCGGGTTCTTCCCTGGGTGGGGTTGCCATTGTCGCGAATACCGCCAATGCCGTTACCCAGGGAGCTTGGCAATATTCCCCGGATGGCGGCGCGAATTGGTATGATGTGGGCAATGTTGGCGACAATGCCAATGCCCTTGCGGTCTCTGCCGCCAGTCTGGTGCGTTTTTCTTCGGTTGCCCACTATAACGGTACCCCACCAACACTGGACATACGGGGGTTGGATAACACTTATGCCGGGGGATTTTCCACCGCGACCCGGGTTACGTTGGATACCTCCATACCCGATAGCCGGTCCCCTTATTCAAACAGCATCAACGCCATTCATAGTACCGTTAATGCCGTTAACGATTCCCCGGTCAATACCCTGCAAGCCGCAACCGCCACCCTCAATGAAGATGCATCCCAAATATTCAATGCGGGCAGCAGTCATTTAATCACGGTGAATGACACGTCTGATACTTCGCAAGCGGGTTCGGTGGATGCCCTTTCGACCACCCTCAGCGTGGTTCATGGCCAATTGACGGCAACAGTTGGTGGTGGTGCCATCATCACCGGCAACGCATCGGCCAGCGTTACCATCGCCGGCACCGCCGCCCAGGTCAATGCGGCGCTCGATGGCGTGATCTACACCCCAACGGCCAGTTACAATGGTGCGGACACCCTGACTATCGTGACCAACGATTTGGGCAATAGTGGTAGTGGGGGGGCGCTGACCGCTACCAATACCATCGCAATCACGATCAATCCCGTCAACGACCAGCCGATCAATACCTTACAAGCCGTTGCGGTAAGCCTCAATGAAGATGCGTCCGCAACATTCAATGCCGGAAACGCGAATCTGATCACTGTAAGCGATATCACCGATACCGTTTACGCCGGATCGACAGATCATCTCAGTACGGTTGTCAGTGTCACCCATGGCCAGTTGACGGCAACCGTTGTGGGTGGTGGTGCCACCATTACCAACAATACCACGGCCAGCGTTACCATTTCGGGAACCGCCGCCCAAGTCAATGCGGCGCTGAATGGTTTGGTATATACCCCGACTACCAACTACAACGGTGCCGATACACTGACCATCGCCACCAGCGACCTGGGCAATTCCGGTGTGGGGGGAACTCTTACAGCCACCAATACCATCGCTTTGACCATCAATTCGGTTAATGATGCCCCCTCGGGTACCAACAACACGGTCACCATTCTGGAGGACGGCTTCCATACTTTTGCGGCTTCTGATTTTGGTTTCACCGATGTCAGCGATACCCCATCCAATGCCCTCAATCGCATTAAAATCACCACGCTGCCTGTTTTTGGGGCATTGACCAATAATGGTGTTGCCGTAACCATTGGCAGTTTTATTCCGGTGGCCGACATAACCGGCAACAAACTGGTTTTTACTCCGGCACCCAACGACGCTTGGTCAGCCTACACATCCTTTACCTTCAAGGTGGAGGATGACGGTGGTACTGCCAACGGAGGGGTCAACCTTGATCCGGTCGCCAAAACCATCACAATCGATGTCACTCCGGTTAACGATGCCCCCAGTTTTTCAGGAAATGCCACCTTGGCTTCGGTCGGCGGGGTTGCCATGCCGAGCGGTGCCACGGTCAACGCCCTTTTCCTGGGTTTGTTCGTCGATGTGGATTGGAATTTGTCGTTTGGTGGTTTGGCGATTGTTGGCAATACCGCCGATTCGGTTAACGAAGGGGCTTGGCAATATTCCTCCGATGGCATCAACTGGTACAACGTTGGCGTGGTGACAGATACTTCGGCCTTGATGGTGGGAAGAAACAGTTCCGTTCGTTTTGTTCAAGTCTCGGGATACACCGGCACCCCTACCCCACTCACGGTACGGGCCGTGGATACGACCTACGCCGCCGGATATTCCACAACCAATGCCGGCCAGACGCGGTCCCTCCAGGATGCCAGTGTCAATGGTGGTTCCACCCCCATTGCCGCCACAACCAATACCTTGGGTACGACCATCTCGGCTACCAATAATGCCCCAAGCATGTTGGGCAATCCTGCATTGGCGCAGATTTCCGAGGACACGTTCAATCCTCCGGGGAATACCGTCGCCAACCTGATGACCTCTCTGTTTTCGGATATTGATGCCGGTTCCTCGTTGAAGGGAGTGGCCATTGTCGCCAACGCCAGCAATGCCCTCACGGCGGGAAGTTGGCAATATTCGTCAAACGGTGGCACCGATTGGTTTGATGTGGGTGTGGTTGCGGATAACGCCAACGCCTTGGCATTGTCTTCCACGACTCTGTTGCGTTTTGTCCCGGTGGCCAATTTTTCAGGATCAACGGTCAACGTACAAATTCGTCCGCTTGATGACACCTACGCGGGGTCATTTTCCACCACCAATGGCCTGGAAACCCGGGTGACCGTCGACACCTCCAGTCCGGGTGGTTCTTCAGCCATTGGCCCGGGATTGAATACCCTTACGAACTTTATTGCTTCCGTCAACGATGCCCCGGTCAACACATTGCAGGCGGTTACAGCCACCCTGAACGAAGATTCCAGTATTGTTTTTAATGCCGCCAATACCAAGCTGGTCACGGTGAGTGATGTGATTGACACCTCCCAGGTCGGATCGAATGATTTCCTTGTAACAGTGGTCAGTGCATCGCATGGAATTATCGGAGCCGTTACGGGCGGGGGCAGTACCGTCACCACGAACTGGACGGGCAGTGTCACCATTTTCGGTACGGCAGCTCAGGTGAATGCCGCCCTGAATGCGATGGTTTACATCCCCAATTCCAACTACAACGGTACCGATACCCTTACCATTACCACCAACGATGTCGGTAACACTGGCGGTGGTGCCCTTGCCGATGTCGATACCATTGCCATTACGATAAACGCCGTCAACGATGCCCCGGTCAACACCTTGCAAGCGAACACGGCACTCCTCAACGAGGATGGTACTCAAACCTTCGACGCCGCCCATTTCAATTTGATTTCGGTGAGTGACGCAACCGACAATTCTCAAGTGGGTGGGGTGGATGACCTTGCCACCGTTGTGAATGTTACCCATGGAACGCTGAGTGTCACCACGGGTGGTGGTGCCATCATTACAAATAATACATCTGCTAGCGTCACCATAGCCGGTACCTCAGCCCAGGTGAATGCGGCGTTGGCGGGATTGATCTATACCCCGAACGCCGATTATAACGGCACCGACACCCTGACCATTGCCAGCAGTGATTTGGGAAATAC